>JAAWPF010000142.1 GCA_022799835.1 Lawsonibacter sp. | reverse complement strand
ATGGTGCCGAAGCGCATGGCAATCATCTGGCTCAGGCCGCAGGGCTCGGAGACCGAGGGCATGAGGAAAATGTCGGCCCCGGCGTAGATCATGTTGGACAGGGGGGCGGAGTAGGTCAGCTGGGCGGCGAATCTACCGGGGTATTGGCCCTGGGCGTGACGGAAGGCCTCCTCATACTGCCAGTCGCCGGTGCCCAGAACCACCATCTGGGTCCCCTTGGAGCCCAGACCCATGATCTCGTGGATGGCGTCAGTGACCAAGGAGAAGCCTTTGTGGCCCACCAGACGGGAGACACAGGCGATGAGAGGCACGTCCGGGTTCTCCTGGAGGCCGACGGCCTGCTGGAGGGCGGCCTTGCAGGCGGCCTTGCCCTTGACCGGAGCCTTCAAGGTGTAGTTGGCGGCCAGACCCTCCATTTTGGCCGGATCGTAGAGGGCGGTGTCAATGCCGTTGAGAATGCCCTCCAGCTTGCCGCTCTGCTGGTTGATGACCCCGTCCAGGCCGTGGGCGTAGAAGGGGGTGCGCAGCTCTTGAGCGTAGGTGGGGGAGACGGTGGTGACAAAGTTGGAGGCCATGATGGCGCCCTTCATCAGGTTCACATCCCGGTGGTAGGCCAGCATCCCCTCGTTGAAGTAGCTGCGGTCCAGGCCGATGACGTCCTGGAGGACCTGATCGCCGTAGCGGCCCTGATACTCGATATTGTGGATGGTAAAGATGCTCCTGGCCCCGGCCAGCTGAGGAATGCGGTATTTTTCCTCCAGAAGGTAGACGGGGACCAGGGCGGTCTGCCAGTCGTTGCAGTGGATGATATCCGGGGCCCAGTCCAGTTGACCCGGAGTCTCGATGACAGCCCGGGAGAAGTAGGCAAAGCGCTCGCAGTCATCAAAGTGGCCGTAGAGCTGCCAGCGTTTGAAATAATACTCGTTATCCACAAACCAGAAGGTGACTCCCTGGTACTCCAGCTCAAAGACGCCGCAGTAGACCTGGCGCCAGGCTAGCGTGACATTGAAATACTTCAAGAAGGTCATTTTGGCCCGCCAGTCCTCGCTGATCCCCTCGTAGAGAGGGAGGATCACCTTGACCTCGTGGCCCTCGGCCGCCAGGGCCTGGGGCAGGGATCCGGCCACGTCGGCCAGTCCGCCGGTTTTGATGAAGGGGGCCGCCTCGGAGGTTGCGAAGAGAATTTTCATAAAAATCACCTTTTTCAAAAATTATTGGGGATATATGGGACAGGCGCAGGGGGGCATAATATGCGCCCGACCGGTTTTTCAGGGCTGGGGGCGGATAATATCCGCCCCCACAGACGCGGGATAAAATATTCGTCAGACGCCCTCCCTTGTGAGGAGGGCGCCTGTAAGGACAAATCAGACGGCAGAACCCTTGGCGATGGCCAGAGGATAGGTGAGGTGGCCCATGAGCATGCGGCCCTCATTGACAGTGACATCCTTGTCCGTGATGACATAGGACAAGGAGGCCCCCGCCTTGACCACCGTGCCCTGCATGAGCACGCTGTTGGACACTTTGGCGCCCTTCGCCACGATGACGCCCCGGGAGAGGATGGAGTTCTCCACCTCGCCCTCGATGTAGCAGCCGTCGGATACCAGGGAGTATTTAGAGACCGACTCAGGCCCGTAGTAGGTGGAGGGGTTGGACTGGTCCTTGGTGCGGATGGGACGGGCGGGGTTGAACAGATCGGCCCGGACGGCGGGGTCCAGCAGGTCCTGGGAGCGCTGGAAATAGTCGCCCACCGACTGGAACCGGGCCACATAGCCCTTGTGGACATAGGGGACAATTTTCAGCGACTTCAGGCGGGGCTGGAGCACGCCGCGGCTGAAATTGTACACGTCGTGGGCGGCACAGTAGTCCACCATGTCCAGCAGCAGCTTCTTGGACAGGATATAGACCTCCAGGGACTCCAGCGCCTTGTCGGCGGTGGTGGGGTGGACAGACAGGTCAGTGACACGTCCCTCGGCGCTCACCTCCACATACTCGGAGAACTGGGGGGCGCCCCGCAGGGTGGGGGTGCACACCATGGTGATGTCGGCCCCGGAGTTCAGGTGCTGCTCAAAGACCTCGCTGACAGGCAGGTTGATGGCCAGGTCGCCCCAGGCCAGGATGACATAGTCCTGACGGATGTCCTCCAGGTAGTCGGCCACACCGGCCAGGGCCTCCATGTTGCCCCGGTACTCCCCGTGGCCCAGCTCCGCGTAGCTGAAGGGGGGCAGGATGCGCAGGCCGCCGTGCTTGCGGCTCAGCTCCCAGTCCTTGCCGGAACCCAGATGGTCCAGCAGGGACTGGTAGCTCTGGTGGACCACTAGGCCCACGTCGGTGATGCCGGCGTTGACATAGCTGGACAGCATGAAGTCAATCAGGCGGTACCGCCCCCCAAAGGGGACAGAGCAGGTGTTACGGGGGCGGGTCAGCTCGCCCAGATTGGCGTCAGAGCGGTACGCGAACAAAATCCCGTGCAGATCATTCATGCCCGCTCACCTCCCTTCACGTCTTCGCGGATCATGGCTTTTGGAGATACCGTCGCTTTCTCACCCACGGTGACTCCGCCGGCCACCACGGCGATGCCCCAGTTCTCGCCGCCGTCCGGGGCGGAGCCTACAACGGCCTCAGCTCCAATGGTGGCGTTCTCCGCCACGATGGAGTAGTAGACCTTGGCCCCCGCCTTGACCTTGGCGCCGGGCATGAGGATGGAATACTGGATGTCGGCCCCCTTCTCAACGGTGACCGAGTTGAACAGGACCGAGTTGGCTACCGTGCCGTCCACCTGACAGCCGCCGGTGACCAGGGAGTGGGAGATGGAGGCGTCAGGCCCGGTGACATGGGGGGGCTTGATGGGGGTGCGGGCGTAGATGGGCCAGCTCTCGTCGTACATGTCCAGGCCGCTGTTCCGGGACAGCAGATCCATGTTAGCGTCCCACAGGGAGTCGATGGTGCCTACGTCCTTCCAGTAGCCCGCGAAGCGGTAGGCCATCAGCTTCTCGCCGGCGCGGAGCATGTTGGGGATGATGTTCTTGCCAAAGTCGTTGGAGGAG
>JAAWPF010000130.1 GCA_022799835.1 Lawsonibacter sp. | reverse complement strand
CCCAGTAAAGGAACTGGACCTGTTCCTGCCCCCCTGGGTGGACGCTCTGCCCCAGGAACACCCCATCAAATCCGCTCTGTACGGGGCCATCCGTGAGGGTACCGCTCAGCTGCGCCGTATCCGGGATGTGGACAGCGCAGTGAACTCTTTCCGGGAATGTGAGGTGGTCAGTGACGCCCGTATCTCCTCCATTGACCTGGGCACCGGCGTGTCCGCCGCCCTGCTGGAGCTGCCACGGTCGCTGTTCTACAACACCCTCTCCCAGCAGTCGGGCTTCACCATCGCCGACGATGGTGACCTGATGGCCCTGCTCACCCAGCTGGCCGGGGTGAAGAAGTCCTATGACAAGGTGGCTGACGCCCTGCGGCAGGTGGAGGAGACGGGCTACGGCATCGTAGTGCCGCCCATCGACTCCCTGGTGCTGGAGGAGCCCGAGATCATGAAGCAGGGGGGGCGGTACGGCGTCCGCCTCAAGGCCAGCGCGCCCTCCATCCACATGATAAGGGCGGACATCGAGACCGAGGTCTCTCCCATTGTGGGCGGTGAGAAGCAGAGCGAGGACATGATCCACTACCTGCTCCAGGAGTATGAGGGGGACTCCAGCAAAATCTGGGAGGCCAACATTTTTGGAAAATCCCTCCATGAGCTGGTGAACGAGGACCTGAACGCCAAGATCAACCGCATGCCCGAGGACGCCCGCACCAAGCTGCGGGAGACCCTCCAGCGCATCATCAACGAGGGCTCCGGCGGACTGATCTGCATCATCCTGTAATGTTGAGGACCTCCGCCTGTCAGGCGGGGGTCCATCTTGATTTTTTTCCGGCCCCGCTTTATAATAAAAAAGAAAATATCCGCCTTGGGAGGCGGCGAAAGCAGGGTGAGCGCATATGGCCATTATAGGAATTGACTTGGGCACCACCAACAGCCTGGCAGCTGTGTGGCGCAACGGAAAGAGCGAGCTGATCCCCAACGCCGCCGGGGAGTATCTGACCCCCAGCGTGGTCAGCGTGGACGACGACGGCTCCATTCTGGTGGGGGCGGCGGCCCGGGACCGGCTGATAACCCACCCGGATTGCACCGCCGCCGGCTTCAAGCGGGCCATGGGTACCGGACGCCAGTATGAGCTGGGCGGACGGATGTTCACGGCGGAGGACCTGTCCTCCTTCATTCTGCGCCGCCTGCGGGAGGATGCGGAGAGCTACCTGGGCGAGGTGGTGGACGAGGCGGTGGTCAGCGTTCCGGCCTACTTTGCCGAGGCCCAGCGGGCTGCCACCAAGCGGGCGGGGGCCCTGGCCGGGCTGACGGTGGAGCGGCTGGTGAACGAGCCCTCCGCCGCTGCGGTGGCCGGCCACATCGGCGAGGGGGACGAGGACAAGGTCTGTCTGGTCTTCGACTTCGGCGGCGGCACCTTGGACGTCTCCCTGGTGGAGCGGTTTGACAACGTGGTCAGCGTCACCGCCGTCAGCGGGGACAACTTTCTGGGGGGCCGGGACTTTGACGAATTGATCGCCCGGGGCTTTTGTCAGGACTGCCAGCTGGACTTTGACACCCTGTCCCGCCAGCGTCAGGAGACCCTGAGACGCCAGGCGGAGACCTGCAAAATGGCTCTCACCACCCGGGAACCGGTGATTATGGCGGTGTCTGACGATGAGATCTCCGCCTCCCTGGCCCTGACCCACGAGTGGGTCATCCGCAAGAGCAGCACACTGTTTCAGCGCCTGCTGGCTCCGGTGCGCAAGGTGTTTTTGGACGCCGGCATGGGGGCCAACGAATTGGACGAACTGGTGATGGTGGGCGGCTCCAGCCACATGCCCGCCGTCCGGCGGTACATTGCCAAGGCCTTGAACCGGGAGCCCTCCGCCGGGGCCCGGCCGGACACCGCCATCGCCATCGGTGCGGGTATCTGCGCCGGTATGAAAATGCGTGCTCCCGACCTGAGGGAGCTGGTGCTCACCGATGTGTGTCCCTTTACCCTGGGTATCAATGTACTAAACGAGGCGGAGCCGGAAAAATCGCTGATGTCGCCCATCATTGAGCGCAACAGCGTTCTGCCCTCCAGCAAGGAGGGGACCTATTTCACCGCCCGGGACAACCAGCGGGCCATTGATGTTCAAGTCTACCAGGGGGAGCAGCGCTACTGCCAGGACAACACTTACCTGGGCCACCTGGAGATTGCCGTTCCGCCCGGGCCCCGGGGGAAGCAGTATGTCCGGGTGCGGTTTACCTATGACATCAACGGCCTGCTGGAGGTGAACGTGGTGTCCAAGGAGGGACAGACCGCCCGGCTGGTCCTTCAGGGCTCCGGCATGACCGAGGAGGAGGTGGAGGCGCGGCTGAAGGAACTGGAGAACCTGAAGATGAACCCCAGGGAGCAGGAGGGCCCCCGGACCCTGATTGCCCGGGGGGAGCGGCTGTATGCCATGACAGTGGGCCAGCTGCGGGACCAGGTGGCTCAGACGCTGGACTGGTATCAGATGCAGCTGTCCACCCAGGAAAGCCTGCGTATTGCCAAGGCCAGCCGCCGGGTGGAGCAGTTTTTTGATCAGGCAGAGGCCTACATTGGGGTGGGCGATCTGCCGCCTCTGGAGCTGGACCCCCTGGAAGAGGATGGGGAGGAGCAGGCATGAGCTGGCCGTGGAGCCAGCTGGGTCTGCCCGGCCCTTCTGATTTGTCCGAGGTGCGCCACGCCTACGCTGAAAAACTGAAAACTACCCACCCGGAGGACGATCCGGAGGGGTTCCAGCGCCTCCACTCCGCCTATCAGTTGGCCAGCCGCATGGCCCGGCAGCGCCAGCGTGGGGAGCGGGCCTGTCCCGCTCCCCAGCGGCAGGAGCCGGAGGCGGAGTCCGCCCAGGGGCGGGAGGACCGGCTCTATGACCAACTTCTCCAGAGGGGCGGCGAGCGTCCCCAGCGTCCTCGAGAGGAGGAAGAGGAGGAGCGGGACTTCGACTTTGACCAGCTTCTCCAAGGGGGCGAGCGTCCCCAGCGGCCTCGAGAGGAGGAAGAGGAGGAGCGGGACTTCGACTTCGACCAGCTTCTCCAAGGGGGCGAG
>JAAWPF010000129.1 GCA_022799835.1 Lawsonibacter sp. | reverse complement strand
CCGTTTGTCAATTTACAAAACCCACCTGATGGGTAAAGGAGAACTGTCATGAAAAAATATGTCGTCCGTCTGGCCTCGGCGCTGCTGGCCCTGGTCCTGCTCATCGCTCCGGCCAGCGCGCTGACGGTGGAGCAGGCCATTGAGCTGCTGGAAATCTACTATTACGAGGAGCTGCCGGAGGGGGCCTATGAGGCGGACAGCCTGGACGCTCTGCTGAGCACGCTGGACCCGTACACGGAGTACATGAGTCAAGAGGCATACCAGGCGTTTTTGGGCCGCCTGGAGGGGGAAGTGATGAGCACGGCGGGCATCGGCGTGTCCATTGAGTACACCGAGCAGGGCATTTTGGTGAAAGAGGTGTTCTCCGGCGGCGGGGCGCAGAACGCGCAGCTGCGGGCGGGGGATTTGATTGTGGAGATCAGCGGGACCTCCTGCGTCCCCGCCAGCGAGAGCGATCAGGAGCTGCTGCTGGGCGAGGAGGGCAGCCAGGTGAACGTGACGGTGCTGCGGGATGGGGTGAGCGCGCCGTACACCATCATCCGCCGGCCCCTGGTCATCCCCACCACCCGGTTCCAGGTGCTGGAGGACGGAACGGGGTATGTCATCTGCACCAGCTTCGGCGTGGACACCGGCAAGGAGTTTGAAGCGGGGTTGAAGGAGTACGACAGCCAGGTGGAGCGCTGGATCATCGACCTGCGGGGCAACGCGGGGGGCTATACCGACGCCGCCGTGGAGATGCTGGGCGCCCTGAACGGGCCGGGGCGTTACCTGTATTTTGAGGACGGGCAGGGGGGCATGAGCGCGGAGGACAGCGCCGCGCAGGCCGTCACCCGCAAGCCGGTGGTGGTGCTCATCGACGAGGGCAGCGCCAGCTCCTCCGAGCTGCTGTCCGCCGGCGTGCGGGATACGGGCCGGGGCGTGGTCATCGGCAGCCGCAGCTACGGCAAGGGCGTGGCCCAGACCGTTTTGGACGGGGAGGTTTACCCGGAACTCTTTGACGGCGACGGTTTGAAGGTCACGTTCGCCCGCTTTTACTCCAGCGAAGCCAATACCACCGATAGGGTGGGGGTCATCCCCACGCTGCTGGTGGACGATGCGTACGCCAGCGCGGTGGCCCTGGCCCTGTGCGGGGAGGAGAAGGACGCCCAGGTGGGGATGGTGCTGGACACCAGCGCGTTCTATGTGGACCCGGAGACGGACGAGGCGGTCCTGGCCGCCCTGTTCGCGGCCCTGCCCCCCCAGACCAGCGTGTACTACAACAACGGCCATGTTTTTGAGGAGCTGCCCGTGCCCGAGGTGGCGGAAAGGCTGGGCCTGGAGTACGAGAGCCGCTGGTTCTCCGACGTGGAGGAGAGCGCCTACGGCCGGGCGGTGAACGCCATGGGGGCGTACAGGCTGCTCAACGGCACCGGCGGCGGGGCGTACTCCCCGGAGGACAAGCTCACCCGCGCCCAGCTGTGCGTGATGCTGGCCCGGGTGCTCAACGTGAACTATTTCGGAGAGAACCAGTTTTCCGATGTGCCCGAGGGGATTTGGTATGCCGAGTCGGTGAACGCCATCGCCTCTCTGGGGCTGGTGCAGGGAAAAGGGGACGGCCTGTTTGACCCGGACGGCGTGCTCACGCATGAGGAGTTTCTCACCGTCATGGGCCGCATGGCCTGCTATCTGAATCTGGGCATCAAGCGCTACGGCGCGCTGGCGGAGAGCGAGTACGCCCAGATCATTATCTCCCAGGAGCCGGATATGGCGGCCTTCTCGGACTGGGCCTGGGGCAGCCTGGCCGTGCTGGCCTGGGGGCTGGAGGAGGCGCTGGAGGTGGACGGCGATATGCTGTACGCCCCCCTGAGCCAGATCAGCCCCGCCGCCCCTGCCCTGCGGGGGGAGGCGGCCGCCGGGATGTACGCGGTGCTCCGCGGCCTGGGCTATCTGGTGTAACCACAAAACGGCCGGGACCGCTTTTGCGGTCTTGGCCGTTTCATCCACAACGGAGAGGAGGCGCGGCTATGAGCGGCACCCTGCTTCACATCTGCTGCGCGCCATGCAGCGTGGCCTGCGTAAAGCTGCTGCGGGAGGAGGGCGTGGAGCCCGTGGGCTTTTGGTACAACCCCAACATTCACCCCTTCCAGGAGTACAAGGCCCGGCGGGACACCCTGCGGCAGTACGCGAAGGACATCGGCCTTGCCCTGGAGGAGGAGGACTTCTACGGCCTGCGCCAGTTCACGGCGGCGGTGGCCGCGGACAGCGACCGCCGCTGCGGCTACTGCTACGCCTGCCGCATGGAGCGCACCGCCCAGTACGCCGCCGAGCACGGCTTTGACCGTTTTTCCACCACCCTGCTGGTGTCCCCCTATCAGGACCGGGCGCTGATCTGCGCCACCGGGGCCAGAATGGGGGAGAAGTACGGGGTGGAGTTCGCGCCCTACGATTTCCGTCCCCGCTTCCGGGAGGGCCAGGAGGAGGCCAGGGCGCTGGGGCTGTATCTGCAAAAATACTGCGGCTGCGTGTACAGCGAGGAGGACCGCTTTTCCAACCGGCGGAAAAAGGAGCTCCACAAGCTGCACAAGGCCCAGGGAGGGGGTGGGGCCCCATGCTGAGAGAGGGGAGGGTCTACCCCGCCGCCATCGAGGGCTACGGCAGCGGCGGCGAGGGGGTCGCCCGGATTGAGGGTATGGCGGTGTTTGTCAAGGGCGCCCTCCGGGGCGAGCGGGTGGAGACCTTCATCGAGCACGTGGGCCACAGCGCGGCCTGGGGCCGGGTGGAGCGGATTTTGGAGCCATCGCCGGAGCGGACGCAGCCCGACTGTCCCCACTACGGCCTGTGCGGCGGCTGCCAGTTCCGGCACATGAGCTACCGGGAGGAGCTGGAGGCCAAGCGCCGGCGGGTGGAGGACGCCCTGCGGCGCATCGGCGGGGCGGAGATCGCCGTGCCGGTGATCCACGGCGCGGAGGATACCCGGCGCTACCGCAACAAGGTGCAGCTGCCCGTGGCGGACGGAGCGGTGGGCTACTATGCACCGCGCAGCCACCGGGTGGTGGATGTGGAGGACTGCCTGCTCCAGCCGGAGGCGGACACGGCCTGCCGCGCCGCCTTCAAGGGCTGGATGGAGCGCTTCCACGTCCCCGCCTATAACGAGCGGACGGGGAAGGGGCTGGTGCGGCACCTGTTTCTGCGCACCAATCGGGCCGGAGAGGCGCTGTGCTGCGTGGTGGCC
>JAAWPF010000128.1 GCA_022799835.1 Lawsonibacter sp. | reverse complement strand
TGAGGTGATGTTTTACCTTGTCTTTTTTTGTGCGGTCCATATAAGCCATAAATGGCGTGGCTTCCTTGCTGCGTCTATGGCTGGTCCAAAACCATCCGGAGTGGTTCTATCACAGAGCGGACGGCAGCTTTGGAAACCATGTGGGGGACTGGACCGATGTGGTGGACCTGGACTACTCCAGCCCCGGCCTGTGGGACTACCAAATCGAGACGTTGAAATACTGGGCCTCTATGGTGGACGGCTTTCGGTGCGACGTGGCCCCTTTGGTGCCGCTGGACTTCTGGCTCCGGGCCCGGCGGGAGGTAGAGGAGGTCCGCCCCGGCTGCATCTGGCTGGCCGAGTCGGTGGAGCCGGAATTTATCCAATTTGCCCGCGGACAGGGCATCACCGCCCTGTCCGACTCGGAGATTTTCCAGGCCTTTGACCTCAGCTATGAGTACGACATCTACCCCTGCTATCAGGGCTATCTGGACGGAGTTCTCCCCTTGAGCCGGTATGCCGAGGCTGTCACCCAGCAGGAGGCCATCTACCCGGACAACTATGTCAAGCTCCGCTTCCTGGAGAACCACGACCGGCTCCGGGCGGCGGCAGCCATCCCCGGCGAGGCCGCCCTGCGCAACTGGACCGCCTTCCTCTATTTTCAGAAGGGGACGACTCTGCTCTATGGCGGCCAGGAGCGCGGCTGCACCCATGTGCCCGGCCTGTTTGAGAAGGACCCGGTGGACTGGACCTCCGGGCCGGACCGGACCGAGTGGCTTCAGCAGCTCTACCAGCTGAAACAGGACCCGCTGCTCACCGACAGCGCCTACCGCCTCCAGGCCCTGGCGGGGGACATCCTCTATGGGGTCCACCAGTCCAATGAACGCCAACTGACCGGTATCTTCAGCCTGAAGGGGAACTGCGGACTGGTTCCTGTCCAGGCCCCCGACGGAATCTACCCCAATCTGGCCGGCGGCAGCGTGGAGGTGAAGTTCAGCCGGGTGAGCTGTCAAGGCGAGCCCATCATCTTTGCGTCCGCCAGGCCCGCGGGCTGATCCGACAGCTTTCGCTCAAAGCGGTCTTTTCGGGTATCTGTGGGGATCGGTGTGGGGTAACGGCCGGTAAAGCAGGCATCGCAGCAGCGCCCCCCGCCGATGAGCGCTCCCAGCCGCTCCACCGGCAGATAGCCCAGGGAGTTTGCGCCGACGATTTGGGCGATCTCCTCCACACTGTGGCGGCAGGCGATAAGATTCTCCTGGGAGTCGATATCCGTTCCGTAATAGCAGGGGCTCAGGAAGGCGGGCGAGGACACCCGGAGGTGTATCTCACGGGCCCCCGCCTCCCGCAGCAGACTGACGATTCGGCCGCTGGTGGTCCCCCGGACGATGGAGTCGTCCACAAGCACCACCCGCCTGCCCGCCACGCTCTCCCGGACGGCGCTGAGCTTGATTTTCACCTGGTCCAGCCGGTGGTCCTGGCCGGGAGCGATGAAGGTGCGGCCGATGTATTTGTTTTTCACCAGGCCGATGCCATAGGGGATGCCGGAGGCCCGGCTGTAGCCCAGAGCGGCGTCCAGGCCGGAGTCGGGCACCCCCACCACTACATCCGCCTGGACCGGGCAGGTCCGGGCCAGAATTTCTCCGGCCCGCAGGCGGGCGGCGTGGACGGATACCCCGTCAATCACCGAGTCCGGGCGGGCGAAGTAGATGTACTCAAAGATACAGGGGGTGGGCTGCGCCCTGCCGCAGTGCTCCCGGCGGGAGGCCACGCCGTCCCTGGAGAATACCAGAATCTCGCCCGGCTCCAGGTCCCGGACAAACTCAGCCCCTACCGCCGCCAGGGCGCAACTCTCAGAGGCGGCTACATAGGTCCCCTCCGCCGTCTTTCCGTAGCACAGGGGCCGAAAGCCGCGGGGGTCCCGGGCGCAGATCAGTTTCTGGGGGGACATGAGCACCAGGGAGTAGGCCCCCTCCAGCTTCCACATGGCGGCGCTGAGAGCGTCCTCGATGGAGGGGGAGCTGAGCCGCTCCTTGGTGACAATATAGGCGATGATCTCGGTGTCGCTGGTGGAGTGGAAGATGGCTCCGGACAGCTCCAGAGCTTCCCGGAGCTGGGCGGCATTGCTGAGATTGCCGTTGTGGGCCAGGGCCATGCGCCCCTTCTGGTGGTTGACCTCAATGGGCTGGCAGTTGCTCCGGTTGGAGGCCCCGGTGGTGCCGTAGCGGGTGTGGCCCACCGCCATGGCCCCCTGGGGCAGACGGGCCAGCGCCTGGTTGGAAAACACCTCCCCCACCAGCCCGAGGTCCTTGTGGGAGGCGAACACCCCGTCGTCATTGACCACAATGCCGCAGCTCTCCTGCCCACGGTGCTGGAGGGCGTACAGGCCATAGTAGGTCAGCCGGCCCACATCCCCAGGCCGGGGGCTGATTACGCCGAAAACGCCGCATTCCTCATGGATACTCATTGCGATTCCTCCGTTTCATGGTGAATAAAATGCGCCCGGCCAGTGTTTCCACTGCCGGGCCTTGTTTGGTGATGGATGGATCACCCAAAGAGAGGAGGCGATATTTGTTTACCTGGCAAAGGTCCGATAATACTCGTCCAGCATTTTCCACAGTTTTCTCATAAAAAATCCCTCTTTCCTTTCAAATTCCCAATGGGTTCGGGCTTCTCCTTTGAACATCCTTATCCTAACACAAGAGCGGGAAAAAAGGAAATACATATATCATTGCGGTTAGCATATCTTTTTGATATGATAAGCCCCCGCGCCGTGTGGGCACAGGGGCATCCTCCTCTATGACAGTACCCGGTTTTCCTCCAGGCAGTCCTGAATATAATGGATAAATTCCTTTGTCAGCCCGGAGGGAGACTGTCCCTTGTTCCAAACCAGAATATATTCCGCCTGGCGGGAGGGCTGGGTTATAATTTTGGACACCACGAGCCCGTTGGACACGCCAACCGTCTGGGGGAAGATGCTGACCCCTACCCCATGGCTGGTCAGAGCTGCCGCATCCATATAGTTGGACATCTCACACAGGATATAGGGCTCCGCCCCGATTTCTCCAAACCAGCGGTGGATAGACTCGATCCGGGATTTGCGGCTGGGGACGATCAGCGGCTCTTTCACCAGACTGGACAGTGGGATGGAATCCCCCTCTGCCCGGGCCAGGGGGTGTTCCGGGTGGAGCATCGCCGCCCAGGGCTCCCGGCCCACCGGGAAGCCCTCCAGATACTCGGTATCATAGGGCGCGGCGATAACGGCTAGGTCAGCCAGCCCCTTGTG
>JAAWPF010000127.1 GCA_022799835.1 Lawsonibacter sp. | reverse complement strand
GCGTTCACCGTCCCCACCATGACAAAGGCGGCAAAGACCATATATACCACCCAGGGGATGCCCACAATCTCCACCCCCAGGAAGGGGATATAAAGATTGGGGGTCAGGTAGCCCTGCTCCCGCATGAGCACCGTGAAGGCGATGGCCGCTGCCAGCTGGAGCAGGAATTTCTGGGCGGCGGTGAGGCCCTCGTTGGCGTGGTGGCGCAGCTTCTGGAAGTCGTCCACAAAGCCGATGACGCCAAAGACCAGGGCAAAGAGAAAGACATACAGATGGTTATAGCTTCCGGCGCGCATTTCCTCCCAGCCCGCCACCGCACAGGCCGCGCCGATGGCGATGATAAACATAATACCGCCCATGGTAGGGGTACCCTGCTTAGACATGTGCCAGGTAGGTCCGTCCTTCCGGATGGACTGGCCGGCCTTCAGCCGGCGCAGCAGCGGAATCAGGACCTGCCCCACAATAGCGGCCACGCCAAAGGCCACAATAAAGCTGAGGATGTATGTCATATCGAAAACCCCTCCCGGTTTCTCTCTTTTGGAAATGTGGGACCTGCCGCTTTCAGCGGACCAAACTTCTGCGCATGACCCGCCCAGAGAGGCGGGTCCCGCACAAGACATAGGATTATACCACATCCGCCGGGATTTTTCCAGTCATTTTTTGCCGGTTATCCATTTCCCGGAACCAGTCCGCTACAATTTCCCGCTCATCCATGTGATATTGGACGCCGCCAATCTCCTGGTAGGTCTCATGTCCCTTGCCCGCCAGAACGATCACATCCCCCGGCTTTCCTTGGGCCAGCGCCCAGCCGATGGCCTTCCGGCGGTCGGGCTCTATGTAGGGTTCCGTCCCGGACATCCCCGCCAGAATATCGCCGATAATGGCCTCCGGGTCCTCGGAGCGGGGGTTGTCGGAGGTTACCACCGTCAGGTCGGCCAGGTCGGCCGCGATGGCCCCCATAACAGGCCGCTTGGTCCTGTCCCGGTCGCCGCCGCAGCCAAAGACGCAGATCAGCCTCCCGGCCGTAAAATCCCGGGCGGTGGTAAGGATGTTCTCCAGGGCGTTTGGGCTGTGGGCATAGTCGATGAGGACGGTGTATGCTCTGGGGACGGGAACCACCTCCACCCTGCCCTTCACCCCGTGGAGGTTGGGCATGGCGGCGGCCATCTCCTCCAGGTCCAGCCCCAGGCACAGCCCGGCGGACAGAGCGGCCAGGGCGTTATAGATGGAGAAGCCCCCAGGGATAGGCAGGTGGACCCGGCAGAGCTTTCCCAGTGTCAGGGCCTCAAATTCCACAAAACCGGGAAACAGCCGGATATTCCGGGCGGTGAGATCGGCCCGGGCCCGGTTTTCCGAGTAGGTAAAGGCGGGACAGGGGATTCTGTCCAGATACCAGCGCCCCGCCTCGTCGTCCAGGTTGAGGACGGCCTGTTTGCACTGTCCAAAGAGCAGCCCCTTGGCGTCCCGGTACTCCTCCATGGTGTGATGGTAGTCCAGATGGTCCTGGGTCAGATTGGTGAACACTCCCGCATCAAACGTCAGCCCCGCCGTCCGGCGCTGAACCAAGGCGTGGGAGGATGCCTCCATCACCACATGGGTGCAGCCGGCGTCCGCCATCCGCCGCAGCAGGGACTGGAGCTCATAGCTGTCCGGGGTCGTGCGGCAGGCGGGCAGCTCCTGGCCGCCGACCATATTCCGGTTGGTGCCGATCAGCCCCACCTTCGCCCCGGTCACCCGCTCCAGCAGCTCCTTGAGCAGACTGGTAGTGGTGGTCTTGCCGTTGGTGCCGGTAACGGCGGTGAGGACCATCGAATCCCCCGGCCGGCCGAACCAGTTGGCGCAGGCCAGCCCAAAGGCCAGACGGACATCCTCCGCCGCCACCCAAGGGCCGGGCTCTTCCGGGACCCGCTGACACAGCACGGCGGCCGCCCCTCTCTCAATGGCATCCCGGATGTACTGGCGGCCGTCCGTCTTGTCGCCGGGCAGGGCCGCGAAAAGGGCGCCGGGAGCCAAGGTTCTGGTATCACAGGATATGGAAGATATTTCCATATCCAGGCTGGCACTCCCCCCTGTGAGGGAGACGCCTTCCAAAATCTTTTCCAGCTTCATGGTGTCACCCCTCGTAAGGGCGGTTTCATTTTCTATAAATTCCGCTATCCGGCATAGCCGTCCTCTACCTGGTTGAAGAAGCGCACATCGATGACGGTACCGATGGCGGCCACATCTCCTCCGGCCACGCTCTGGCGCTCGGCGGTGGTGGTGTTGCTGTAGTAGGTGGACACACCCGAGGCCCGCATGAAGAAGCCCGCCTTCTCCAGGGCCTTCTGGGCCTCCTCATAGGTCTTCCCGATGACATCCGGCACCGTTCCGCTCTCCTGCGGAACAGCGTCCCCCAGATATAGGATGACGGTGGACCCGCCGGGGATCTTGGTCCCGGCGGCGGGAATCTGCTGGGAGACAGCGTCCCCCGAGCCGATGGTTCGGCACTTCAGGTTTTTCTCCTTCAGCGCCTTTTCCGCGTTGGACAGGCTGAGCTCTGTCACCTTGGGCATGGACACATCGGCCACGGCGGACTCATCACTGTTGTAGACCCGCTCCACCCCCATGTAGTCCAGAATCTGGGCAATGAGGGGGCCGGCCTTCCGGGCGGCCATGTTGCCGCCGCTGATGTAGCGGCCGGTGGTGGACTCGTTGCAGCGAACGCCCAGCACCTTGGGCTGGGGCTTGTCATAGGCGATGAGGACAATGACCTGGGGGTCGTCGGCGGGAGCGTAGCCCATGAAGGATACAATGGTACGGTCCTCCTCGGTCTTGACCTGAGAGGAGCCCGTCTTGCCGCCGATGCGGTAGCCCGCCACGTAGGCGTTCTTTCCGGTGCCCTTGGATACCACCTGCTCCAGGATGTCGGCCGCCCGCTGGCTGGTCTGCTGGCTCACCACCTGGCGGATGATTTCCGGCTCGGTGTTTTGAATCACGGTGCCGTCCTGGGTCTTGACCGTCTGGACTACATAGGGTTTTACCAGATTGCCCCCGTTGATGACGGCGGAGAAGCCGCAGATCATCTGCAGGGGAGTGACCTCAAAGCGCTGGCCGAAGGAGGCCACCGCCAGGTCCACGTTGGTCATCGCGTCCCGGCTCCACATGCCGCCGGCCATGCTGGCCTCGCCGGGCAGGTCGATACCGGTGCTCTCCAGCATCCCGAAGGCCTCAAAATAGTCGTAAAACCGGTCCTTGCCCAGCCGGCTGCCGATCTCCATGAAGGCGGGGTTGCAGGAGTTGCCCACCGCCTCGGCCAGG
>JAAWPF010000126.1 GCA_022799835.1 Lawsonibacter sp. | reverse complement strand
CTGTGGGCAGATATGTGGTCAGACCAAAAGCGGCAAATTGAAATACGCAGTAAAAGTGCTGAATATTGGAAATTTCCCGGGTGTTTGCAGAAGAATCCGACCTATTGATGACGGTGCTATTTCGGCATGGGCCCGTCTCTCTGTCCTTACCAAGTGATTGGAAACCTCGGGAGTGCCGCTGTTCAGCACTTTCGGGACCTTTTTGTTGCAGAGGTACATGGTCTTTGGCACTTTCCTGTCCATTGCCTCCGCCCGCTTTTTTCCGCGTGTGGGTCAAGCCTTCAAACGACACGCTACCTATGCAAAAATTGCTACGCAGTAAACAAGGAAATCGTTCCCCGCTAAAATTTCAGACGAATTACGGTACTGCCTGCCGTGATCTCATCCCCGCTGCGCAGTCTTCGGGCTTTCTGAAACTCCTCTCCGTTGACCAGTGTTACGCATGAGGCATCCAGAGCCTCCGCATATACCGCCCCCTCCATGGAGAACAGCCGGACGTGCCTGGGAGCGGCCTCTCCGTCCGAAATTACAATGTCACAGGCTGGAGCCGTGCCAGCAATCAGCTCATTTCGCAATTCCAGCTCCTTTTGGCTCTGCCCACCGGCCAAACCTCCCCGCACCACTTCCAGCCGCATATAGATGCCCGCCTGTTCCTCCCGGGGGGCGGGCCCGGGTTCGGAAACCACCTGAGGCTTCCGCTTTTTTTGTGTCAGGATGACTGCGGTGGCAATCAGGGTCAGCGCCGCAATAGTGATCCCCGCAATCAGCCCCATCGGCGGTCCCTCTCTGGAGGGAACGTCCGGGGCGGCAGGCCCGGCTCCGCTCCCCTCGGGCATCTCAGCGGGGGACTCCGGCAGTTGGGCGGGGGTCTGGGAATCGGACTGCCCTTCGGTTTCCCCCGTCAGCTGGGGCAGCTCTACCTGGGCCTCCGCCCGGCAGATCAGCTTCCCGTCGGAGGCAAAGGCCACGGACACCTGTTCCGTCCCGCCCTCCGTGGTCAGGACAGACAGGTCAAAGCCGGTGACATACAGCCCACCGCTGTTCTCCGCCAGCCGGACGGCGGCCTCCGCCACCGTCTGCGTGTCCACCGCCTGATGGAGCCCGCCTGAGGCCTCCGCCAGCCGGCCCATGCTCTCCAGGGCCTCCTGGTCACCGCCCAGACCCACCGAATGGAACATCACATCGGAGACGCTGACCCGCTCCAGCAGCTCCTCATAGGGCACGCCCCCCGTGGGGTCGTACTGCACCCCGTCAGACAACACCACCATGCAGCGCAGCTCGTTCCGCTCCCGGGGCATTTCCTCAAAATAGTCCAGCGCCTGGCCGATGGCGGTGTGGAGGCGGGTCACCCGCTCGTCAAAGGGGATCTGTTCCATCTCAACCGGCAGCCCCTCCGGGGATATGTCCTCCGCCCGGACCACAAACGTATCTCCGAAGGTAGCCAGAATAAATTGGGTGTTTTCCCCGCCGGACTGTGCCAGATTTCGAGCAAACTCCTCTACCTCCTGGCGAAAGGCGGGCATGGAGGTGGAGTTGTCCACCAGCAGCAGCCAGGTCACCGGGGCCCCCGCCTGGCGGACGGTCTCCAGCCGGTTCGAAGCGGAGAAGGTCTGCCCGGCCACCCTGGCCTCCGCCTTGGTGACGGGCTTCTCCATCCCGTCCATGGACACATAGGTATACAGGGTCCCGTCGTAGACAAAGGCCCGGACGATCTCCACGCTGCCGGCAGCCAGAGCGCCGGTACACATAAGCCCCACCAACAGCAGAGCAAGGAATATAGATGTCAGCCGTCTCATAGCTCCTCCTCCACAAACACGGTGATGAGGGAAAAATTGTCATTTCCCGGCGGGGTGCGGCGGATGTGGCGCAGGAGCATGTCACGGGCCCACCCCGCCGGAGTCTCCGCTTTCAGCAGGTCGGCCAGTATCTCCTCCTGATAGACATACTCCCAAAAGCCGTCGGAGCACAGCAGGAAGGCGTCCCCCGGATGGAGCTCCGCCTGACCTGTCTCCGGCTTGCAGGGCAGCTTTCCCAGGGCCCGCAGCAGGCTGGACCGGTCATCGTCGTGGCAGATGTCCATATAGGATATCTCGCCGCCCAGATACTTCATAAAGGTGACCGAGTGGTCCCGGGTCTCCTGGTCCAGGGTCCCGCCGGAGAAGCGGTAGAGCCGGGAGTCCCCAATGTGCCCCCACACCGCCAGGTCCCCGGCAGCGGACAGGGCCACGGCGGTGGTTTTCATCTCCTCCTGCCCAGGGACCTTCTGACCCTCCATCACAGCCTCGTTGGCCCGCTGGAACAGCTCCGCCAGCCCATCGGGGGCCGGGTGGGCGGCGCAGCCCTCGAAGAGGACGTCCGCCGCCAGAGCGGAGGCCACCTCCCCCTTCCCGTGGCCCCCCAGACCGTCGGCCAGGACAAAAGCCCCCGCCTCAGCGGAGCAGCGCACGCTGTCCTCGTTGTGGGCCCGGCCCCCCTGGTTGGTATAGCAGTAAGCAGATAGTCTCATGGCTTACTCCAGGTCCACATAGACGGCGTTGTCCGCCTCCCCCAGATAGAAGGAGCTCTTGGGGGCCAGGCGCACCGGAGTATTGGGAGCGATGCGCTGGCCGTTGGACAGGAAAGTGCCGTAGGTAGAGTTCAGGTCGGTGACCACGAACTGCCCGTCCTTCTGGTCGAAGTACACCTGGCAGTGCTTGCTGCTCACCCCGGGGGTTCCGTCCTGATAGACCAGGCGGCACACCGCCCCGTCCCGGCCGATCTGCACCGGCTGGCCATGGAGCTGGACCACCATCCCCCCGTGCTGGGAGGCCATGGAGCGCAGAACGGGCGCGCCGCCTCGTGCCGCTTTCTCCCCGCTCTGGGCGGGCTTTTTCTTTTTGCCCAGAACCACTGCCAGAATCACGATCACCGCCAGGGCCGCGATACCCACGCCCACATAGAGCATGGTATTGCCGCCGGACTTGTTCTCCGGGGCCAAGGTATAGGGGATGCTGTTTTTATCCAGCAGGGGGAGCACCTCGCTGACGCTGACGGCGTAGAACAGGTTGGAGTCCAGCTTGGAGCCTGCGGTGTTGATGCCGATGACCGCCCCGGAGCTGTCGATGAGGGGACCGCCCGAGTTGCCGCCTCCCAGGGAGGCGTCGGTCTGGATCAGCTTGCGGCCAGTGCCGCTCTCGGTGAGGAAGCGGCTGATGCTGCCGGTGGTAACGGTGGCATCCTTCTGACTAAAGGAGTTCACCGCTGTGACCGTCAGATCGGCGGCGGAGGGGTAGCCCACGGCGTAGGCCTCGCTGCCCAGGCTGTCCTCCTGGGGGACCCGCATTTGCAAAGACACCCGCTTGTCAGTGGTCTCCGCCAGCCGGAGGATGGCCACATCCTTCTCCGCGTCGTAGTCCACCAGGTAGGCCTCCGCCTCGTCGTCCTTGTCAAA
>JAAWPF010000125.1 GCA_022799835.1 Lawsonibacter sp. | reverse complement strand
ATCCCTGCTGTGGGGCTTCGACAAGCTGGTCCAGTCCCACACGGGCATCGAGACCCATGTGGCCGACGACGCCATCTCCTGCGTGGCCTTCGGCACAGGCAAGAGCCTGGACAGCCTGGACCAGATGCAGGAGGGCACCATGAACCTGTCCCGCCGCAAGCAGATGAATTATTAAAACGGACAGCCGGCCAGAGGCCGGCTGTTTTCCTGAGGAGGAATGACCCATGGAAACCGTGGAAGAGGCTCTGCGGGCGATTGGCAGAACGGTAGGAATACAGGACCTGACTCTGGGCGATGTGGTCCGAGTTGCCGCCATTGTGCTGGTGGGCTGGCTGGTCATCCGCCTTCTGATGAGGATGGTGGACCGGATGCTGGACAGGAGCAGGTCGGTGTCGGCCATTAAGCCCTACATCCACACGGCGGTGAACATTTTCCTCTGGGTCCTGCTGGCCCTGATGCTGGCGGGCACTCTGGACGTGGATGTCACATCCGTCATCGCCCTGCTCAGCGTGGCGGGGCTGGCGGTGTCCATGGCATTGCAGAACACCCTGTCCAATCTGGCGGGGGGACTGGTGCTGCTGGTGACCAAGCCCTTTTCCCCGGGGGATTTTGTGGAGGCGGACGGCGTCAGCGGCACAATCTCCGCCGTGAACATGTCCTATACCACCTTTATCACACCGGACAACAAAGAGATTTTTGTACCCAACAGCCAGCTGTCCGCCGCTAAAATTATCAACTACAACCGCCTGGGCAGGCGGCGGATGGATTTGAAGTTCACCGCATCCTACGACGCCCCCACCGCCCAGGTGAGGGCCGCCATCCAGGAGGTGCTGGACGCCGCCCCTGGCATCCTGCGTGACCCCGCTCCGGTGGTCTATCTGTCCGAGTACCAGTCCAGCAGCATCGAGTATCTGGCCCGGCTGTGGACCGCCGCCGCCGACTACTGGGACGTGTACTACGCCCTGCTGGAGGGCGTCCGGGAGTCTTTTGCCCGCCACGGGGTGGAGATGACCTACGACCATCTGAACGTGCATATCGTGGAGCGGTAGGAAAAAACCTCTATCAGGGAGGGAGCCCTTTGGATCTCACGGCATAGCCAGTCCATGCAGAAACCCGTCCAGCTGGGGGGAGAGGACCTCGCCGCCGATGACGGTATTTTTGCAGATCAGAAGATTGGCCTGGACCCCTGTCTCCCCGGTGGGGTAGTTGAGCACCTCATAAGTGTACCGCTTCACCCGTTTGCCGGTGTACTTTTCCAGACTGAAGCCCTGCTGGCTCTGGAGGGCTACATATTCGTCGTAGCTGTCGTCCAGCTCCTCGGGGATAAGCAGTTCCTGAGTGGCAACGGGCTCCTCGGCCACCTGCCAGCCGTAGGCGGACAGATAGTCGATCCGGTCCTGATTGGTCTTTACCCCCTTGGGGTTGGGGAGGCTGGAGGCGGAGACCTCCCGGGTGACGGCCTGGCCGAAGTTCAGGGCAATGGCGCAGCAGCACAGCAGGGCTGCCAGCCCTACCCCCAAAGTCAGCTTTCGTTTGGGCAGCTTGGCAGTCATAATCAACACAGCAATCTCTCCTTCCGTGGCATGTTCTCTCTCCAGGATATGCCCGGAGGGGCGCGGATATGATGAGAAAAAAGAAGCGGAGGGCGGAGATGGAACGTCTGGATAAGCTGCTGAGTTCTACCGGGCGGTGGAGCCGGAAAGAGGTGAAGGAGTTGGTCCGGCAGGGCCGGGTGCTGGTGGACGGCGTCTCGGTCCTGCGGCCGGAGGAGAAGGTGGAGCCCTCTGTGGCCGCCTTAACGGTAGACGGCCAGACGGTGGACTGCGCCCCCTTTGTCTACGTCATGCTCCACAAGCCGGCGGGCCTGCTGTCGGCCACCGAGGACAGCAGGCAGCCCACCGTGCTGGACGTGCTTCCGCCGGAGCTGAAAAAGCGGGGACTGTTCCCGGTGGGGCGGCTGGACAAGGACACCACCGGCCTGCTGCTCCTCACCGATGACGGCGATTTGGCACACCGGCTGCTCTCCCCCGGAAAGCACGTGGACAAGGTGTACCGCGCGGAGGTGGACGGAAAAATAGATGAGGATGACGTCCAAGCTCTGGCCGCCGGGATGGTGCTGGCTGACGGTCTGCGCTGTCTCCCTGCCGGGCTGGAGCCCCTGGGGGACGGAAGCCAGTGCCGGGTCACCCTGCAGGAGGGAAAGTACCACCAAGTAAAGCGGATGCTGGCCGCCCGGGGTAAACCGGTGCTGGCACTCCACCGGCTGTCTATGGGGCCTTTGGTCCTGGACGAGGGGCTGAAAGCGGGAAATTGGCGGTTTCTGACGGCCCGGGAAAGAGCCGCACTGAAAGAAATAGAAGGGCTTCCGTAAAGTTTTGGGCAATCTGAACAAAAAATCAGAAAAAACTCTTGCCAAACAGGGGGACTACCCGTTATAATAGGTTCATGGCAGAAAAATTACTAGGAGGGGATCGCAGTGTCAAGCAGGATGTTCCAGGGTATTGTGCTCCAGATGAAGGACAACATCAGCCGGACAGTAGGTGTGGTGGACGCGGAAGGAATTGTGGTCGCTTGCAGTGAGCTGACCTGCATTGGTGAGCACTGGTCCGGCGTGGTGACTGCTATCAACGGCGCGGAGAACGGCGCCGCCCGGTATGAGGGCCGTACGTTTAAGCCTCTGGCGGGCTGGGGCGCTCAGTTTGACTACGCTGCCTTTGTCAAGGGGGAGGACGAACTGGCCGCCTCTCTGTGCGCCATGGCCGTGGTGGCTTTCAACGGAGCCAAGACCTACTATGAGGAGAAGCACGACAAGGCTACCTTTGTGAAAAATATTATCTCTGACAACATCCTTTTGGGGGATGTGTACACCCAGGCCAAGGAGCTGCACTTTGTCTCCGAGGTTCCCCGGGCCGCTTTCCTGGTGCGCCAGCTGGGTCCCGCCGACGTTTCGGTCATCGACGTGATTCAGAACCTGTTCCCGGACAAGCAGTCTGACTTCGTCATCTCCATCAATGAGACCGATGTGGCCCTGATCAAGCAGCTCCACGAGGGGGCCGACTCCAAGGATCTGGCCAAGATCGCCAAACAGATCGTCACCGCCGTCACCCAGGAGCTGGGGGTCAAGGTGGTTATCGGCATCGGCACCATTGTGCCCCACATCCGGGACCTGGCCCGGGCCTATAAGGAGGCCGGGGTGGCCATCGACGTGGGTAAGGTGTTCGACACTGAAAAGACCGTCATCAACTATGAGAATCTGGGCATCGGCCGGCTGATCTATCAGCTGCCCACCATCCTGTGCCAGATGTTCCTCCAGGAGGTCTTTAAGAAGAGCCCCATTGACGCCCTGGACCAGGAGACCCTGCTCACGATCAATAAGTTTTTTGAGAACAACCTGAACGTGTCCGAGACCGCCAGAAAGCTCTTCGTCCACCGGAATACCCTGGTCTACCGGCTGGAGAAGATCAAGAAGCTCACCGGCCTGGACCTGCGGGAGTTCGACGATGC
>JAAWPF010000124.1 GCA_022799835.1 Lawsonibacter sp. | reverse complement strand
CGGGCCCGGAGCACCCGGCTGTAGATGATGTACTCCATGACAGAGAAGCCGGTGGCCGCCTTGAAGATGCGGCAAAGATAGTGCTTGCTGATGTAGAACTGTCCGGCGATCTGGTCCAGGGTGAGCGGTTCAGCCAGATTGTCCCGGATGAAGTCCAGAATGGGGGAGACCCGGAGAAAATCCTTGTTGTGAATAGACTCCCCGGCATCGGCCATGTTGAGGATGGGGGCCAGACGGATAAGCAGGTTGAGCAGAGCCACTGTCTGGCGCACATCGCTGCCGAAGGAGCCGTCGTTTTTGTTGCGTTCCAGGGCCTGGAACAGCTCGATGACCTCGGTCATCTCCTCGCCTTTCAATTCCGCCCGGCGGAAGGAGGTGCCGCACAGCCGGGAAAGGTCGGTCTGGGGGGTGGACAGCTTGGACAGGGATTTTTTGCTGATGTGGAGCACATAGCGGGCGTGAAAGCCCTCCGCCATGGTGCGGTGGAGGGTGTTTTCCCCGATGAGATACAGCGTTCCCCGGCGCAGGGGGTAAACCTGGTCGCTGACAAAGATGTTTCCGGGGCTGACCAGGGGCAGGAGCAACTCACAGTGGTCGTGAAAGTGCAGCCGGCTCATGTTCCAGGTCTCGTTGTGGTTTAATTGCAGGTGAAATTCCACGTTGGTCATGGAAACCGCCTCCTTTGGCGCGGGTGCTGCTGTATTCGGCGGCCCGCCAGGTATGGCTGTCTGGCCGGGAAACGGGCCGCCCGGGGAGGCGCCCCTTACAGAAATCAGAGTGTTGTTTTCGGGCGGCTGATATCCGCCCCTGCGAGGATATTTCCATTATATCACGCAAGGTCAAGATATGCAAACTTTATGCTAAATTAGAGGTAGACCTTTTGGGAAATTCGTGTTAGAATAGCAGACGTAAAATAGCGCACTATGGCACCTTGAAAATCAGAGAGAAACTAAAAATTTTTGTAACGGGGGTATTACCATGAACAAAGTATATTCCTTGCATGACGCCGTGGCGAAGTTCGTCGAGAGCGGAGACTGTGTCTGCTTCGGCGGCTTCACCACCAACCGCAAGCCCTACGCCGTAGTCAGCGAGATCCTGCGCCAGGGGCAGACTGACTTCACCGTCTGGGCCGGCCCCGCCGGCGGCGACTGGGATATGATGATCGGCGAGGGCCGCGTCAAGGCGTACATCAACTGCTATACCGCCAACTCCGGCTACACCAACGTGTCCCGCCGCTTCCGCGCCGCCATTGAGAAGGGCGAGCTGACCTATGAGGACTACTCCCAGGACGTGCTGATGCTCCAGCTCCACGCCGCCTCCCTGGGCCTGCCCTTCCTGCCTGTGCGGCTGATGCAGGGCTCCGGCCTGATGAAGTACTGGGGCATCAGTGAGGAGCGGCGCAAAACCCTGGACAAGGTGGACGACCTGAAGTGCGTGGAGATTGAGAACCCCTTCAAGCCTGGTGAGAAGGTGGTGGCCGTGCCTACCCCCAAGCTGGACCTGGCTGTCATCCACGTGCAGAAGGCCAGCCCCGACGGCACCTGCATCATCGAGGGCGACGAGTTCCACGATGTTGACGTGGCCGTGGCCGCCCGCAAGGTCATCGTCACCTGCGAGGAGCTGGTGAGCGATGAGTACATCCGCCGGGATCCCACCCTGACCCGGATCTTCGGCGAGTGTGTCTCCGCGGTGGTCCACGCCCCCTACGGCGCCTGGCCCTCCCAGTGCTACAACTACTATGACAACGACTCCCACGCCATGAAGGAGTACGACAAGGCCTCCAAGTACCAGGACGCCGCCGACGCCGCCGCCCAGCTGGCCAAGGCTGCCGCCAAGGCTCAGAAGGCCGCCGACGCCAAGCCCGAGGACGCCAAGCTGGCCGAGGCCGCCGCCAAGGCCAGGAAGGCCGCCGATGACGCCGCCTCCGGCGCCGCCGTCCCCGAGACCTTTAAGGACTACCTGGACAAGTGGGTCTACAGCGTGAAGGACCACGAGGAGCTGCTGGACAAGGTGGGCGGTTCCCGCCTGATGCGGCTGAAGAATGAGCCCCATCTGGGCTACTCCACCCGGCACTAAAAATAGGGAGGTACAGAAAAATGGCTGAATATAAGATTACCAAGCAGGAGCGTCAGGCTTACGCCATCGCCAAAAATATCAAAGAGAACCAGATTGTCATCGTGGGCACCGGCCTTCCCCTCATCGGCGCCTCCCTGGCCAAGCGGGTGGTGTGCCCCTCCTGCCACCCCATCGTGGAGAGCGGCCTGATGGACTGCTCCCCCGTGGAGGTCCCCCGCTCTGTGGGCGACAACCGCTTTATGGCCCACTGCGCCGTGCAGTGGCCCAACATCCGCTTTATCGGCTTTGAGGCCAACGAGTGGCTCCACGACGAGGACCGCCTCATCGCCTTCATTGGCGGCGCCCAGATCGACCCCTACGGCAACGTGAACTCCACCTGCATCTACGGCAAGGGCGACTATGTGAAGCCCATGACCCGGTTCACCGGCTCCGGCGGCGCCAACGGCATCGCCACCTACTGCAACACCATTATCATGATGCAGCACCAGAAGCGCCGCTTCATGGAGAAGATCGACTATATCACCTCCTGCGGCTGGATGGACGGCCCCGGGGGCCGTGAGAAAGTCGGCCTGCCCGGCAACCGGGGCCCCCAGATGGTGGTCACCGACCTGGGCATCATGAAGTTCGACGAGCAGACCAAGCGCATGTACTGCGCCTACATGTTCCCCGGCGTCACTCCTGAGATCGTCCAGGAGAACACCGGCTTCGAGATCGACTGCTCCAAGGCCGAGATTTTCCCCGACCCCGACCAGGAGATCCTGCGCATCATCCGGGAGGAGATCGACCCCGGCCAGGCCTTTATCAAGATTCCCAAGGAATAATTGATGAAGAATCTGCTTATTTCCATTGCGGCGGCTGCTGGATTGGATTGAATCTGCGGAAAAAGTAGGGGGCGGTCTCTGTGCCGCCCCGAGCCCAAAGACCGCGAACCAACGGGCCGGCGCAGAGGCCGGCCCCTACAAAGAGGACCCCAACCATTTTTTAGGAGGAGTTTACATTGGGTAATTATTCCATGCCCCGGTATTTCCAGAACATGCCCGTGGTGGGCAAGCCCGTCAAGGCCAACAAGGAGAACGTGGATGAGCTCCGGGCCATCGAGGACGACATCCACGCCCACGTTGTAGACGCCCTGTCCGCCGGCAAGGCCGACGAGGACATGAACGCCAAGGGCCAGCTCACCGCCATGCAGCGGGTCTCCCTGCTGGTGGACGCCGGCACCTGGTGCCCTCTGAACAGCCTGTACAACCCCGAGCACAACAAGAACGGCTCCACCTCCATCGTCAAGGGCCTGGGCCGGGTGAATGGCAAGTGGTGCTGCATCATCGCCTCCGACAACAAGAAGCACGCCGGAACCTGGGTGCCCGGTCAGGCCGACAATCTGCTCCGGGGCAGCGACACCGCCAAGCGGCTGCGCATCCCTCTGATCTATCTGCTGGAGTGCGCCGGCGTGGAGCTGGACAAGCAGGAGAAGGTGTACCCCAACCGCCGGGGCGGCGGCACCCCCTTCTACCGCAACTCTGAGCTGAAC
>JAAWPF010000005.1 GCA_022799835.1 Lawsonibacter sp. | reverse complement strand
GCCAGCCGGCCCAGCAGATGGAGCTGCTGTTTTTTGTCCGCCTCCGCCTTGTATTTGGCGTAGAGGGCGTTGTTTTCCGGGTTGATGATGGCATAATAGGGGGTCTCCCCCTCCGCCCCGGTGTAGGCCCGGGAGTACTCCTTTACAATGGTGGTCACCCCGGGCAGCTCCTGGCCGGTGAGGCGCTTGAACTCGGTGATGCGGGTGTAGGGCTCATCCATGGTGTAGTTCACTGTGGCGTGGGTCTGGAAGAAGTCTCCGCACCGCAGGGGGTGCTCCATGTCGGGATAGGGCATACCGGGAGCGCTGTAGTCCCTGGCCTGCCAGGTCTCGAATTTAAAGTCCAACGTCCGGTAGGGCAGGCGGCCGTAGCACAGGCCGAAAAACTCATCCAAAGGGCCGGTATAGATCAGCGGCACGGGCAGGGGCATCCCAGCCCCCTGGAGGAAGATGTCATACTCCTCCAGAGAGAGGTACTGCCGCACGTCGGTATTCAGCAGAACCTCAATGTTGGGGTGGTCCAGCATCCGCTGGAACATTTTGGTATAGCCCTCCAAAGGCATCCCCTGGTACTTGTCCTGGAAATAGCGGTCGTCCCGGGAGAGGAACACGGGCACCCGGGCGGTGGTGTTGGGGTCGATCTCCTCCGGCTTCTGGCCCCACTGCTTCATGGTGTAGTGGACAAAGACGTGCTCATAGACATAGTCCGCAATGGCGGAAATTTCCGGGTCGGGGTTTTGGCGCAGCTCCAGAATGGTCACCTTTTTCTCCGCCCCGTAGGCGGCAATGAGCTTATCCCCCAGCCTTTTGCCCTCCTCCTGGCCGAAGGCCTCCTCCAGGGAGGTGAGGTTGAAGGGGACGGGGTATTGCAGCCGCCAGCCCCGCCGGTCCGGGTGCTCCGGGTCGGGGATGTTGGCCGCCACCCGGTGCTGGTAGTCCCGCCAGTCTGTGAACCGGGACAGGAAGTCAAAGACCTTTTTATCGTTGGTGTGGAAAATATGGGGACCGTATTTGTGGATGAGGACCCCGTGGCCGTCCAGGCAGTCATAGGCGTTGCCGCCGATGTGGTCCCGGCGCTCCAGCACCCGCACCCTTTTCCCCTTCTCCGCCAGCGCCCGGGCGGACACCGCTCCGGCAAAGCCCGCCCCGGCAATCCATATGTCAAATTTCTCCAATTTTGTTCATCCTTTCCCAGGGGAATTTTTCATCCATCATAGTATAGCACAATTTCCCAGGAAAACAAATTAAACTTTCATTAAGCCTTGTCTTTTCCCGGGACCTGGGATACAATGGGGGCAAACGCTGAAAGGGAGGCATTTTGATGACCGTCAGAAAGCTGTACGCGCTGTATTTCAGCCCCACCGGGGGGACGGAGAAGATTGCCCGGTATGTAGCGGAGGAGCTGGGCCGGAGGCTGGGCCTGGAGCCGGAGTACATCCCCTTCACCAGGCCGGGGGAGCGGGAGGAGGAGCGCCGCTTCGGCCCGGAGGACCTGCTGGTGATGGCCTCGCCGGTGTACGCCGGCCGGCTGCCCAACAAAATCATGCCCGAGTACAAGGCCAAAATTTTCGGAGACGGGGCCGTTGCCGTCCCCCTCTGCGTGTTCGGCAACCGCAGCCCGGACGAGGCCCTGCGGGAGCTGGTCCTGCTGCTGGAGGGCAACGGCTTCCAGATTGCTGGCGGGGCCGCCTTCGCCGGGCGGCACGCCTTTTCTGACCAGGTGGGCGAGGGCCGGCCCGACAGTGACGACCGGGCCCAGATGGCGGACTTCGCCGCCAAAATCGCGGACAAGCTGGCCGGAGACGCCCTCCCCCTCCTGGAGATGGACCGCGGCGAGGTCGGACCCTACTACACCCCTCTTAAAACGGACGGAACCCCCGCCAAATTCCTGAAGGCCAGGCCCCTCACCGACTGGAGCAAGTGCTCCCGCTGCGGGGCCTGCGCCCGGCTCTGTCCCATGGGCAGCATCGACCCCCAGACCATGGAGGCGGTGGGGCTGTGCGTCAAGTGTCAGGCCTGCGTCCGCAAGTGCACCCGGCGGGCCAAATACTTCGAGGACGGGGACTTCCTCTCCCACGCGGCCATGCTGGAGGAGCACTACACCCGGCGGGCGGACAATCAGATCATGCTTTGACCGAAAAAAATTCTCCGGCCCCGCCGGAGAATTTTTTGTTACCTTTCGTGCCGCTGAGACGTAATACAGACAGAGGGAGGTGAGCGGGATGACCGATCGGGAGCTGTTCAGCCGGGTATATGAGGCCTACGGCCCGGCGCTGTATCGCTTCTGCCTGATGCAGATGAAAAACCCGGCGGACGCGGAGGACGTACTGCAGGACGTCTTTGTCAAACGGCTGTATCAGGCCCCGAAGTTCAAGTCCCCGGAGCACGAGCGCAGCTGGCTCTACCGGGTGGCGCTGAACCTGTGCCGGGACGAGTGGCGGCGAAAGCGCCGGTCGGAGCTGCCCCTGGCGGCGGCGGAGGGGGTGTTCCTGCCCCCGGAGGAGCTGTCCCTGCTGGACCAGGTGTCCAACCTGCCGGAGAAGCAGCGCACCGTTCTGCACCTCCACTACTACCAGGGGTACGGCCTCCAGGAGATCGCGCGGCTGCTGGGGGTGACAGTGCCCACGGTAAAAATGCGGCTGAAGCGGGGCCGGGAGGCCCTGAGAAGGGAGCTTTTATGAATCGTTATTATGACGCCATGGAGCACTGCGCCCCGGGCGAGGGCCTGCGGGAGCGTCTGGAAGAAAATGTGCTCTCGGCCCGGCCGGAGAGGGCCAAAACCTACCGGCCCCGACGGAAAAAGACCGCCCTGGTTCTGCTGGCGGCGGTCCTGCTGCTGGCCACCAGCGCTGCCACCATCTGGGACCCCCTGTTCGTCCGGCGCTTTGGGCCCAACGCGGCCCTGTCCGCCCTGGGCGGGGCGGTGTTTCAGGAGGTGAACGTCACCTCGGTGTGTGACGACGTATCCCTCACCGTTACACAGGCCCTGTGCAGCGACAAGACCATCCACTATATTCTGGAGTACCGCCTGCCCGACGGCTTCTCCCTGGAGGAGGGGGAGTATTTGAGTTACCCCGGAAGGGATCTCTATTACGGCACCGGGGACTACACCTGGGAGGAGTTCAAGGCGGCAGAGGGGGACATCTGGCAGGACTACGACTGGTCTGGCCTCTTTGGCGACTACTTTGACCGGGACGACTTTGTCCTGGGGCCTTACAACCTCGCCCACAGCAAGGACGGAAACGGAAACACCAGCGGCAGCGGCCGCTCCAAGGGTTATGACCCAGAGACCAACACCATCACCTGGATGTTCAGCTACGACTTCAACACCGGCTGGGACCTGACTGAACAGCCCATGACCATTCTGGTGACGCCCCCTTACACTGTGGCGGAGGATGGAACCCGGACCGCCGTCACCGATCACCCGGCCATTGTCACCTTCCAGCCCGCCTACGACGGGCCCCAGGCCCGCAGAGGCGTTTTCCAGGAGGGGGACGTGAAGATCACCGCCACCCTGTCCACCTTCTCCCTGGCCCTGGAGGCCCAGGGCACAGACTACCCCTGGTATGATGACATGGTGAAGGACACCCGACTGGTCAAGACGGACGGCTCCGAGCAGCCCGTTGGCCTGATGGGCTTCACCAACGGCGGCAGCGGCATTGCCGGTGTTGATTCCGGGAGGGCGGAGGAGATCAGCACCACCGTCCACTTTATCCTCCTCACCGACATCAGCGAGTTTACCGCCCTTCGCATGGGGGACTATGAGATCCCTCTCAGCTGAATCTGTACAGATCAGGGCCGCCCCGATGGGTGGCCCAAATTTTTTGCAAAAGGGGGTTGACAAACCGCTCTATATGTATTATTGTATTAGGCGCATAATACAATAACACAAAGGAGGAAGCCCCATGGACTGGAAGCTGGACGACGACCGGCCTATCTGGCTCCAGCTGAGCCAGCAGCTCACCCGGCGGATCATCACCGGGGTCTATCCCCCGGGAAGCAGGCTGCCTCCGGTGCGGGAGCTGGCGGCGGAGGCGGGGGTCAATCCCAACACCATGCAGCGGGCCCTGGCCCAGCTGGACCAGGACGGCCTGGCCAAGGCCGACCGCACCGCCGGGCGGCTGGTCACCCAGGACACCGAGGTCCTGGACCGGGTGCGCCGGGGGGAGGCCCGGGCCGTCATCCGCCAATATCTGGACGCCATGGCCGCTCTGGGCTACTCAGTCCCGGAGGCCGCGGCCATTCTGCAAGAGGAGGAATCGACATGAGTGAGTTTCTGATCGAGTGCCGGGGGCTGTACAAGTCCTACGGCCTGCGCCCCGCTCTGCGGGGCATCGACCTGGGGGTGGGCCCCGGGCGGATCGTGGGCCTGCTGGGCCCCAACGGCAGCGGCAAGACCACCCTCATCAAGCTGCTGTGCGGCCTGCTCCAGCCCACCACCGGGATGCTGGCGGTGGACGGCTCCGCCGTCGGACCCTACACCAAGTCGGTGGTGAGCTACCTGCCCGACCGGATGTACTTCGCCGACTGGATGCGGGCGGTGGACCTGTTCGACCTGTTCCGGGACTTCTATGCCGATTTCGAGTATGAGAAGGCCATCGACATGTGCCGCTCCCTGGGGGTGGAGCCGGGGGACCGGCTCAAGTCCATGTCCAAGGGCACCAAGGAGAAGGTCCAGCTGGTGCTGGTCATGGCCCGGAACGCCAAGCTGTACCTGCTGGATGAGCCCATCGCCGGGGTGGACCCGGCGGCCCGGGACTTCATCCTGCGCACCATTTTGACCAACTACAACGAGGAGGGCACTGTCCTCATCTCCACCCACCTGATCTCTGACGTGGAGCGGGTGCTGGACGAGGCTGTCTTTCTCAAGGAGGGGAAGATCATGCTCCACGAGACGGTAGACGCCATCCGGGAGAAAGAGGGCAAGAGCGTGGACGCCCTCTTCCGGGAGATTTTCCGGGCCGGGCCCATGGAAGGAGGGGAGTTCTGATGCTGCTGCGATTGTTGAAATACGACTTCCGGGCCATGTGGAAGCAGTTCTCCCTCATCTGGGGGGCGGCGCTGGCGCTGGCCCTGGTGAACCGGTTCAGCATCTTTACAGATGTGGATGGCCGCGCAATTCACCTTCGGGACACCTTCATCTCAAGCGTTCCCGTGTTCGCTTTTACGGCGGCCCTGATCGCCATGTTCGTCCTCTCCATCATCTTTGTCATTCAGCGGTTTTCCAAGGGGCTGCTGGGGGATGAGGGCTATCTGATGCACACCCTGCCCGTCCGGCCCTGGCAGCTGGTCGTTTCCAAGCTGGTCTGCGGCATCGTCACATGGATGGTCAGCGGGGTGGTGGCCGTTTTGTCCCCCGCCCTTATGCTCCCCCTGAATCTGCCCGATCTGATCCAGTTCCCCTGGGGGAACCTGTTTCGGGGCATGTGGAAGCATCCGGACGCCATTTTAATGATGCTGGAGTTCTGCCTGGTGATTCTGTCTTTCCTCGTGCTGTTTATCGCGTCCATGTATCTGGCGATGGCCGCGGGGCACCTGTTCTCCCGGCACCGGCGGCTGATCAGCGTGGCCGCCTTCATCGGGCTGTATATTTTAATCGCCAATCTATACGGCCGGGTGTTCTCTGTCCGCTTCGTCCAGTCCCTGATGAACATGGCCACCGTCAGCGCCCATGGCTCCATGCTCACCGCCAGCGCCATTATGCTCATCCCCGCCGCGGTGTTTCTGGCTGTGGTGTGCTGGATTCTGGAGCACAAGCTGAATCTGGAGTGAACCCCCGGCAAAATGGAAGCCCCTTCAAAAAAACAGCCAATTTAACCCAAAACAGATTTATCTGTTTTGGGTTAAATCATGCCATATTGAACATCCGCCCTGGCTGGCCGGCGCCGCAGACCCCGGAAATTGGAGGCCCCCCCTTGCAATCCCAGGGAACCTATGATAAAATCAGCCCAAAACGCCGCTCTTACATAATATGGAAAGGATGTTATGCCCCATGCTGAAAAGTCAGGAGATGCGCCGGCTGGCTCCGGAGCTGGACCCTCTGCGCCTGGGTACCGGCTGGCGGCCGGAGGACCTGTCCAAGCCCCAAATTTACATCGCCAGCACCTTTGGCGACAGCCACCCCGGCTCCGGCCACCTGGACAAGCTGGCGGAGGCCGTCCGGGAGGGGGCGGCCCGGGCCGGCGGACACGGGGCCCGGTACTTCTGCACCGATATGTGCGACGGCGAGAGTCAGGGCACCGACGGCATCAACTTCTCTCTGGCCAGCCGGGAAATGATCGCCAACATGATTGAGATCCAGGCCCGCGCCACCCCCTTTGATGCCGGGGTCTATATCGCCAGCTGCGACAAGGGGATGCCTGGCAGCCTGATGGGGCTGTTCCGGGTGAATATCCCCGCCGTCGTTGTCACCGGCGGCACCATGGCCGCCGGCCCCGGCCTGCTGACCGAGGAGGCCAATCGGGCCCGCGGCCTGTCCCTCACCCGGCAGGACATCATCCGCCCCTGGGACCAGCCCCTGGGTACCGACGGCTCCATCGCCGTCCTCAGGGGCAATCTGGCCCCCGAGGGGGCGGTCATCAAACACACCGCCTGCCCCAGGGAGATGTTCTCCGCCGTCCTCAGCGCCCGGCCCTTCGACTGCGAGGAGGACTGCATCGACGCGGTCCTCCACCACAAGGTGCGGCCTGGCGACGCGGTGTTCATCCGCTACGAGGGCCCCAAGGGCTCCGGAATGCCCGAGATGTTCTACACCAGCGAGGCCATCTCCTCCGACCGGGAGCTGGGCCGCTCCATCGCCCTCATCACCGACGGCCGCTTCTCCGGGGCCTCCACCGGTCCGGTGGTGGGCCACTGTTCCCCCGAGGCCCAGGCCGGCGGCCCCATCGCCCTGGTGGATGAGGGGGACTTAATCCGCCTGGACGTGAGGGAGCGTGTCCTGGCCATTGTGGGCGTAAAGGGGGAGCCAAAGACTCCCGAGGAGATGGAGGCCATCCTTGCCGAACGGAAAAAGCGCTGGAAGCCCAAGCCCGCCAAGTACCGGCGGGGGGTTCTGCGGCTGTTCTCCGAGATGGCCGCCTCCCCCATGAAGGGCGCCTATCTGGACTATCAGGACTGAGCCGGGAGGTCTGACCATGAAAACTGTTTGGTTGAGAAATTTGGAGGTTGGGACGGGTACGCCCAAGGTTCTCGTTCCCATTGTGGGCCGGACCCGGGCGGACATCCTGGCCCAGGCCGGCCGGCTCGGGGAGCTGCCCCTGGACGCGGCGGAGTGGCGGGCCGACTTCTATGAACATGTATCCGATACATCTCAGGTATCACAGACCCTGTCCGCCCTGCGGGCGGCTTTGGGAGACATCCCCCTGCTGTTCACCTTCCGCACCCGGCGTGAGGGAGGCGAGCGGGACATCAGCCCGGAGGAGTACCGCGCGCTGAATCTCGCCGCCATCCGGTCCGGGGAGGCGGACGCTGTGGACGTGGAAATCTTCTCAGGGGAGGACACGGTCCGCCCAATCATCGCCGCCGCCCACGCTGCGGGCAGGGCGGTGGTGGGCTCCAGCCATGACCACAGCGGCACGCCCCCCCGGGAGGAGCTCATCGCCCGTCTGCGCCGGGCTCAGGACCTGGGGGCCGACCTGCCCAAGCTGGCCGTGACGCCTCGAAGCCCGGCTGATGTGCTCACCCTGCTCAGCGCCACCGAGGAGATGGCCCGCCGCTGGGCGGACCGGCCCATCATCACCATGTCCATGGCCGCAGACGGCGTGGTCAGCCGGCTGTGCGGCGAGATATTTGGCTCCGCTATGACCTTCGGCGCGGCGGGCCAGACCTCCGCGCCGGGACAGCTTCCGGTGGAGGAACTGCGCCTTGTGCTGGACATCCTCCACCGGTCACGCCCCGCCTCAGGATGAAAAAAGCAGGGGTTTACGTTTCAGTCTATCAAAGCGATTATGCTAAAATCATCCCATAGGTCTCGCTTACAAAGGATGTGTCCGCGCCTCTATATACTGTTGAAATAGATTATACAGCAAAGACTTTTATGCATATGGATACAGCGATGTGGACCATGTTCTAATGTGAGGCCAACCGGCGGTTGCCGGGGGAGTCGGACCGGCTGCCCGCTTAAAATTCAGGAGCGCCCCCGTGGGGCGCTCCTTTTGTATATTATCCAATCTGCCGTCCCGGGACGGCCTCCCGTCTCCGCTCCCAGAGCATCATACCGCCGCAGGCGGCGAAGAGCAGGGCCACGGAGGCGGTCAGGGTGATCCAGGGGTTTTTGGTGAACCCGGCCACCAGATAGCCCGCGAAGCATACGACGGCCACCAGGGCGGCGTAGGGCAGCTGGGTCTCCACGTGGCGCAGGTGCTCGCACTGGGCCCCGGTGGAGGACAGGATGGAGGTGTCGGAGATGGGGGAACAGTGGTCGCCGTACACCGACCCGGCCAGGGTGGCCCCCAGGGAGGGGATGAGGACGGCGGCGCCCTCCCCCTGGGCGCAGAGCATAGACACGATGGGCAGCAGGATGCCGAAGGTCCCCCAGGCCGTCCCGGCGGAGAAGGACAGGAAGGCGGCTACGGCGAACACGATGGCGGGCAGGAAAGCGAAAGGCAGGTCCACCGCGGCCACAAAGTCGCTGACGAAATACCCCGTTCCAATCATCTCCCGGCACACGCCCCCCAGGGACCAGGCCAGAATCAGGATGGTGAGGGCGGGTATCATGGTCTTAATGCCGTCTATTACGCCGGCCATAAACTCCCGCACCGTCATAATCTTCCGGGGGACATACAGAATCAGCGCCGCCAGCAGCCCCGCGAAGGTGCCCAGGGTGAGGCCCGCCGTGGGATTCTCGCCGATGGCCTGGGAAAAGGACACCCCGTCGAAGAAGCCGCCCACATAGGCCATGCCCAGAATGGCGCAGACAATCAAAGTCAGAACAGGGGCCGCCAGGTCAATCACCGTCCCCCTGCCCGGTTCATCCTCCCTCCGCTCCGCTGCCCCGGCCCCCGCCCGGGCGGCCTGCTCGGCCTCCCTCATGGGTCCGAAGTCGAAGTCGGTGGCGCTGAGGAAGAACACCATCACCAGGGTGAGGATGGCGTAGAGGTTATAGGGGATGGTCTGGACAAAGGCGTTCAGGCCGCCCGCCTCCTCCACCTCGGAGGCCACCGCTACCGCCCAGCTGGAGATAGGGGCAATGATGCACACCGGGGCGGCGGTGGAGTCCAGGATGTAGGCCAGCTTTTCCCGGGAAACCCGGCACTTGTCAGCGATGGGCCGCATGACAGTGCCCACGGTGAGGCAGTTGAAGCCGTCGTCCACAAAGACCAGCAGTCCCAGCACCGAGGTGGTCAGCTTGGCCCCCGCAGGGGTGCTGATCCGCCGGCCCGCCCACCGGCCGTAGGCGGCGGAGCCTCCCGACCGGGTGACAATCACCACCAGGGAGCCCAGCAGCACCAGAAAGATAATCATATACCCGTTTTCCCCGATTTTTGCGGCAATCATGTCAAACACATAGGTTGCCGCCGTCAGAAGGTCCCCGCCCGCCGCGTGGCAGTATACACACATGCCGGAAAAGACCCCCAGGAACAGGGAGGAATAGACCTCTTTGGAGATCAGGGCCAGGGTAATCGCAATCAAAGGCGGCAGCATGGACAGCCAGCCCGCCTCAACCATCTCTAATGCCATAACGGTCCTCCTTATCTTTGATTGGTCACTCAGATTATATTAACTTTTTCAAAAGAAATCAATCCGTAAAAGCGGAAAAGGATTTTTTTGTGGAAAAGCCTCTTTTTATTGCCTCTATCGACAATTTATGGTACAATGGCCATAATATTTCCGATATGGAACAGGAGGCGCGGGCATGAAGGTATTTATCAGCTGGTCCGGCGACCGCAGCCACCGGGCAGCGCAGCTTTTGAAGAGCTGGCTTAAGTGTGTGCTCCAGGCCACGGAACCCTGGCTGTCCAGCGACGACATTGAGCGGGGCTCTATCTGGTTTCAGGATATCACCAATACTCTGGCGGGCTGCGGCATCGGGATTCTGTGTTTGACCAAGGAGAACCGGAACGCCCCCTGGATTCTCTTTGAGGCCGGCGGACTGCTGAAGGGGCTGTCCACCAACCGGGTGTGCACCTTCCTGGCAGATTTGGAGGCCAAGGACATTGTGCCGCCCCTGTCTCAGTTCAACCATACCACCGCCACCAAAGAGAGCATGTTCCAGCTGGTCAGCACTTTGAATAACCACCTGGAGAACATGAAACTGGATGATAAAACTTTGGAGGATGTATTCGAGACCTATTGGCCAAAGTTCGAGAAAGAGTTTCAGCGCATCCTGAAGGATACAGAGACCCAAGTGAAAGATACCGAGGAGGCGAAGCGGAGCGAGGGAGACCTGCTGACCGAGATCCTGTATTCCGTCCGCTCTATGAACCAGCGCCTGAACAAACTGGAGAAGCCAATGTCTGCCGCATCTCCGCAGAATATATTTGACCCCCCTTGGGAAGATGAACCGCCCGCATTGACCCCCCCGCCAGAGTTCGAAACAGGCGACCTGGTCCAACACAAGAAATTCGGAACAGGTAATGTAGTAAATATCCGCAGATTCGGCGGCAGCTGGCTGTTAGATGTTAAGTTCGACAATTCAGGAACGAAGACCCTTGTGTACCCCACTGTTAAAGAAAAAAATCTGCTGGAAAAGATAGGCCCGGATTTCTGACCCCGGCGCATCGGAGAAATCACAGCATGAAGATTGATTTTTCGCGCCTTATATGGTATACTATATAATAGCTTATTTCTTGAAAGGAGCATTCACCATGAAACAGTTTCAGTACACCATCACCGACCCTATAGGCATCCACGCCCGCCCCGCCGGCCTGTTGGCCAAAGCCGCCAAGGGCCTGGACAGCACCGTCACTATTACCAAGGCTGACGGCAGCAAGTCCGCCGCGGCCACCAAGCTCATGGCCCTCATGGGCATGGGCATCAAGACCGGTGAGACCGTCACTGTCACGGTGGAGGGCGGCAATGAGGAGTCCAACTGCGCCGCCATTGAGCAGTTCTTCAAAGAAAATCTGTAAGCGCCGTTCAGGGGCGTCCGCCTCACGGCGGACGCCCCTCAGTATTTCCGTTTAGGAGGGAACCGCTATGATTTTGATGCAGGGAAAAGGCGTCGCCAAGGGCGTCGTCAACGGACCGATCTACTTTTTCCAGCGCCCCAACACCGCCATCTCTGACGCCCCGGCCGCCGACATCGAGGCGGAGAAGGCCCGCGTCGCCGCCGCTCAGGTCAAATCCGCCGACCAGCTCAGCGCCCTGGCGGACAAGGCCCGGGAGGAGGCGGGGGAAGAGACCGCTATTCTTTTTGAAACCCACGCCATGTTCGTGGAGGACGAGGACTATGTAGACTGCATGATGAACGCCCTGGAGGAGAAGCGCTGCACCGCCGAGAAGGCGGTGCAGACCGCCGGGGAGGAGTTCTCCGCCATGCTGGCCGCCATGGATGACCCCTATATGCAGGCCCGGGCCGCCGACATCAAGGACGTGACCCGGCGCATCCTCAACAACCTGATGGGCATTGTCGAGGGGGGCATCAACTCTGAGGAGCCGGTGATCCTGGCCGCCGACGACCTGGCCCCCTCCGAGACCCTCCAGCTGGACAAATCCAAGATCCTTGGCTTCATCACCCAGGGCGGCTCGGGCAACAGCCACACCGCCATTCTGGCCCGCACCATGGGCATTCCCGCCATCTGCGGCCTGGGCGACGCTCTCAAAGAGGAGCAGAACGGCCGGATGGCCTACATTGACGGCGAGACCGGCCAGGTGGCCATCGAGCCCGACGAGCTCACCCTGTCCCTCTTCCAGTCCAAGCAGGAGAAGCAGAGGGAGCTGAAGGAGCTCATGGAGACCATGAAGGGCCAGAAGGACGTCACCTTGGACGGCCGGGAGATCATGGTCTACTGCAACATCGGCTCTCCCGAGGACGTACCCGCCGTCGTGGCCAACGACGGCCAGGGAATCGGCCTGTTCCGGTCGGAGTTTTTATACTTAGCCTCCAGCGACTATCCCTCTGAGGAGGAGCAGTTCAAGGCCTATAAAGAGGTGGCCGCCGCTATGGGGGGCAAGCGGGTGGTCATCCGCACCCTGGACATCGGCGCCGACAAGCAGGTGGACTATTTCCAGATGCACAAAGAGGAGAACCCCGCCCTGGGCGTCCGGGCGATCCGCATCTGCCTGAACCGGCCGGAGGTCTTTCGCACCCAGCTGCGGGCCCTGTACCGGGCCTCCGCTTACGGCAAGGTGGCCATCATGTTCCCCATGATCACCTCCGTGTGGGAGGTCAGAGAGTGCAAGCGGGCCTGCCAGAAGGTGATGGCCGAGCTGGACGCCGAGGGCACCCCCTACAGCAAGGACACCGAGATCGGTATCATGATCGAGACCCCCGCCTCCGTCCTGGTGGCGGAGGAGCTTGCAAAAGAGGTGGACTTCTTCTCTGTGGGCACCAACGACCTGACCCAGTACACCCTGGCCTGCGACCGCCAGGCCAACGACCTGGGCAAGTTCTTCGACCCCCACCACCCCGCTGTTCTCCGGGCCTTAAAGATTGCCGCGGACGCCGCCCACAAGGCGGGCATCTGGATCGGCATCTGCGGCGAGCTGGGGGCGGACCTGGCCCTGCTGGAGACCTTCCTGGCCATCGGCATCGACGAGCTGTCCGTCTCTCCCGCCTCCGTCCTGCCCCTCCGGGCAGAGATCCGCAAGTCCATCGCAAAAACCTGCACCCTGGAAAAGCTGGAGTGCTGAGACCCTTGGCACCGCGCAAAGGGACTGGAACCGCCTTAAAAAAGCCGGTTCCAGTCCCTTTTCTATCCCCGCCGCCACAGGCGTCACGCCTGTCTGGCCCTGTATTCCTCTCCCCAGTTCCGCATGGCGTCCAGGATAGGCTTGAGGCTGTATCCCAGCTCGGTCAGGGTATACTCCACACGGGGCGGCACCTCCGGATAGACCGTCCGCGTCAGCAGACCGCTGTCCTCCATCTGCCGCAGCTGGGCCGTCAGCACCTTTTGGCTGACTCCTCCAACAGACCGCCTCAGCTCTCCAAACCGCTTGGTTCCGGGGAGCAGGTCCCGCAAAATCAGCACCTTCCACTTGTCGCTGATTAACATCAGTGTAGTCTCCACCGGACAGGCCGGGAGGTCCTTCCCCACTGCCGCCATCAAAATTACCTCCTCCGGATATCAGTATCTATTTGGCCAGTACAGTCTGATTTTACTGTACCGCCCAGCGGGATGTCAAGCGTTCCCGCATGCCCGGGAAAAATTTAAACTTTTCCCGGACGGGCACAGCCGGAATGCCCCGCAAGCGCCGAATCGTTCCCTTCCGGTAACCGTCCAACCGTTACCTCCAGGTGCCTATGCCACAATATTGTGCGTACTTCACAGGGTTCCGCCGCTCTGCTATGATGAGAGCGTCAACGGGAGAACATCCCGGCCAAAACACCACTCTGGAGGTATTTTCAATGAACAAGCGCAATTTTGAAACCATCCGGCTGAGCCAGGGAGAGATGCACATCTATGACTTCGGCGCCGTCAAGCTTCACGCCTATCAAACCGGCGACCCCCTGGCGGACGAGGTATTTCTGATGGAGAAAGCCGGTCGGTTCGTGGTCCTGGAGTCCCCCTGCTTTACGAGCAGCGCCGCCGCGCTGAGCCAGTATCTGGAGGGCAGGCCTGTGGCCGGGATGCTGGTGGCCTATCACGGCGCGGGCGCCTCCTTCCTGCCCCAGGTCCCCAAATACGCCACCGCCAACGCTGTGGACTACTCCCTCAACGGCGGGGGAAAGGCGCTGATCGACCAGTTTGCCACAGCCTTCGGCGCCGCTTTTGACAGCGGCATTCACACAGTCACCCACACCGTCGGGGAGGGCGCTGTGACCATCGGCGGAATCGACTTCATCATCCACCCCACCGCCGAGGCCTTTGATGTGGAAATCCCCGAGATTAACGCGGTCTACACTCATATGCTGGGGCACGACTGCCACTCCATCGTGGCCGGCGCGGGCCATGCGGACGGGCTCATTGCCCAGCTGAAGGACTACATTCAGAAGGGCTATGGCCTGATCCTTACCTCCCACTACACCCCCGAAGATCTGAAGGACGCCCAAACCAAAATCGACTACCTAGAGCGGTTGAAGTCCATTGCGGCCTCCTGCCAGGACAGCGCGGCGTTTAAAGCGGCGGTTCAAAAGCAGTTCCCCGCCTACAGCAGCGAGAATTACCTGGATATGACCGCAGGTTTCTTCTTCCCCTGAACGGCACAAACTCCCCGCGGCGGGCCGCTATGAACGCCTTCCAGGCCGGTCCGCGGCAATCCGCTGAAGCCGGCGAAGCACAAGGGACTTACGGCAGCGAGACTGTCGCGCGCCCGATGCGGGCAAAGCAAGGGGTTGACGCCCCCGCGCGGATGCGGTATAATTTCTGCGCCAAACAGCGTCATGACCCCGTGTCTGCCCATTCGCAGAGGCGGGGATGAGGGAATCCGGTGAGAATCCGGAGCAATACCCGTTGCCGTATGTGTGGAAGCCTGCTCCTCGGGGCGTGAGCCGGTCATTGGGAGGCCTCCCGAGAAGGCGGAGGGGCAGGCGTGGGACAGTCCATCTCTGCCCCGGACCGCACAAGCCGGAAGACCTATGATGTCTCAAGGGTGCGCGTCAGCATACCCAAAACGCCCTGCGGAAAAGTCGGCCGCGGCGGATCAGAAATGGTCCGCCGCGGCCGTTTTGTTTGCGCTCCGCAGGAACCAACCGCCCTTTGCGGGACTACAAAAGGAGGAATTTTTATGAGAAAAAAAGCGAAAACCAGCGTCTTGAGCCTGCTTCTGGCCCTGGTCATGGTACTGGGTCTGTCGCCCGGGACCGCCTGGGCGGCGGAGAGCGAAGTCATTGAGATCGGTACAGCGGAGGAGTTGGCGGCTTTTCGGGAGACGGTCAATAACGGCCAGAAGGACCTGAGCGCCAAACTGACCGCAAATATCCAGCTGACCGGTGAATGGACGCCGTTCAATCCATCTTCCGGCTACGTCACAGACGCCTATACCGGAACCTTTGATGGCGCTGGACACACCATCAGCGGGATGAATATCAATGACAGCAGCACCAACGGAGTCGGTTTCTTCGGAACGGTCAATGGAGCCGCAATCCAAAACCTGTGTGTCGAGGGAACGATAACCGCGTCCAACAGTTCATTTGTCGGAGGAATTGTCGGAAAAACACAAGGCGCAGTGACAATTACAAACTGCTCCTTTTCCGGAACTGTCAATTCGGGGAAAGACGGAAGCAACGCGGGAGCCGGCGGCATAGTTGGGCGGGTAAACGCGGGAACGGTCGCAATAACAGGCTGCGCCAACAGCGCAAATATTAGCGGAGGTGTCGCTGGAGGCATTTTGGGATATTGTTCCCAAAAAGGCAATTCAATCAACGATTGCTATAATACCGGAAATATTACCGCGATTGGGACCTACCCTAAAGGGGGCATCGCGGGACAGGTCCACAGCTCGGCTTTAATCAAAACATGCTATACAACAGTTGGCACTACCTGCGGGAAAAACGGCGTAATTGACACTTGCTTTGACGAAAGCACCCCACTCACTGACCCCGGTACACTGGGCGGGGCTTTCACCACTGACGCGGCAGGTAATGTGATCCTTTCCTGGCAGGCCGGGGCGGCTCCCGCTCCCAGGGAGCCAAAAATCACAATCAGCGGCTCCAAAGAGCTGTACATGACCAACGGCGGCACACAGCCTGCCGGCACGCTGAGGGTGGATTATACGGATATGGACCCTATGCCGGTCAAGTGGAGTATCACAAAGGGTGAAGATGTCATTGCGTTGATTGACCCAACGGATGTTGATGCCAATAAAAGCACGCAAACGGTCAGCATCCAAAAGTCCGGAAAAGCTGCCGTTAAGGCGGTGACCGAGGACGGAACGTATTCCGATGAAATCGAAATCACTGTCTGGCCTTTTGTTACCACGGTGGAGATCGAGGGCGCCGTGGCCGTAGGCGAGACGGTCACGGCGAGAATCAACATCTACGGCGGCGGCGAGCCGGACTATAATCTTTTTCCAGTGACGGTGCAGTGGAAATATCTGACCTGCGAGGATTACTCCGCCGGAAGTACCAGCTCAAGCAGTTACAAAACTATTCCTGGAGCCGCCAACCGGGAATTTACCATTCCGGCGAACATGGAGGGCGATTATCTCTCCTTCACAGTCCGCTATGGGAATGAGGAAAAGACCCCCAGCCGCCCGACGCAAATTCTGGCCAAAGCGCCGGAGGAGCCGGACCCCCAGCCGCCCGTCACGGGCAAGACGCCGGAGGAGGTCCTGGAGGGGTACGCCATGCACCCCGTTTTTGGGCAGGATACCAATGTGAACCGGATGCTGGAGGCGTATTTGGCAGAGAAAGGCTTCGACGGATACACCGCCTCTGTCAAATCAGTGGCGGAGGTCTACGGCGGGGCGGGTATCGCCGAAAACGGCGATATCACCTATTTCTATGCCGACCCCAACACCACCCCCGCCATCAAATTTGGCAGCTACAGGGCGGTCTTTACTCTGTCCAACGGCGAGGCGGCGTTGGACAGGGAAGTCCCGGTCATTGTCTGCTGGGACGCGGACAAGGTCAAGGCCGCTATGGCCTCGGAAATCCTGAGCGAGGTCACGCTGGACGCGGAAGCATCTGCCGACCTGTCCCTCCCCAAGGCGGTGGACGGAAAGCATTGGGCGCTGATCTCCTGGCAGTCCTCCGATGAGGAGGTCATCTCCATCAGCGGCAAAAACCAGTCCGCCGCCGATACGCTGTTTGAGCCCTTCACGGGGGTGGTCAAGCGGGGAGAGAAACATCAAACCGTCACACTCACGGCCACTTTCACCTTCCAGCTCACCAACGATGTGACCGGCGGTGAAAAGCCCATCACCATGCTCAAAACATTTACCGTGACTGTTCCACCCATGGGGGATGAGGAGACGGCGGCTATCCGGGCCGGCCTGCTGGCCAAGCTGGACGCCGGCTTTGAAAAAGCGGGCCTCACCGACGCGGTGACCGGGGAACGGCTGACAGCGGACGAGAACGGCGTCTATACCGCCGCCAACGACATCCAGCTTCCCACTCCCCGGGACTTCGGGGTGGACGGGAAATACTGCCCTGTCACCATCACCGCCGGCAGCGGCGAGGTCCTCAAGGCCCCGGACGTGAACAACGCCGCCCGTGTGGAGGTCTGCCGTCCAATCGGCGCCGATGGGGCGGGGACGATCACCGTCACCCTTCACGACCGGGACACCAGCGTCACCGCGTCCAAAGCATTCAACATCAGGGTCACCGCCCTGAGCCAGGAGGAAATCAGCGCCGAGCATGCCCTGATGGAGCGGGTCAAGGCCGCCTATTTTGACGGCATCAAGGGCGGCAACGGCGCAAAGGACAATGTACGCACCAATCTCTCCCCTTTCTTTGAGGTCTACGCGGACAAAAACGGCGAGTTGGTCTGGGTCCGGAGCAATGGAGAAAAGACAGGCCGGGGCATCGTCCCCGTGCCCATGGAGGGCTGGGAGGAGCTGGAGCTGTGGCGGCTGTTCAAGTCCAGCAACCCCAACGTCATCAGCCACGAAAACCTGATCGTCACCCGCCAGGCCGAGGCCAAGGCGGTGACCATCACCAGCCGGCTGTCCAGCGAGACCCTGGGCCGGTACGGGGAGCTGTACGTCGAAAACCCGGAAAAATATCCTCAATATGAAGCGCTGGCTCCGCTGTACTGCCAGGAGGTCACCACCGATACCTCCATCCAGCCGGCAGCCCGGCGCACGGCCCGGGCGGCGGCTCAGACGCCCGCGGACACCATCGTGGTCCGGGGCACCCGGGACCCGGAGAGCGCGGTCCCGGTCATCGAGACGCTGGACAGCATCACCTTCTCCATCACCGGCCTGGATGGGGCGGAGTGGGCCTCCGCCTCCCTCTCCGGACTGGATGAAGCCTCCACCGTGTATGACGCGTTCCTTGAGGTCTTGGGCCCCCGCTACACCGCCGAACGGGTAAAGGGCACCTATATCAAGTCCATCTCCGGGCCCCAGGGCTCTCTGGCGGAGAAGGAATATGGGGAATACTCCGGCTGGATGTACCGGGTCAACGGGAGCATCCCGGATGTCTATATGGGCGCCTGCCCCCTCCACAGCGGCGACGTCATCCAGATGTTCTATACCCGGGACGCCAGACAGGACGACCCCAATTACTCCAGGCCCTCCGGCGGGAACAGCGGCGGCTCCTCCGACGGAGGTTCCTCCGCCGGAAAGACCGAGACGGAGAATCGTCAGGCCGCCACGGTAGAGCGGTCCAACCGTGGGGACACCTATACTGTCACCCTCCCCAAGAGCGGCGGTCCGCAGCGGGTGATCATCCCCGACGTGAAGCAGGGGCAGCTGGTGGTCATCGTCCATGCCGACGGCCGGGAGGAGGTCATCAAAAAGTCTATTTTGGAGGACAGCCGCGCCAGGTTCCTTCTGGAACAGGACGCTGACGTCAGGGTAATCGACTATGCCAACCCCTTCGCGGACGTCGCCGGCTCCGCATGGTACTCCTCCGCCGTGGATTTCGTGTCCGGCCGGAAGCTGTTTTCCGGTGTGGGCGAGAATACCTTCGCCCCGGACCTCTCTCTGAGCCGGGGTATGCTGGCCGCTGTGCTCTATCGGCTGGAGGAGCCCGACGCCCAAAGCACAAGCTCCCTGTTTTCCGATGTGGCCGCAGGCGCCTGGTATGAGCGGGAGGCGGCCTGGGCCGCGCAGGCGGGCATTGTCCATGGCTACGGGGACGGGCGCTTCGGGCCGGAGGACGCCATCACCCGGGAGCAGCTGGCCGTCATGCTCTTTCGGTACGCCCAGCTGCTGAACATGAACACCGCAGGCCGTGACAGTCTGACCGGCTTCTCTGACAGCGCCGCGGTGTCCCCCTGGGCCCGGGGGGCTGTGGCCTGGGCGGTGGACTCCGGCATCATCAGCGGCCTGCCCAACGGGACTCTGTCCCCCTCCGGCACGGCCACCCGGGCCGAGGCAGCCGCCATGCTGCAGCGCTTTATCCGCGCCCTTTTGAAGTAATCCGCCCCCTTTACTTCCTCCGGCGGAAGGGCTATAATGGTCAATACTGTATCAAACGCCGCTGCCAGACCGTATGCCGGCACTCGGCATAGATATTTCCGGGGCGGCCACCGTGTATTCCTGTTTATTTTGCGTCAGGAGGAAACCGCCATGCTGAACGCCGATTTCGCGGGCCGTTTTGTGGAACAGCTGTCCACCTGTACCGATTACAACATCAACATAATGGACGAGAACGGCATCATCATTGCCAGCCGGGACGCCGAGCGCATCCACTCCTACCACGAGACCGCGCACAGGATGCTGAGGACCGGGCAGGACATCATGGCCGTCACAGATGACGAGAGCTACCCGGGTGTCCGGAGCGGTGTGAACCTTCTGGTCCGCGACGGAAAAACGCCGGTGGGTGTAGTGGGCGTCACCGGAGCTCCGCAGAAGGTCCAGGAAATCGCCCTGGTCATTAAAATGGCGCTGGAGAGTATGCTCCGCTATGAGTATCAGCAGCAGACCCTCTACAACGCCCGCACGGCTCAGGAGCGGTTTCACGCCTCCATGTTCCTGGAGGAGGCGCCGGCCCTGGAGCGGCTGGAGGCGCTCGCCGGAGAGCTCCGGCTCTCCCCCCGGCGGCTCCGGGTCCCAATCCTCATCAAGCCCCCGGAACACCTGGAGCCGGAGTATGCCCTGGAGCGTATCCGTGCTGGCGCGGCCACACAGGACATCGTCTGGGCCAAAGACATCACGCACATTTTGATCTGCCAGGACCTGGGGGAGGAGGGCGGAGACGCCCTCTCCAAATGGCGGGACCTAGTATCTCTCCGCCTGGAACAGCTGGCGTCCAGCCCCGGCTACTCCCGTGCTTTCGTCGGAACCATACAGTGCCGCCTGCACTGTTACCGGCAAGGTCTCGCCCACTGCCTTTGGCTGGAGGAACACCCGCCTTCCGCTCAGCAGAACCTGTTTTTTACGGACCACATCGGCCGCTATCTCTCCTCTCTTCTTCCCGCCGACGAGCTCTACGGCATTTGGAACGCCTATGGCCAGTGCCTGGACGAGCGGACGAAGGAGGACCTGCGGCAAATTTCAGGACCGCTGTCTGAGAACAACTATAATCTGACCGTGGCAAGCCAAAAAATGTTCATCCACAAGAATACCCTGGCGTTCCGCATCAACAAGCTGAAAAAGCGGCCGGGGATTGATCCCCTCAATTCCGGGGCCGACCGCCTGTTTTTGAACTGCCTATCCCTCTATTTAAAACGCAGCAGATAGCGTTTGCCGGTCGTTGTGCCTTTCACACAACGACCGGCCTTTTTTTCGGGCGGCGGGCCCTTGATATGGGGCCGTCCATTCTTTATAATAGAGACAGATCATCTTGAATCATACCCTGAAAGGGGATACAAACCATGAAAATCCTATTTGCCCCTGACTCCTTCAAGGGCTCCATCTCCTCCCCACGGGCCATCGAACTGCTGCACGATGTGACCAGGCGCCATTTTCCAGACTGCGAGCTGGCAGGCGTGCCCATAGGGGACGGCGGTGAGGGCACTACCCAGGCCCTGCTCCAGGGGCTGGGCGGGCAGGAGCGGACGCTGGAGGTCTCCGACCCCCTGGGGCGGCCCACCGCCGCCCGCTACGCGGTTCTGAGCAGCGGTCAGGCCATCATCGAGATGGCCCAGGCCTCCGGCCTTCCTCTGCTCGCCCCGGAGGAGCGGGACCCGCTGCGCGCCTCCTCCTACGGCACCGGGGAGCTGCTGCGCCACGCCCTGGACAGCGGCTGCCGGCAGATCTGTCTGATGATTGGCGGCAGCGCTACCAACGACGGCGGCTTGGGCATGGCCTCCGCCCTGGGGGCGCGCTTCCTGGACGCCGCCGGCCAGGAAGTCCAAAGGGGCGGCGGCGGGCTGGAGCAGGTGCGTTCCATCGACCTGTCCGCCCTGCACCCCGGCCTGGAACAGGCGCAGATCACCATCATGTGCGATGTGGCCAACCCGCTGCTGGGGCCCAACGGAGCCGCCTATGTATACGGCCCCCAGAAGGGGGCGGACCGCCAGGCCCTGGTCCGGCTGGAAGCGGGGATGTCCAGCTATGTCCGGGTGGTGGAGCGCGCCTGCGGCCGGGCCCTCCGGGATATCCCCGGGACGGGCGCCGCCGGAGGGCTGGCCGTCCCCCTGATCGCCTTCGCCTGTGCGGCCCTGCGCTCCGGCATTGAGACGGTGCTGGAGCTGCTGAACTTTGACGCGCTGCTGGACGGCGCCGACCTGGTGGTCACCGGGGAGGGCCGGCTGGACTTTCAGAGCGCTCAGGGCAAGGTGCTCTATGGCATCGGCAGAGCCTGTCAGAAAAGAGGGATCCCCGTCTGCGCCATCGCGGGCTGCTTTGGGGAGGGCATGGAGGAGATCTACCCCTGCGGAATTGACGCCGCGGTATCCTGCACCAGCCGCCTCACCCCTCCCGGCGAGGAGCTGAAGGACGCGGAGGCCCGTTTCCTCCAGGCGGCCGACAGTATGTACCGGATAATCAAGGTCGGCCTGAGCTTAAAGGGGCTATGATAAAGCATCGGAGCGGCGCCAACGCGCCGCTCCGACTCTTTCTAACCGACCGGGACGATGATACTGCTGATCCCCTCTGGAATTACTGTGATCGTCCCCCTCCGGCCCAGCATCCGGTCCGCGATCTCCAGCGCCTCCTCCAGACTCTCCGCCGGCGTCATATGCAGAGCGGAGACCATCTCCTTCGGCGCCTCACTGATACAAATCACGTGGTGATCCTTTAATATCCGGGCAAAAATTTGGCTCTGCCACTGGTCGGCCTCCGTCCGGTCAGCGGGCACCCGCCGGATCTGTTCCAGGATATGCGATGCGTCCCTGTCCCTGCGGAAGGTCTGGAGGAACCCCTCCCCTCCGCTGCCATCCTCACAGGCAGCGGCGATGATAATCGCCCCTCCGGGGATGGCTGCCGCCTCCGCGGTACACATCCCCTTGACCGCCTGATACAGGTTTTGATCCAGCGGGTATCCGTTGTTGCTGGTTATCACAATATCCGCAGGAATTGCCGGGGCCCGGCAGAACCCCTCCAAAAACCTTGTCCCGGCCAAATGCGCCTGTTCCTGTTCCCCCGCGAAGGAGGCGATTACCTCATGTCTGCTGTTGAGCACAACATTCACAATAAATTCCAATCCGGCGGTTTTGGCCGCAAATATCATGTCCCTATGGATTGGGTTTCCCTCCAGAACGCCGTTTCGCGCATGGGAGTCGTCAATAAACGCGGCACAGTGGTTGGCGTAGACTGTTTTTTGGGCCGCGATCCCCGGCAGGACGCTCTTTCGCCCGCCGGAAAAGCCGGCAAAAAAGTGGGGCTCAATGAAGCCCTCACTGACCAGCAGGTCGGCCCGCGCCGCGAGGCGGTTAATCATCAGCTCTCCTCCGCCGGGCAGAGTGCCCAGGCTGACCATGTCCTCCTCTCTTTGGCAGTCGTGGATGACAATCTTCTCCCGCGCCACAATCTCCGCGCCGAATTTTTCCTCCAGCTCTCCTCTTGTTGTGCCCCGATGGCACCCGGTCGCAATCAGGATCGTAACCTCCGCGTTGGGATTTCCCCTCCGTATCTCCGCCAGCATCTGCGGCACAATCACCCTGCTGGGAACCGGACGAGTATGGTCGCTGGCAATCAGCACCACCTTTTTCCGGGCCCGGGCCACCTCATGCAGCGGCGGGCTCCCCACAGGGCTGCGCAGACTTTCTGCAACCAGCTCCCAGCCCGTTCTTCCGGGCTCATACCGGTCCAGCCGGCTCTCAATCACACCAGATATCCGCTCATCTGGCACCTCCCCCTCCAGCATCCCCCGGCCATAGGGCAGCCGAATTTTCATTTGTCTCCCCTCCTCTCAGTCCATATGGAGTACCACGCTTGACTGTCCTCCGTTGACCCGGACCCCTTGGCCAAAGATCATCACCTTGTCATTTTCCCCCTCCGGAATCACCTCGCCATTTCGGACCGTCACCCAGCCGTCGTGGCCGGGCAGCACCCGGTCCGCCGTCTCTATAATCCGGCGCAGGCTGGCGCTGGTAGCCGCGGGATCCATGGACATCTGAACCTCCCGCGTCCGCAGCTCTCCCCGGTTTTTCGCGGCGTCTCCCGCCAGCACCCACCTGCTCCCGTCCTCCTGTTGGAGCACATAGCTGCAGCAGCCCGGCGTGTGCCCCGGCGTCAGCATTGCTGTCACACCCGGCACAATCTCCTCGCCATCTTCCACCAGGCGAAGCCTGCCTGCCCGGAGGGTCGCAAGGGCTCCTGTCTCCACAAACAGGTCCCGCCGCTCCGGGTCGTTGGCGTACTCCCACTCCTGCCGGGAAAGCACAAACTCCGCGTTGGGATACTGATCCACATTGCATGCGTGGTCAAAGTGCATATGGGTCAGGAGTACATGGGTGACCTCCTCCGCTCTGATTCTATGGCTGGCCAAAATCTCGCCATAATTCTGCCGAAGCCCCACATAGCCGGTGTCCAGCATCATGTTATGGGCGCCATCTGTAAGATACGCCCACGTACCCCAGCCTAAGTAGCCCGTCTCCAGCTTTCCCGAAAATCCGCTGAACAGAACATCCACCTGAAATCTCATTATACCACACCCCTCTCGATTCGTCCTCCCCCTACGGGCGCTCAAACAGCTTCACCGCCGCCCGCACAGGTCACAGCTTATCCATATACCAGCCTTGGCAGAAACACCGATATCATGGGGACATAGGTAATCAGAATCAGCACAGCCGCGGCCGCCAAAATCAGCGGCCACACCTTTTTACAGATCCCGGTTATGGTCACCTCTCCGATGCTGCAGGCCACAAACAGGTTGAGGCCCACTGGCGGGGTCACATTGCCAATCGCCAGATTTACAATAAATACCACGCCCAGGGCCACCAGATCATAGCCCAGCTCCTTCGCCACCGGCACAAAGATGGGGCACAGGATATAGATCGCTGAGGTACTGTCCATAAAGCAGCCCGCAATCAGCAAAATTACATTGACCAGCAGGAGGAACATAAACTGATTCCGCGCCACGGAGGAGATCAGGTCAGTGCAGGTCCTGGTAATGCCGCTGGTGGAGCAGAACCACGCGAACAGAGAAGCACCGGCGATAATCAGCATAATATTTCCGGAGCCCGCCAGGGAATTTCGGAAGAGCTCATACAGTTCCGCCAGGCGAATCTTTTTATAGATGAACATCCCCACAATGATCCCATATACACAGGCCACAGCCGCCGCTTCGGTAGGGGAGAAAATGCCGGAATAGATGCCGCCCAAGATAATAATGGGCATCATCAGCGCGGGGATGGCATCCACAAAGGAATCCCACACCTCCTTCACGCCGGCCTTCTCCTCCCGCACCACATCCATGCTTCGGATCATAAACATGGAAGCTATAATCAGCGCCGCGCCGAACAGCAGGCCCGGCACAATGCCCGCCATAAACAGCTGGGTAATGGATACGCCGGTCACCAATCCATACATTACAAAGGGGATGCTGGGGGGAATCACGGTCCCGATTGAGCCGCTGGTGGCGAGCAGGGCAGAGGGAAATTCTTTCCCGTACCCATCCTTGGCCATGGCCGGAATCAGGAAGCTGCCCAGCGCGGCCACCGTGGCCGGGCCGGAACCGGAAATCGCCGCGAAAAAGCAGGAGGCGATGACCACCACATAGACCAGGCCGCCCCTCTTATGGCCTACCAGCGCCTTAAAAAAGCGGATCAGCTTGTCCGATATCCCGGATTTTTCCATAATATTTCCGGAGAGAATGAAAAACGGAACCGCCAGCAGGACAAACTTCGCAATGCCCGAGTACACCTGAGTGGGCAGAATCGACATATCCAGCCCGAACCGGGTCAGGCACAGGCAGCTGGACAGCCCCAGCGCCACCGCGATTGGCACATTTAAAAACCCAAGCACAAAAAAGCTGACAATCAGCATGGTCGCAATCGACATTACCGCTTATCCCCCTTTCCGCCGCATTCCTCTTTGATCTGCCTGATTCCCTGGACAATCAGGCAGATGGAAGCCGTGATCAGCGCAGCCCCGCCGATTGGAATAAAAGAGCCGAACAGTGCCTCCGGCCAGCCCAGGGCCGCCGTTTTCATATTCAGCCGCAGTTCGCTCTTCACCATCTCAATGCCATAGGACAGCAGAAGATAGCCAAACACCCCAGTAAAAACCCCCTGCAGTATGGTGATATATTTCTGCATTCCGGCCGGCAGCAGGTCGGTCAGCAGGCTGATCCCCATCGCCTTCCCGTCCTTTACCGCCAGCGCCGCCCCCAGCATCGACACCAGGATAAATAACCCGCAGGTCAATTCCTCCGTAAAGGCCCAGGACACCGGCAGCACATAGCGGCTGAGCACGTTGCCAAAGGCAACAACCAGCATGACCAGCAGCCCCAGAACCCCAATGAGCTCAAACAGACGTCTGGATATAAAATCCCAAATTACCTTTATCAGCCTCACAATGAAACCTCCTTTCCGGTCCTCCGCCGTCTCTACAAAAAGCGCCTCTCCCATCCTGAGGAGAGGCGTTTTTTCAACAGGAAACGCGAAGCACCCTATACTTTGTCCGTTCACTTCCGGAACAGGTTCAGATACTCCGAGCCCACAGCCGCCTCATACGCGTCAAACACCGGCCGCATCGCCGTGATAAACTTCTCCCGGTCCGCGTCGGTCATGGGGTTGATGGCGCAGCCAAACTCTTTCTCCAGCCGCTCCTTAGCGGAGGCGTTCGCGGCCTGGAACTCCTGAATCTCCCACGCCCGGCACTCTTCAAACACCTCGTCGAATATCTGACGCAAATCATCCGGCAGAGAGTTATAGAATCCAGCATTGACGGTGACTACACCGGGGTCCATGACCCAGTCGCAGTCGTAGTAGTATTTACACACGTCATACACGGTATTGTCGATCATAACCTGATAGGGGGCCTCCATGCCGTCCACGGTGCCCTGCTGCAGGCCGGTATACATCTCAGACCAGTTCATCGCCATAGGGTTGGCGCCGATGGCGGTCAGGCCGTCCAGGTGCAGAGGCACAGAGGCCACACGAATCTTCATCCCCTGAATATCGTCATAGCTGGTCAGCGGCTTGTTGGTCGCAATCGGCCGGGGGCCGTACTCCACCAGACCCATCAGCTTCAGGCCCAGGTTCTCCATAGCCGCGGCGTAGGCCTGGCCGCCCTCGCCAAATTCCAGGTCATTCAAAATCACATCCGTGGACTCATAGAAGAAGGGGATGGCCCAGATGCCCAGCTTGTCGTCCATAACCTGCCAAAGCATGGAGGATCGGCAGTCCACCTGGACCACATTGTTAATCACATTCTCCAGACCCTTCTGCTGGTTGCCGCCCGCCAGCTGAGCATTGGCGTAGCACTCCATCTTGATCCGCCCGTTCGTACGCTCCTCAAGCATTTCAGACATCTTGACGCCCAGCTGATACCAGTATGAGGCCTCATTCAGCACACATTCAAATTTGATGTTAAAAACCTGATCGTTCCCGCCGGGCGTATTTCCCTGGCTTCCGCCGGTGCCGCCGGGCGTATTGCCGCTCGGCCCGCCGCACCCGGCCAGCAGCGACAGCGCCACGCAGGCGGACAGAACCAATGCAAGTGCTTTTTTCATGAATTCATACTCCTTTCATTTTACCTTCCGGTTTCCTCTGGATCAAAGCAGCGCGGCCAGCCCTTCCTTTTCCGATTCAAAATAGGGTAATATGAAGATCTTCATGATGTGCTTAGCACATCATGAAATGGGGATCCCCATTTCGCGCTTCTACAGGTATATCATGTTATACACAATTCAATCGTCTTGGCAGATAAGACAAGTTCTCAGCCGCAATTTGCTCTGATTTATATCTATTATATACAAGGGCAATTTGTTTGTCAACCCTCCTTCCATGGGCTGATGCCCGAAAAAAAGCGGCAATTATTGTGCTATCAGCACAATGATATGGTAAAAAAAGCAGACACTTCCCACTCACGAAAATCGCGCTGTGGGACAGTAAACTCAAACAGCTCTCACTAACCGACAACCTGTGGCCCGCAAAAATACCCATCACCTTCGTTTTTTGAAAAGCAGCGGGCTTTTTTCCCGGGACGCAGGGAAAGTACTTGATAATCCCCTGAATATGCGCTACAATGTCCACAAATAAGTAAGACGATGCTGACTTTTTTGAGCGGGAGATGTTGCTATGGAGGAGCGGAGAAAGACTCTGGAGGATCTGGCCCCCGGTCAGAGCGGGACCATTCTGTCCATTGCCAACAAATCGGGCACAGTGAAGCGCCGTCTGGTGGATATGGGCCTCACCCCGGGCACTGAGGTAAAGGTCACGAAAATCGCCCCCCTGGGGGACCCCATCGAGGTCACCCTCCGGGGCTATGAGCTGACATTGCGCAAGGGGGACGCCGGCCAGATTGTCATGGGCCAGCCCCGTTCCAGGGGCTCGGGCGCGGCCCGGACGGCCATGACCCGGCACACCCCCGACCCGGAGACCGCCCGCCGCCAGCTCCACGACCACGAGCATGAGCTGGCCGAGCACGGCGGCCGCTATGACCCCGCCGAGCATGACAGGCGCACCATGCGCGTCGCCCTGGCAGGCAACCCCAACTGCGGCAAGACCACCCTGTTCAACGCCCTCACCGGTTCCAACCAGTACGTGGGCAACTGGCCCGGCGTCACGGTGGAGAAGAAGGAGGGGGAGACCCGCATCGGCGACCGGACCGTGACGGTGGTGGATCTGCCGGGCATCTACTCCCTGTCCCCCTACTCCATGGAGGAGATTGTGGCCCGGGATTTTATCATCGGCGAAGCCCCCGACTGCGTGATCGACATTGTGGACGCCACCAATCTGGAGCGCAACCTGTACCTCACCGTTCAGCTGCTGGAACTGGAGCGGCCCACGGTGGTGGCCCTGAATTTCATGGACGAGGTAGCCAAACGGGGGGACAGGATCGACGCGGGCAGGCTCTCCAAGGAGCTTGGGGTGCCGGTGATCCCCATCACCGCCCGAACCGGGGAGGGCATCGAGGAACTGATGCACACCGCCCACCGGCAGATGCACCTGGGGGTCACCATCGAGCCCGATGACCTCTACGATGACTATACCCACGACATCCACCACCGCATGGGCGAGCTGCTCCACGACTACGCCTACGCCGCCGGCCTGCCCGCCCACTGGGCCTCCATCAAGCTGCTGGAGGGGGACGCCATTGTGGAGAAGGCCCTGGCTCTGCCCCAGGACGTGAAGCAGAGGCTGGACGCCCTGGTGGCCGAGTATGAGAACTCCAGCGACCTGGGCGACCGGGAGACCCTCGTCGCCGACAGCCGCTACCAGTACATCCAGAAGGTCGTGTCCGCCTCGGTGGAGCGGGGGGATGTTCCCGGGGAGCTGACCCTCAGCGAGAAGATTGACAAGGTGGTCACCCACCGAATTTGGGCCATCCCTCTGTTTCTGTGCGCCATGCTGGTGATGTTCGTGGTCACCTTCGGGCCCTTCGGCTCCTGGCTGTCCGACGGGGTGGGGGCGGGGATGGACGCCCTGGCCCAGCGGCTGGCCCCCGCGCTGACCGGGCTGGGGGTGTCCCCTGTGCTCATCTCCCTGATCTGCGACGGCATCATTGGCGGCGTGGGGGGCGTGCTGGTATTTCTGCCTCAAATTGCGCTGTTATTCTTCTTCCTGTCCTTTTTGGAGGACTCGGGCTACATGTCCCGGGCAGCCTTTATCATGGACCGGGCTTTGCGCCGGTTCGGGCTGAGCGGCAAGGCGTTCATCCCCATGCTCATGGGCTTCGGCTGTTCCGTCCCCGCCATCATGGGGGCCCGGACCATGGAGAACGAGAAAGACCGGCGGATGACCATCCTGCTGGTGCCCTTCATGTCCTGCTCCGCCAAGCTGCCCGTCTATGGACTCATCTCCGCCGCCTTTTTCGGTCCCTGGGCGGGGCTGGTGGTCTTCGGGCTGTACATCATCGGGATGATTGTGGGCATCGCTTCGGGGCTGTTTTTCAAAAAGACCCTCTTTGCCGGGGACCCCGCCCCCTTTGTGCTGGAGCTGCCCCCCTACCGCCTGCCCTCTCTGGGCAACATGCTCACCCATGTGTGGCAGAAGGTGAAGGGCTTCCTGGTCAAGGCCGGGACGCTGATCCTCCTGATGTCCATGGTGCTGTGGCTGCTGCAATCCTTCGACTTCTCCCTCCGCATGGTGGACAACCCCACCCACAGTATGCTGGGCGCCCTGGGGAACGCCATTGCTCCCATCTTCACGCCCTGCGGCTTCGGCTTCTGGCAGGCCGCCGTGGCCCTGTTCACCGGCTTCATCGCCAAGGAGATGGTGGTGTCCTCCCTGTCCATGTTCTACGGCTTCTCCCTCACTGCCGCCAGCGGGGAGGTGGCCGCCGCTATGGCGGGCTTCACCCCCCTGTCGGCCTTCGCTATGCTGGTGTTTATCCTGCTGTACGTCCCCTGCGTGGCCGCGGTGTCCACGCTGTTTAAGGAGATGCAGAGCCGGAAATGGGCCTGGTTTTCTATCGCCTGGCAGATCGGCTGCGCCTATGTGATGTCGCTGCTGGTATATCAGATCGGAGGGCTGTTCCTGTGATAAAACTGATTTCTCTCGACCTGGACGGCACCCTTTTGGACCCCAGGGGCCGGATCACCGCCGCCTCAAAAGAGGCCATTGCCAAGGCGAAGGCGGCAGGCATTCGGGTGGTTATCAACACCGGCCGGCCCGCGCAGGAGGGGGCATACTTCGCCCGGGAGGCGGGGTGCGACCTGCTGGTGTCCGGCGCGGGGGGCGGTTTGGTAGTGGACGGCGAGACCGGTCGGACCGTCCGGCAGTGGGCAGTACCCGAGGCCTCCGCCCGCCGGGCGATTCAGCTGTGTCTGGGCTGGGACGCCCAGCTGCTCATCTTTGCCGGGCATGAAATCCTGCTCACCGCCGAGTATAAGAAGTATATGGAGACCTGGTACCCGTTTCCCGCCTTCCATGAGGCGGCTACAACAACCGAGGACTTTTTGGCCTATATGGAGGAACACCGCCTGCCCCTGGTGAAGATCCACGGGGAGAAGGGCTCCGGGCACTGTCCCGTGGAGGAGCTGGCCGCCCTGCCCGATGTGACCACCACCTCCTCCAGCTCCCACGACTTTGAGCTCACCGCCGGCGGGGCGGACAAGGGCGCCGCTCTGGCGGTAATCGCCGCCCGGTACAGCATCCCGCTGGACCAGTGCGCCGCTGTGGGGGACAGCGAAAACGACTTGAGCGCCTTTCGGGTGGTGGGGACCTCCATCGCCATGGGCAATGCCCCGGAGCACGTGAAAGCCGCCGCCGCCCGCGCGGCCCCCTCCAACGGGGAGGAGGGGGCTGCCCGGGCCGTCCTGAGCTGTCTGGAATAACGTTTCCGCTCGCGGGGAGCGCAGACCTGTAGTATAACAAAAATGAGAGGAGCAGCCGCCATGTCACTGTTAGGAAATCTGTTTGGCAAAAAAACGGAGCCCCCCAGGCCGGAGCTCCAGAAGGAGCCAGAGGCCTCCAAGCCCGGTCCGGGCGCACCGGCGGGATTCTTCCCCGACGGGGTGGACATGTCCGACTGGGACCAGGTGTTCTCCGCCTGCCTGGGCAAGATGTACACCGTCCAGAACGCCCTGGTGCAGCTGGTGAAGGATGAGCCGGACTGGCGGGTGGATTTTGAGGCGGGCTTCCTCAAGCTGGGCAAATACCGCTTTCCCATCCAGTTCCTGGGCAGCGAGTCCAATGTGACCCACACCTGGCTGTGGGGCTGGGAGAATGTGAACAACTTCCCCGATAATGTGCTGGGTCAGACCCATATCGCCCGGACCTACGGTCAGGCCTGGGGGCTGGAGCCTCTGATGTACGCCCAGTGCGAGCTGAACGACACCTTCAACGGCCACAATTTCTCCATGGTGGTGTGCGGGGCTCTGGCGGAGGACCGGTGCTACTACCGCTGTCCCACCGGCGAGGGGCAGGGGGCGGC
>JAAWPF010000123.1 GCA_022799835.1 Lawsonibacter sp. | reverse complement strand
GCCGCCCTCGAAGGGGGTGCCGTTGTCGAAGCCCTCGAAGTCAATGACAGCGGTGTCGCCCTTCTTGGACTTGCGCTTGACACTGACCAGGCGGGTGGCCCGGTCGATGTAGGGTTTCAGCTCCTCATCAATATCCTTCTCGGTAATCCTGACCTCCTCCCTGGGGGCGGACAGGCCCTTGTACTGGCCCAGCTTGGCCTCGGGACGGACAGAGACCAGCGCTTTGAAGGTAAAGCCCTCCTTGCCCACTTCCACGATCTCCATCTTGGGATAGCCCACATCGTCCAAGCCCTGCTCCTTCACGGCCTCCTCATAGGCGGAGGGGTAGAGCTCGTTGATGGCGTCCTCATAGAACACGCCGGCGCCGTACATGCCCTCGATGATCTTCCGGGGGGCCTTACCCTTACGGAAGCCGGGCACATTGATGCGGCCCCGGGTCTTCAGATAGACCTTCTGGATGGCGGCCTCAAAAGCCTCGGCCTCCACCTGGATGGTGAGCTCGACGGTGCTCTTTTCTTTCTTCTCAACACTGGTGACCTTCATTTGTCCATTTCCTCCTGTGCGGCCCGTCGTCCTTCTCCTGGCGGCAGAGCCTTTTTACTTTCGCCCCGATATTCTACCAGATACGCGGCGGTTTGAACAGTCTTTTTTTGAATTTTCCCTGATTTTTTCCTATTTTGTTTTTGCACTATGCCTGAATCAGGCATTTTGACGGGGTTTGACCTCATCCGCCCCCTCCGTGGGCACCTTTCCATGAAGGGGAAGGGTGGCGGCACAGCCGCCAGACCGTGGCAGATACGGCTCTCTACAAGATCCGCACCGGCGCAAAGCCCACATAGTCGGCAGCGACCAGTCGGTATTCCACACTCCCCTGCGGTCCGGTTACCGCCAGCCGGTGGCTCCCTCCGTGGAGGTGGCCGTAGCAGCAGGTCTTGACACCGTATTGTTCCAATAGGTCAATGATCTCCTGGCAGCGGTAACCTTGGTACAGGGGCGGGTAGTGGAGAAAGCACAGCTTCTCCCGTTCCCCCGCCGCCTTCAGGGACGCCTCCAGCCGAATCAGCTCCCGGTTGAAAATCTTGGCGGAGTGCTCCCCCCGGTCCTCCTCATAAAACCAGCCCCGGGTGCCGCACAGGGCAGTCTCCCCGTAGAAATGACAGTTGTTATGGAGGATGTCCAGGGTAGTAAAGCCCTTCTCACGGAAAAACTCCTTCATCTTGGCGGCAGTAGTCCACCAGTAGTCGTGGTTGCCCTTGAGCAGCAGCTTGCGCTCCCCAGGCAGGGCGTCCAGAAAGGCAAAGTCCCGCTCTGCCTCCTCCAGGCTCATCCCCCAGGACACATCTCCGCACACCACCACGGTGTCCTCCAGGGACACCGTGGCACAAAACCCCTCCTTCAACTTGTCCACATAGCCCGTCCAGCCGCCGCCGAACACATCCATGGGCTTGTTGGACGACAGGGACAGGTGGGTATCCCCAATGGCAAACAGGGCCATAGGATCACTCCAGCAGGGACACAACCGCGTCCAACATATGATCCTTCTCCACTACCTGGTTGAAGCGGACCTTTTTATTCCGCAGAGCGGCCAGGGGCGCCGGGGCGGGCTGGCCCGTCTTGGCGGCGAGCCGGTCCAAAGCGTCCAGACCGGAGGCGGGGGGGATCTCCCCCAGGGCCTCCAGCACGCTGGCGCCAAACTTGAAGGGGCTGGCGGTGGAGGCCACGATGGCCGGGGTGTCGTCCCCCGTCTCCCCCCGGTACTGCTCCAAGGCGGAAAAGGCCACAGCGGTATGGGTGTCGATGAGATAGCCAAATTTGTCATACACCGATTGAATCACCCGCTGGGTCTCCCGGTCATCACAGAAGTAACCCCGGAACCGCTTCTGGAGGCGGTTTTTGATTTTGTCGCTCACCTGATACCGTCCAGTGGACGCCATCTGAGCCATGTAGCCCTTAACTTCCGCCGGGTCCTGGGTAAGGGAGAGCAGCAGCCGCTCCAGGTTGGAGGAGATGAGGATGTCCATAGAGGGGGACAGGGTGTTATGGAAAGGCCGGTTGCGGTCATAGACCCCCTCCCGGATGAAGTCGGTGAGGACATTGTTCTCATTGGAGGCGCAGATGAGCTGGTCGATGGGCAGGCCCATCTCCCGGGCGTAGTAGGCGGCCAGGATGTTGCCGAAGTTGCCGGTAGGCACGCAGACATTCACAGACTGGCCTAGGGCAATCTTCTCATCCCGGAGCAGGTCGCAGTAGGCGGAGATATAGTACACAATCTGAGGCAACACCCGGCCCCAGTTGATGGAGTTGGCCGAGGAGAAGAAGTACCCCCTTCGAGCCAGCGCCTGACGGACTTCCTCATCGGAGAACAGGGCCTTCACGCCGGTCTGGGCGTCGTCGAAGTTGCCCACCACGGCGCACACCCCCACGTTGTCCCCCTCCTGAGTGAGCATCTGCAGTTCCTGGACCTGGGACACCCCGTCCTTTGGATAAAAGACCAGAATTTTGGTCCCGGGCACATCTTTAAAGCCCTCCAGGGCTCCCTTCCCCGTATCGCCCGAGGTAGCCACCAGGATACACGCCGTCTTGTTCTCCTCCGTCTTGGTCAGAGAAGCGGTAAGCAGATGGGGCAGCATTTGCAGTGCCATGTCTTTAAAGGCGCTGGTGGGGCCGTGCCACAGCTCCAGACAGTGGGTGTTCCCGTCCACCGTGCGCACCGGGGCCACTGCCGGGGTATCGAACTTGTCCGGGCCGTAAGCGGCATTGGCAAAATCGGTAAGCTCCTTGACAGAGAACTCCTCCAAAAACATCTTCATAATATATACCGCCCGCTGCTGGTAGGCCATAGCCTTCAGGTCCTCCAAAGCGTTGTTGGGCAGCTTGGGGATGTAAAACGGGGTCAGCAGACCGCCGTCCTTAGCCAAACCCTGGATAATGGCCTGGGAGGCAGAATACTGATTGGTGTTGTCCCGGGTGCTGATATACCGCATGTTGATCCTTCCTTATCATCGTAGTGGTGGCTCCTATTATGCCAGCTTTCCCTCCAAAGGTCAAGGGATTTTGTGCCTAAAAGGCGTTATCCAGGTAGATGATCTCCGGTTTTTTTGTCTCCGTCCCCTGAGGGGCATATATTTCGATAACATCGAAGCGGGGTTGGAGGCGGGTGGGGTGCTGAAGCAGGTAGAGCTCCGCCGCCGAGCGCAGCCTCGCCTGCTTTCGCTTGTCCACAAACTCGGCCGCCGAACCGTAGGCCGCGCTTTTGCGCAGCTTGACCTCCACAAAGCAGAGATACGCCCCGTCCTCGGCCACCAGGTCCAGCTCCCCAAAGCGGCATTTCCAGTTGGCGGCTGTAATGTGATATCCCTTGTCCCGCAGATACGCCGCCGCCTGGTCCTCCCCCCACCGGCCCCGCAGGCGGCTGTCCTGGCCGCTCATTCCTCCGCCGCCTTCCTCAAAAAGGTTTTGCGGTGGATGGGGCTGGGGCCGTGCTGGGCCAGCAGCTCATAGTGCAGCCTGGTGCCGTAGCCCTTGTGCTTGTCAAAGCGGTACTTGGGATATTTTGCCGCCATCTCCACCATAAACCGGTCCCGGCTCACCTTGGCCAGAATGGAGGCCGCCGCGATGGAGGCCGACAGGCTGTCCCCCTTCACCAG
>JAAWPF010000122.1 GCA_022799835.1 Lawsonibacter sp. | reverse complement strand
GCTTCTGCCGCATATACCTTCACTGGCGCCAACGAAAACAGCATCACCAGCAAAAGCAGTCCTGAAAGAAATCTTTTTTTCATAATGGGGTATCTGGTCAACCTGTTTGTAGGCCTGTCAGTGGGTACTAACGTGGTGGTGGCCCGGGACCTGGGGGCGGGGCGGCACGACAATGTGAGCCGCAGTGTCCACACCGCCATGACCCTGGCCCTGGCCAGCGGCATTGTTATGGCGGCATTTGGCGTGACTATGGCCCGGCAGCTGCTGGAGTGGATGTCCTCCCCCACCGATGTCATCGACCTGGCCGGAGTGTACCTGCGCATCTATTTTCTGGGCCTGCCCGCCAATTTTGTCTACAATTTCGGGGCCGCCATCCTTCGGGCCCAGGGGGACACCCAGCGGCCGCTGTACTTTCTCACCTTCGCCGGAATCGTCAACGTGATCCTGAATCTGGTCTTTGTGATCGTCTTTCAGATGGACGTGGCCGGCGTGGCCCTGGCCACCATCATCTCCCAATATATCTCCGCCGCCCTTGTACTGTGGTGCATGGTCCGGGAACCGGGCCCTCTCCACCTGGACCTGAAACAGCTGGGAATGAAGTGGAATGTGGTCCGCCGAATCATTCAGGTGGGCCTGCCCGCCGGCTTTCAAGGTGTGGTGTTCTCCCTGTCCAACGTGGTCATCCAGTCCTCCCTGAACTCCTTTGACGACGCGGTCCTGGTGGCCGGCTCCTCCGCCGGCTCTAATATCGAGGGCTTTGTTTACGTCTCTATGAACGCCTTTTATCAGGCGGCCATCACCTTCGTGGGACAGAACTACGGCGCGGGAAAACGCGACCGGGTGGACAAAGTGGCCCAACAGTGCGTAGGATTTTCAGTGCTCTTCGGCTTTGTTATTGGAAATCTGGTTTACCTCTTCGGCGCCCCGCTGGCCGGTATCTACGCCCCAGGGGAGCCCGACGTGGTGCAGCAGGCCCTGGTCCGTATGTTCTTCCTCTGCTGCCCCTACTTTATTTGCGGCATTATGGACACCTTGGTGGGCGTGCTGCGCGGACTGGGCAGCTCTATGATCCCTATGATCGTCTCCATCATCGGCGCCTGCGGGCTGCGGCTGGTCTGGGTGGCCACCATATTCCCCCTCTATCGCACCCCCGCCTGCCTGTACATCTCCTACCCCATCACATGGACGGTAACCGCCCTGTGCCACTTCCTCTTCCTCATGCTGGTGGTCCGTAAACGGGCCTTTGCCAAGCTCCAGCATACCGGTCCAGCCTACCTGTCCACGGAGGGCCAGCACCCTGAGCCGGAGAAAAAATAAGCCTGCTTCAGGCTTGGAAGGAGTAACCGCACGGAATATTGAAAACATCTTTAGGGATGACGCTCTGTTTTATCGTTTTTCATTGTTTCAATTTGGAACAGAGTGGTATTGGGTGAAGTTCCAGAAGAACGGAAAATGGCGTTTATAACTGTTGCTCAAGTTTTGATTCCTGTTGCTTTTCTCTATGGATTTGTACATTTTTAATCAGTGCCTGTTTGAAAATTGTTGATACGCCCAGCCGGTGGCGACAGCATAAAAACTCCCCCGCCAGGCGGCGGGGGAGTTTTTATGTAAATCAAATTGCTGTTCACTCCACGATACGGCGGCCGCCTACAAAGCCGGTGGTGTAGTAAGCGGAGCTCATGCTGCTGATGATGACGCCCACCTTGGGGGTAGAGGCGTGGACGAACTGGTTGTTGCCGATGTACAGGCCCACATGGGTGGCGGCCTCCTTGGTGTTGCCCTTCTTGAAGATCACCAGGTCGCCGGGCTGGAGCTCGCTCATGGAGACGGGCCGACCGTTTTTCAGCTGGCCGGAGCAGGTGCGGTTCAGGGTGTAGCCGAACTGCTTGTACACATAGGTGGTCAGGCCGGAGCAGTCAAAGCCCTTGGGGGAGGTGCCGCCGTGGACATAGCGGCAGCCCACGAACTGGAGGGCGTAGTTGGCGACCTCCTGGCCCTTGAGGGCGGTGGCGTTGATCTGGGAGGCATCGACCTCCTTCACGTAGTCGGCGCTGATGTAGCCGGCGTCGATCTTATACCAGCCGTCCTCCAGGCTCTGGAACTCCACCACCCGGCCGGTGGGCAGGCTGCCAGCCCTGTCATAGTCGGTGCCGGGGCCGGAGCGGATATTCAGCGGACCGTCTGTCACCTGCACATAGGTCTTCACTTCCTCCTGAACCTCGGCCGCAGCGGGGACCGCCTCAGCAGGGGGTTCCGCCGCCGCATCCTCCAGCACCAGATACTTGCCGGAGACATAGCCCTGGATGTCCCCGCAGGACACCTGATACCAGCCATTTTCCAGCGTATTCAGGACCTCTACCTGAACTCCATTGGCCAGATTCTTCAAAATATCGCTCTTGGTGTTGGCCTCAGCCCGCAGGCGAAGGACCTCGTTGCCCGTGTTAACCGTGCCGGTCAGGGCAAAGGCGGGAGTAATCAGGGAACTGACCAGCAGCAGGGCGGCGGTCAGACGGGTGGCAGCATGTTTCAGGCGCATATTGACGTCCTCCTTAATATCTCTTTCAGCAGACGGTTTATCCTCAGTTCACTGTTGTGTTACTTTCCAGAAAGGGCCCGGTCCAGCCAGACAGCAGCCACATCCATGGCGGCGTACAGGCTGTCCTTCTCGCTCTTCTTCACCACCCGGTCCCGGCTTTTCAGGTCTGGGTCGGTGAGCTGGAGCTGAACGGAGACCTTGTCCGCCATGGACAGATCGCCCTGGTTCTTGGTGGACAGAACCTGAAGCATAATAATATACTTCTCCGCCATGGTTCCGTAGTAAATCAAATTGTCTTTTCGCCGCAAAGGATGTCCTTTATAGGAAAGCGGCAAGTTTTCATTGGCCATTGGGAGCCTCCTCAAACGCTTATTCCGAAGTTGTAACCGAATTGTAACACATTTGTTACCACTTGTCAAATCTTTTCCGCAAAATTCTCCAAGAAAATTTTTCCTTCCCTGCCACAAAAAATTGGGATAGGCCTTGACAGCCTATCCCAATTATGGTAGAATAAAATGATTTTGTGTCCCCTTGCAAAAATCGGACACTTTTCCATATTCACAGTGTCAGTGTAGCACACCCCGGCGGGAATAGCAAGCGCATCCAGGGTAAAACAATCCACGCGTCCCCGTGTTCACTTCACTCATTCTCTTTCAAAGTTGTGCAAACTGACGGCAATTCTCCCCTGTTTCCCAAAAATTCGGCAAGAAAAAGTGCAGATCGACTATCAATTCAGAAGAAAGCGAGTTGATTTTTCAGCATGGTCGTCAAGGACGTAATGTACGGCAAGACCCCCCGAAAGAGCTTCGCCCGGTACGAGGAGATCCTGGAGATGCCCAACCTGCTGGAGGTCCAAAAGACCTCCTACCAGTGGTTTCTGGATGTAGGCTTAAAAGAGGTATTCCAGGATGTAGGTTCCATCGTGGACTACGGCGGCAACCTGGAGCTGTCCTTTGTGGACTTCTCCATGGACGAAAAGCCCAAGTACGACGTGGAGGAGTGCAAGGCCCGGGACGCCACCTACGCCGCCCCCATCAAGGTGAGGGTCCAGCTGCGCAACACCCAGAACAACCAGATCAATGAGCAGGAGATCTTTATGGGGGACTTCCCCATCATGACCAACTCGGGCACCTTCGTCATCAACGGG
>JAAWPF010000121.1 GCA_022799835.1 Lawsonibacter sp. | reverse complement strand
GAAGCGGGTCAGCAGAAGCCCCTGGTCCGTCATTCGCGGCTGATGATACCAGCTGTCCAGAAGGGCATATCGGGGGCGGGACAACTCGATCACAACGCTTTTCAACTCGCTGATGCGCCCGACAGGAACGCTCTCCGCCAGCAGGCAGGAGGTACCGAAGAAAAACAAGCTCCGACCGTAGACCCACAGGGGCAGGCGGTAATTTGCCCCATCCAGGGACAGGGAGAGGGAATAAATAAAGTCCCCGTGAGGCGGCTCGGTCTGGTAGTGCAGCTCCAGGGAGCGGCCCCGGTAGGTAAACTGCTCTTGATTGTTCCAGGCGGAAAATTGCCCTCCGGCGTCAGGAACGGCGATCATACTCTTTTCCTCCGTAAATTTTCTACATTGTAACATACGTTACATTCTTCTGGCAAGCCCTGTGGTAAAATTCTCTCAATAAACCGCAAGGAGGTAATTTACCCTATGGGAATGACAATGACGCAGAAGATTTTAGCAAGGCACGCCGGAGTGGACAAGGTGGAGGCCGGACAGCTTATCGAGGCCAGGCTGGACCTGGTGCTGGGCAACGACATCACAACCCCTGTCGCCATCACTGAGTTTGAGAAGGCGGGCTTTACCCAGGTCTTTGACAAGGACAAGATCGCCATCGTCCTGGACCACTACACCCCCTGCAAGGACATCAAGTCCGCCCAGCTGTGCAAGCAGGCCCGGGAGTTTGCCCACAAGCACCAGATCACCAACTTCTTTGATGTGGGCCAGATGGGGGTGGAGCACGCCCTCCTGCCCGAGAAGGGGCTGGCCGCTCCCGGCGAGGTCATCATCGGGGCGGACTCCCACACCTGTACCTACGGCGCTCTGGGGGCCTTCTCCACCGGCGTGGGCTCCACCGACATGGCCGCCGGTATGGCCACCGGCCTGCTGTGGTTCAAGGTGCCCTCCGCCATCAAAGTGACCCTAAAGGGCAAGCTCCAGCCCCACGTGTCCGGCAAGGATGTGATACTCCACCTCATCGGCGCAATCGGCGTGGACGGCGCTCTGTACCAGTCCCTGGAGTTTGCCGGGGAGGGGGTGGCCAGCCTGACCATGGACGACCGCTTCACCATCTCCAACATGGCCATTGAGGCCGGCGGCAAAAACGGCATTTTCCCCGTGGACGAAAGGACTATGGAGTACATCAATGGCCGGGTGTCCCGTCCCTGCGAGGCCTTTGCCGCCGACCCGGACGCCGTTTACGACCGGGAGGTGGTCATCGACCTGGACAAGCTGGAGCCCACCGTGGCCCTGCCCCACCTGCCCGAGAACACCAAGGTGGTGTCAGAGGTGGCCGGCACCCCCATCAATCAGGTGGTCATCGGCTCCTGCACCAACGGCCGCATCGGCGACCTGCGCGTTGCCGCTGCCATTATGAAGGGCAAGAAAGTGGCCTCCAACGTGCGCTGCGTGGTTATCCCCGCCACCCAGGCGATTACCCTCCAGGCTATGGAGGAGGGCCTCATTCAGACCTTCATCGAGGCGGGCGCTGCGGTGTCCACCCCCACCTGCGGCCCCTGCCTGGGGGGACACATGGGCGTTATGGCCGAGGGGGAGCGCACTGTCTCCACCACCAACCGGAACTTCGTGGGCCGCATGGGACACACCACCTCCGAGATCATCCTGGCCTCCCCCGCCGTGGCCGCCGCCTCCGCCATCGCCGGCTGCGTGGCCGACCCCAGAATGTAGGGGCGGATATCATCCGCCCGTATTCCAAACAGAAAGGAACAACATCATGAAAGTTTACAAATACGGCGCCAACGTGGACACCGACGTGATCATCCCGGCGCGGCACCTGAACGACCCCTCCCCGGCGGCCTTGGCCAGCCACTGCATGGAGGACATCGACGCAGACTTTGCCTCCACCGTGGAGGCGGGGGACATCATTGTGGCCGGGCCCAACTTCGGCTGCGGCTCCAGCCGGGAGCACGCCCCCCTGGCCATCAAATCCTGCGGGGTGAAGTGCGTGATCGCCCCCTCCTTCGCCCGTATCTTCTACCGCAACGCCATCAACATCGGCTTCCCCATCGTGGAGTGCCCCCAGGCGGCGGAGGAGATCCAGGCCGGGGATCAGGTGGAGGTGGATTTTGCCAGCGGCACCATTACCGACACCACCACCGGCAAGACCTACCAGGCTGCCCCCTTCCCGGAGTTTATCGACGGTATTATCCAGAGCGGCGGGCTGCTCAACTCCCTGAAGGAGCGGGGGGTGGCGAAGTAATGCCGGCCATCGTCATCAGCATGGATTCCAGAAAGATGGAAAATCCCGATTTGGATATCCGCTATCTCCTGCCCGACCGTATCGAGGAGTGGTCGGAGGGGGCTGTATCGGACGACGGCTATGACTATGTGGACGAGGAGGGGCACATCCTGGCGGTCTGGCTGGAGACCGGGGACGCAGAGGGCTGGTGGCCCAAGATCGTGGAACTGCTGAAAACGGAGCAGTTTTGTGAAAATGACCTGTCACGGTCCGCCCAGGTGCTGATTTCTGAGGAGTCAGGCGCGGAGTTTGAGAAGTGCCGCCAGGTCTGGCCGGAGTAAAAATAAGGAGTGAACAGCATGAATTATAAAATTGCCCTCATTAAGGGCGACGGCATCGGCCCCGAGGTAGTGGGGGAGGCCGTCAAGGTGATGGACGCCATTGGCGAGAAGTTCGGCCACAAATTTGAGTATGTGGATATCCTCATGGGCGGCTGCGCCATCGACGCGGTGGGCAAGAGCTATCCCGAGGGCACCGCTGAAAAGTGCAAGGAGTGTGACGCTGTCCTGCTGGGGGCGGTGGGCGGACCCAAGTGGGGCCACTCTACCGACCCGGACAAGCGGCCCGAGACCGCCCTGCTGTCCATCCGCAAGGACCTGGGGCTGTACGCCAACCTGCGCCCCGCCGCCCTGCGGCCCGCCCTGGCGGAGTCCTGTCCCCTGAAAAACGACAAAAACATCGACCTGATGATCGTCCGGGAGCTGACCGGCGGGGTGTACTTCGGCAAGAAGGACCGCTATCAGACCGAGGACCGGGGGGAGGAGGCCAGCGATTTGATGGCCTACTCCGAGAAGGAGATTGAGCGCATCGGCCGCCGGGGCTTTGAACTGGCCCGCCTGCGGGGCAAGAAGCTGGCCAGCGTGGACAAGGCCAACGTGCTGGAGACCTCCCGGCTGTGGCGGCAGGTGATGCACAGGTTGGCGGAGGAGTACCCAGACGTCCAGTATGAGGACGTGCTGGTGGACAACGCCGCCATGCAGCTGGTGAGGGCCCCGGGACAGTTCGACGTGGTGGTCACCGAGAATATGTTCGGCGATATCCTCTCCGATGAGGCCTCTATGATTACCGGCTCCATCGGACTGCTGCCCTCCGCCTCCATCGGCGACACCGCCCCTGGGCTCTATGAGCCCATCCACGGCTCCGCCCCCGACATCGCCGGCCAGGACAAGGCCAATCCCATCGCCACCATTCTGTCGGTGGCAATGATGTTCCGCTACTCCTTCGACCTGCCCGCCGAGGCCCAGGCCATCGAGGATGCGGTGGACGCCGTCCTAAACGAGGGCTGGCGCACCGCCGACATCGCCAAGCCCGGCGAGACCGCCGTGGGCACCCTGAAAATGGGCGAGCTGATTCGGGAAAAGCTGTAATATTTCAGGCACGGCGGTCCATGACCGCCGTGCTGTACTTGTTTCAAGAGGGAGGATCGCATGGAAAAAAGTGAGTGGGTCAT
>JAAWPF010000120.1 GCA_022799835.1 Lawsonibacter sp. | reverse complement strand
TTCCTTTAGAGCATTTTTCACAACTGTATGATATGCTCTAATACAGTTGAAGGCCAAACCGGAAAGGAGCGATTTTTGATGACGGAAAAAATCAAGACCGGGCTGTGCGTGTGCGCCCTGCTGCTGGCCCTGCTGGCGGCGTATGTGCAGGAGCGGTCCTGGCCGGAGAGCGCGGCGAACCGGGTTATGATCCAGCCGGCTCCCTTCGCCTCGGCGGTACAGATCAATTAAACAAGAAGGAGAATCTGGGATATGTCTGAAATTTTGAAGGTAACCGACCTGAAAAAGGTCTACGGCAAGGGCGGGGCCGCCACCCACGCCCTGGACGGGGTATCCCTGTCCCTGGAGGCGGGGGAGTTTGTGGGGGTGATGGGCCCCTCGGGCTCGGGCAAGACCACCTTGTTAAACTGTGTGTCCACTATCGACCGGCCCTCCTCCGGCTCCATTGTCATCGACGGGCGGGAGCTCACCCGGCTCAAGGGCAGGGAGCTGGCCAAATTCCGCCGGGAGCGGCTGGGGTTCATCTTCCAGGACTGCAACCTGCTGGATACCCTCACCGCCTATGAGAACATCGCCCTGTCCCTGTCCATTGTGAAGGCCCCCGCCCAGAAGATCGACAGGCGGGTGCGGGAGATGGCGGAGCTTTTGGGGATTGCCGACTGCCTGAGCAAGTACCCCTACCAGATGTCGGGGGGTCAGCAGCAGCGGTGCGCCGCCGCCCGGGCCATGGTGACCCGTCCGGCCCTTGTCCTGGCCGACGAGCCCACCGGCGCCCTGGACTCCAAGTCCTCTCAGATGCTGCTGGACCGGCTGGACGAGCTGAACCGGGAGCTGGGGGCTACCATTTTGATGGTCACCCACGATGCCTTTACCGCCAGCTGCTGCCGCCGGGTGGTCTTTCTCCAGGATGGCCGGCTCTTTTTGGAGCTCCACCGGGGAAGCGACAGCCGGAAGGACTTCTTCCAAAAAATTATCCAGGTGACCGCCCGGATGGGGGGAGGGATGGCCGATGTTCTCTAAGCTGGCTGTGCGCAACGTCCGCCGGTCCTTCCGGGATTACGGCGTCTACCTACTCACCCTCACCTTCGGGGTATGCCTGTTTTACACCTTCAACTCCCTGGAGGGCCAGGGGGCGCTGGTCTACCTGGCCAGAAGCAAAAACCCCATTGTGGACGCCATCACCACGCTGATGGACGTGTTTTCCGTCTTTGTAGCGGTGGTGCTGGCCTGCCTCATCCTGTATGCCAACCGCTTCCTCCTCCGCCGCCGGAAGCGGGAGCTGGGCACCTACCTGCTGCTGGGCCTGAGCCAGGGGCAGGTGTCCCGGCTCCTGTTCCTGGAGACGGGCCTCATCGGGCTGATCTCTCTGGTTACCGGGCTCATCCTGGGGGTGCTGGCCAGCTTCGGATTGTCCGCCCTCACCCTGTCGATGTTTGAGATGGACGTGTCCACCCTGCTGGCCCTGAACTTCTCCCCCAAGGCAGCGGGCAAGACAGCGCTCTGTTTTGGCGTTATCTTCCTGCTGGCCATGGCCCTCAGCGGGGTGCAGATATCCCGGTCCAAGCTCATCGACCTGATCCACGGAGAGCGGAAGAATGAGATATTGAAGCCCCGGCCCCTGGGAGTGGCGGTGTTTCAGTTTGTGCTGGGGCTGGTCTGCCTGCTGGCCGCTTACGCCATTCTGCTTATCTTCGGCATGGCCCTGGCTGTGGCCGTCCCCTTCCTGTGCTTCCCCATGCTGGGGCTGGGGACGCTGGGCACCCTGCTCATTTTCCGGTCCCTGTCCGGCTTTGTGATGAAGTTTGTCCAGGGGCATCCGGGGCTGTACTTCAAAAATCTGAACGTATTTACCCTGCGGCAGTGGATCAGCAAGGTCCACACCACCTACCTGGCCCAGACGGTGGTGTGTATCCTCCTGCTGCTGGCCATCGGCATCACCGCCAGCTCTCTGGGACTCAATTCCACCCTGTCCGCCATGACCGACGGCCAGGCCCCCTTCGATATCTCGGTGCAGAACCAGTCGGGGGATGTGGAGACGGTGGACTTCGACGCGGTCCTCCGGGCGGGGGGCTTTGCCCCGGACAGGGAGCTGGCCTGGAGCCGGGATGTGCTGTATTACTACAACAAAACGGAGGTCACCGGTATTGGAGACGCCTCGGGCGCTGTCAAGGTGTCCGACCTGGACGCCCTGCTGGAGCGCCAGGGCAAGAGCGCCTACGCCGGCCCCCTGCCCGCCCTGCTGGACTTCAGGCAGGCCGACGGCCTGGCCACCGGAGGGCTGGGAATCAACTGTGTGGTCATCCCTGACGAGATGGCCGGGCAGCTGGAGGTCCGCCGTCAGGTCTGGTCCGCCGACTACGCCGGGGAGAACCGGGAGGAGACAGAGCAGCGGCTGCTCCAGCTGGTGGCCCCCCTGCGGGAGAAGCTGGCCATCCGGGCGGAGACCCGGCTGTCCATCTACGGCGACACGGTGGGCAACAAGATTCTGGCCCTGTTCCTGGGGCTCTATCTGGGCTTCACCTTCCTGCTGGCCGCGACTGCTGTGCTGGCCCTCCAGCAGCTGAGCCAGGCCGCCGACAACACCGGGCGGTACGCTGTCCTCCGCCGCCTGGGGGCTGAGGAAAAGCAGGTGGTCCGCTCCGCCACACAGCAGGTGGCCCTGGCCTTCCTCCTGCCCCTGGCCCTGGCCCTGGTCCACTCCGCCGTGGGGATGAAGGCCGCCAACGACATCATCTTTTCTGTGGGAAAGGTGGACAGCACCGCCAGCTCCCTGATTACCGCCGGAGTCATCCTGGCGGTCTACGGCGGCTACTTCCTGGCCACCTCCCTGGCCTGCGGCCGAATGGCGAAAAATGCGTAAATTAAGGCCCGTCCGATGCTTGTCCGCATCGGACGGGCCGTTTCAGCCTGCGTTTCCCTTTCCTTTGGAGTCCAGATACTCCTCGATCAGCTGGACCACAAGAGTGGAGACGCTTTTCATCTCGCTCTTGGCCTGGGCGGTCAGACGGGCTTTCAGGTCCTTGGTTACCCGGATGCCCAGCTGAGCGTCGATTTTCGGCATGACGATCACTCCTTTGGACCATTATACCGCCCGGTGAGCTGTTTGTCCAACTATTTTGTTTCCTTCTCCTTTTCGGCAAGGTAATCCTCCATCACGATACGGACCATGCTGGCGACGCTTCGGCGCTCTTTCCGCGCCTGCACCTCCAGCCGTTCCTTAAATTCATTCGTTACGCGAAAGCTGATTTGTGTTTGGGTCTTATCCACGCAAACGCCCCCTTTGACAATCATTGTATATCAAAGAAAATCAAAACGCTTGACAGTCTTTCCGTGTCTTTGGTATTATATGATTGTCGAAAATAATCGTTATGTATAAATGGAGGGTCCTTATGGCACATGAAGAACACATGCTGAGCGCACAGCAATATTATGAGTTATATTGCAAGACCTTCGCTTGCCTGGATACAATATGTTCTATTGCGGAAGAGGCCATGCGTGAGCTGGAAGAGTTACAGCTGTCTATGGCGGAAGAGATTCCGTTTACTAATTTGATTCCTTTTCCGACTAGAAAAGAACCGGAAGAGAGAAATTAGAAAAATTTCTTGAAATATCAGACTTTTTTCTTTACATTCGGAAAAAACTATGATATATTATCCGGGCACAAGAATGTGCAGCGTCCATCGCTTGGCTGCTGGGATACGGCCCGCGCGGGTGCGCGGGGACACACCCGCCCGCTGCCCGGCTTTTGGACAGAACATTTTGAAAGGTGGAATTTCCCATGATCCGCAAGGACGAAAAGACGGCCGTTATCGAGGCCAACCGCACCCACGAGACCGACACCGGCTC
>JAAWPF010000119.1 GCA_022799835.1 Lawsonibacter sp. | reverse complement strand
GCCCAATTCCTGGAGCAAAGGCAGGAGCCGGGTGAGCAGAGGCAGCTGGGCCTGACGGGCGATGGCGATGAGCTGGGCCTGGGGGCGCTTGGCGCTGAGCAGCGCGTCCAGCGCGGCGGCGGGGTCGTCCTCCAATGTGCTCAGGTCGGCCCAAATCGCGTCGGCCCCGGCGCACAGGCCGGCGTCCGGCGCTGCGCTGCGGGAAAACGAGTGAGAAAAATGCTCCAATGGGGGCATTTCCTGAAGCTGGTCCAATATACCGGGTTCCTGGCCTACCAAGTAGAATTGAAGTTGGCAATGATACATTGATCCATCCCTCCATGGACAATAAGGCGCCGGCGGCGCGGCGGACCGCCGGACACTCGAATGATACCATTTTATCAATTCGACAGGCGGATGTCAATGTTTTGAGGTGATTCCGGCGGCAATTCTTCCCCCGAGGGAGCATGGAGGGGAGGTGCCGCGGCAGGTTTGGGCGCTTTTTGGGCAAAAAAGGAAATGTTAGGCAAAATGACGAATGAACTGGGAAGAAAACACGCCATTTTATATCTTTCACATGGAAAAAGCGAAAAATAAGGGGAGAAAACCAGGGACTATCAGCTAAGAATCCGGAAAAAAGAGGGATGAAGATTGTGAAAAACACCCCTTGCAATTATTGGTGAAGCGGCTATAATAGTGCGAAAGCTGGGGCGGGGACCAGGGAGGCCCGGCTTGATTGCAACCACAATCCCGCCTTTAGGAAGGAGGCACTGTTATGACCAAAGATTTAACCTCCGGCAGCCCCATGAAGCTGCTGCTGGGTTTTACGCTGCCCACGCTGTTCGGCCTGCTGTTTCAGCAGATGTATAACATGGTGGACGCCATGATTGTCGGCAAGCTGCTGGGCTCCCAGGCGCTGGGGGCCGTGGGGGCCACCGGGTCCATCAACTTTTTCGTCATCGGGTTCTGCCTGGGCGTGTGCAGCGGCTTTGCCATCCCTGTGGCCCAGCGGATGGGCGCGAAGGACTACCCGCAGATGCGCCGGTTCGTGGCCAACGCCGCCTATCTGTCCGCCGCAATCGCCCTGGTGCTCACGGTGGGCACGGGGATATTCTGCCACGGCATCCTCACCGCCATGGACACCCCGGAGGACCTGTTTGCGGATGCCTACGCTTATATTTTCGTAATTTTCATGGGCATCCCGGCGGTGTTCCTCTATAATATGCTGTCCTGCATCATCCGTGCCCTGGGGGACAGCCGCACTCCGGTGTATTTCCTGGCCCTGTCCGCGGCGCTGAACATTGTGCTGGACCTGGCCTTCATTCTGCTGTTCCACTGGGGCGTGGCCGGGGCGGCCATTGCCACGGTGGCGTCCCAGGCGGTGTCTGGGGTGGCGTGCCTGATCTATATGGTCCGCAAATTCCCTATCCTCCACGTGACGCGGGAGGAGAGCCGCTTCAGCCCGGAGGCGTGCAGGGACCTGTGCGCCATGGGCCTGCCCATGGGTCTGCAATACTCGATCACCGCCATCGGCTCCATTGTGATGCAGACTGCCGTGAACGGTCTGGGCAGCGTTTACGTCACCGCCGTGGCCACCGCCAACAAGGTCTACCAGCTGCTGTGCTGCCCCTTTGACGCCATGGGCTCCGCCATGGCCACCTACTGCGGGCAGAACGTGGGCGCAGGGGAGCTGGACCGGCTGCCCCAAGGGGTGCGCGCCTGTTCCCTGCTGGGGCTGATCTATTCCGGAATGGCCCTTGTGGCCATGCTGTTCCTGGCGCCCCAGGCGACGATGATGTTCCTGGACCCCGGAGAGGCCGGGGTGGAGACGCTGGTGGCGCTGACCACCCGCTATATCATCACGCTGACCGCCTTTTACTTCCCGCTGGCCCTGGTGAACATTCTGCGCTTCTCCATTCAGGGCATGGGCTTTGGGACCTTCGCCATTCTGGCGGGCGTGCTGGAGATGATCGCCCGGACGGTGGTGGGCTATGTCTTTGTGCCCATGCTGGGCTATACCGCGGCCTGCTTTGCCTCCCCTGCGGCCTGGATCTGCGCGGACCTGTTCCTCATTCCCGCCTGCGTGGCCTGCATCGCCCGGCTGCGCCGCCGTCACCCCACGGCTTCCCTGGAAACTATATCCAAATCTGCCGTAACTGCCCAGTAAAGCGGCGCTTTTCAGGCTTTTTTGTTTCGAATTCTGTCTTGACAGCCGGGCCGAAGCTTGCTAAAATAGAGCACGGCGGGCGGCGCGGAAGGGCCCTGGCCCCTCCGCGCCGCCTGTGCGCGTATACCGAGGAGAGTATGCACTTTTCCACATGGGAAGGCGCATACCCTTTTCTTTACGCACCCAGAAAACCGGCGCTGTCGCCGCAACGCGGAAAGGACGGGACTGACGGATGGAAGCTGCCCATCATTTGGAGCTGTGCCGTGTTCTGACCGACCACGCCAGGCGCTATCCACTGATGAAGCCTTGCGACGCGGTAAAGTTGATTTTTCAAAACGAATTTGGCGGGGAGCATCTGCTCTGCGAGCCCAACGCCACCCTGGCCTGGCTCCGGGCGGAGCGGGCCGCCACGCCCACGGATTTGAACGTCTCGCCGGTGGAGGACATCGGCAACGGCATGGTCCGGGTGGCCTTGGCCGCCCTGGAATTCAGCGACGAGGCGCTGCGCACGCTGAACCAGGACTTTTTCCGCTCGGCGGAGCTTCACCGCGGCCGGCGCAAAACCTTTTTGAGCAAGCTGGACGCCCTTCGGAAGCTGACGGAGGAGAAGGTGTTCGCCTTTACCGTTCAGGAGCTGGAGGCCTATCTGGAGCGCTATATCAGCGAGGGGTGCTGCCCGCTGTCCCACAGCCCCACCTACCGGGCGGCCTACCGTCCGGCCTATCGGGTGGTGAAGCGCTCGTTCTCCTTGGTGGCGCTGCTGCGGGAGCTGGAGCAGCTGCGGGACCGGGGGGAGCGGGCCATCGTGGCCATTGAGGGGCGGTGCGCTTCGGGCAAGAGCACGCTGGCCGCCCAGCTGGAGGAGAGCCTGGGCCTGGCCGTGGTGCATATGGACCACTTTTTTCTCCGGCCGGAGCAGCGCACCAAGGAGCGCCTGGCCCAGCCGGGCGGCAACATCGACCACGAGCGGTTTTTGAGCGAGGTGCTGGTCCCGCTGGCTGAGGGGAAGGCGCCGGCGTACCGGCCGTACAGCTGCCAGACCGGGGAGCTGGGCGAGCCCATTTCGCTGAAGCCGTCCTGCGTGACGGTGGTGGAGGGGTCCTACTCCTGCCATCCCAAGCTATGGGACTATTACCACCGGCGGGTGTTTCTCAGCGTGGCTCCGGAGGAGCAGCTGCGCCGGGTGGCCCGGCGGGACGGACCGGAGCAGGTGGAGACATTCCGGGAGCGCTGGATTCCCCTGGAGGAGCGCTACTTCAGCGCCTGCCAGGTGGAGGAGCGGTGCGACTATCATCTGGAGCTGGCATGAAAAAAGGACTTCGGAGAACACTCCGAAGTCCTTTTTACTGCTCTGGGGTCAGGCCACGGCGGAGAAGGGGGCGTAGGGATTCTCCTCCTGGGGCTGCTGCTGGGCCTGGGCGCTGTTGTCCGCCTTGGTGACGGTGCGGGTGGTGCCGCCGGACACGTAGGCCTTGCCGCACTCGGGGCAGATGGCGGTGTGGTAGGTGACGGACTGGCTGACCACCTTGCGGTCCTCCTGGCGGGCCTTGGTCTGCTCCCGGACCACGTGCTCGTTCTCATGGCCCCGCACGGCGGAGGCCGCCTGGTCGGGGGCGATGTTGGTGGGGGTCTTGAAGGACACGCCGGGGTCGTCCGAGCCGTCCTGGTACTTGCGCTCCTTGCAGGTCTGGCACTCGCCCTCCTCCATG
>JAAWPF010000118.1 GCA_022799835.1 Lawsonibacter sp. | reverse complement strand
TGGTCACCGAGGGGGACAAGCTCAACGCCGTGGAGGCGGTGGAGCGCCGGCTGCGCCGCCGGGGCTCTGGCCGGGTCCAGATTCTGGCCGTCCGCACCCGCTACCCCCTGGGCGCGGAGAAGCAGATTATCCAGACCGTCACCGGCCGTGAAGTCCCCCCCGGGGGCTCCCCCCTGGATGTGAAGTGCGCGGTATTCAATGTGGCCACTGTCTACGCCATCCACGACGCCCTGTTCCAGGGCCGCCCTCTCACCTACCGGGCGGTGACCGTCACCGGCGGGGCGGTAACCCGGCCCCGGAACATGTGGGTTCCCATCGGCACCCCCCTGCGCCACCTGCTGGAGTCCTGCGGCGGTCTGCGGGAGGAGACCGACCGGATGCTCATCGGCGGGCCCATGATGGGCATCCCCCTCACCAGCCTGGACGCCCCTGTCACCAAGGACACCAACAGCCTGGTCTGCCTGGCCAGCTGGGAGCACAAGCCCAACACCCCCGCCGGGGTGTGTATCCGCTGCGGCAAGTGTGTAGCCGCCTGCCCCATGCACCTGGCCCCCACCCTGATCCGCCGGGCCCTGGAGGACCTGGATGTGGACAAGCTGAGCCGGTATCACCTGGAGGATTGCAACGCCTGCGGCTGCTGCTCCTTCATCTGCCCTGCCCAGATCCCGCTGGTGGAGACGGTAGCCCAGGCCTCCGCCCTGCTGAAAAGGGGGGTGAGTATCCTATGAGCTCCACCTTCACCCAAAAACGCCTGTCTCCCCAGCTGCGCCAGCCCTCCACCACCCAGGTCATGATGACCGACGTAATGGTGGCCCTGGTCCCCACTCTGGGCATGGCCGTATTTTTCTTCGGCATCCGGGTGCTGGCGGTGTGCGCCGTATCTATGGTGTCCTGCGTGCTCTTTGAGCTGCTCTACCGGCTGCTCACCCGCCAGAGCGTCTCCATCGGGGACCGGTCCGCCTGTGTCACCGGTCTGCTGCTGGCCCTGAGCCTGCCCGCCAGCACCCCCTACTGGGTACCGGTGATGGGAGCCGCTTTCGCCATCATCGTGGTCAAGCAGTTCTACGGCGGGCTGGGCCGGAACTTTATGAACCCCGCCCTGGCCGGCCGGATGCTGGCCGGCACCCTGCCCATGCTGATGACCACTTGGACTGTGCCCCTGCAGCGGCTGTCCCTCACCGCGGTGGACGCGGTGTCCGCTCCCACTCCCATGTCCTATCTTCATGAGGGTTCCCTGCCCACCCAGGCGCTGGACACCATGCTCCTGGGACAGCGGGGCGGCTGTATGGGGGAGGTCTCCGCTTTCATGCTCCTGCTGGGGCTGGCCTATCTGGTCCTGCGCCGGGTCATTTCTCTGCGCGTCCCCGGCTCCTACCTGGTCACAGTGGCCCTGCTTTCCCTGCTCACCGTGCCCAAGGACGTCCCTCCCCAGATTTGGATCGCCTATCAGCTGATGGGGGGCGGCCTGCTCATGGGCGCTATCTTCTTCGCCACCGACCCCGCCACCTCCCCGGTCACTCCCCGGGGACAGGTGATGTACGGCGTGGGCTGCGGCCTGCTCACCGTGCTGCTGCGCACCTCCAGCTCCTACCCCGAGGGAGTGGGCTGGGCCATCCTTACCATGAATTGCATGGTCTGGCTGCTGGACCGGCTGGGCCTGCCCCGGCGGTTCGGCGTGGGCAACTTCGCCGCCACCCGGGACGCCCTGGCCCGGAGCCGGGCCAGCCTGGCGGAAATCAAATTCGTCATCCCCAAGTTCTCCCTGAAGCGCCCCGCCGTCCAGGAGGGCCAGGCCCCGGGAGAGGCCCATCTGGACCAGCTGCGGGTCATCGCCAAGACCTTCGGCCCCCTGGCCCTTGTGCTGGCAGTCACCTGCACAGTTCTCTACGGCGTCCACCGGCTCACCGACCTGGACACCGCCCGGGCAGAGGTCCGGGCGCAGCAGGAGGTGCTGTCCCAAGCCATGCCGCTGGCCGCTGTGGGCGCCGAGACCCCCTACCGCGCCGCCGGCGCGCTGTCCATCACCGCCGGCTACGACGGCGAGGGCCGGCTGCTGGGCTACTGCGTGGAGGTTCAGAGCCAGGGCTTTGCCGGCCCCATCACCATGACAGTGGGAGTGGACCTGAACGGCGCGGTCACCGGCGTGGCGGTAACCAGCCACAATGAACAGGACCGGGTGGGCACCGCCGCCCTGACTCCCGAAGCTCTGAGCCGGTATGTGGGCCGGTCGGGCACCATACGCAGCTCCGGGCCCAACTCGGTGGACGCCGTCAGCGGCGCCACCGCCACCTCCAAGGCCATTACCGCCGGGGTCAACCGGGCGCTGAACATTGTAGCCAACCTGGATACAGAAGGGGAGGTCAATTATGAAGACACGCAGTGACCTTCTCCGGAAAGGGGGGTGGGGCCTGTGAACACCACCTTTGAGCTGATAGGAGTGGCCCTGGCCGCCCTGCTGTCAGAAAATCTGGTGCTGGTCTCCTGTATGGGTATCGGCACCCACCTGGAGTCCTTTCAGAACCCCCGGGAGGCCATCCGCACCGGCGGCTGTCTGACGGCGGTCATGGTGCTGGGCGTCCTCCTGGCCTGGACCATCGATTTCTTCCTCCTCGCCCCCTACGGCCTGGACTACTTCCGGCTGCTGGTCTTCTCTCTGCTGATTCCCGGACTGGTGGCCCTGCTGCGCAGGTTTTTGGCGCTCTTTATCCCCGAGCTGTCCCGGCGGATAGACGGCAACCTGTCCTCCATCGCCACCAACTGCGCCGCCTTGGGCTCCGCCCTGCTGGTGGTCCAGCGCAGTTACGACCTGCCTTCCGCCCTGCTCTTCGCCCTGTGCGGCGGGCTGGGCGCCACCCTGGCCCTGGCCAGCTTCGCCAGCCTGCAAAAAGAGGTGGACCTGAACCGCTGCCCCACCGCCTTCCGGGGCATCCCCATCCAGTTCATCACCGCCGGCCTGATGGCCATGGCCTTGCTGGGCTACTACGGATTGTATTTGGGGTAAAAAGGACAGTAAAAGCGCCGCCCGTCCGGGCGGCGCTTCTCGTTATTCGGATTTCTCCTGTTCCTCCGACTGGGCAGGTTCCTCCGCGCTGGGCGGCATCCGCTCCTCTGAAGGCCTTTCTTCCGGCTTCTCCGCCTCGGCGGGGGGCTCCTCTGGCGGCTTCTCCGCCTCGGCGGGAGATTCCTCCGCCCGCGTCAGGGCGGGGTTCCTGATCTCCTCGCTGACAATGTGAATAGCCTTGGCGGGAGGCTCGATATCCCCTCCCAGAGGCTTGACGCCCTTGTTGGTGGAGGCGTAGGCGTCCTCTACCAGAGCCGGGTCCCGGCCCTCAATGATGGCCACCATCTCGCCGCCGGTGATCGTCTCCTTCTCCAGCAGGTAAGCCACCACCTTGTCCATGTCCTCCCGGTTGGCGCGGATGACCTCCACCGCGTCCTTGTAGCACACGTCCAAAATGGCTTTTACCGCCTTATCCATCACGGCGGCGGTGTCCTGGGCGCAGTCCAGGCCGTAGCCCCCCTCCAGGTACTGGTTGCGGACGGAGCCCAGAGCCATCATGCCGAACTCCTCGCTCATACCGTACATAGCCACCATGTTCCGGGCAATGTTGGTGGCCTCCTGAATGTCCTGGGAGGCGCCGTTGGTCATGGTGTCCATCACCACCTCCTCGGCGGCACGGCCGCCCATGGAGACGGCAATCTTGGCCATCAGCTCCTCCTTGGTGCGCAGGTTGGTCTTGTCCTCCTCGGGCATGAGCAGGGTGTAGCCCAGAGACCCTTCCGTGTGGGGGACGATGGTGATTTTCTGCACCGGCTCGGCATTTTTCTGCTTGTAGGCCACCATGGCGTGGCCCACCTCGTGGTAGGCCACC
>JAAWPF010000117.1 GCA_022799835.1 Lawsonibacter sp. | reverse complement strand
ATCCTTTGGATGAACCGGCGGGCGGACTCCTTGGACTTTTGGGGGATCTGGTCCTTGAGCATCAGCAGGGTGGAGGCCATGTTCAGATCGGGTTCCAGCCCCTCCAGCAGTTCGGGCTCCAGAAGAAGCTGCTTCAACCCCTTGCGCTCGACGGCGTCGTTCTGCACCACCGCCACCGTCTCCGGGTCAAAGAGGGACCGCAGGTCTCCCAGCCACTTGGAGATGACCGGGGAGGAGGGGCCCTTCCCCGCGCCCCGGGCGGAGCTGCCCATCCCGAAGGATTCCTCCGGATTTCCATAAATGGCCGCCAGGGCGCTGTCCATCAGCAGTTCCTCCCTGGTCAGGGGGATGCCCCCCATCCCGGAGAAGGACTCCTGGGTCTCCGACCCCAGAATCAGCCGCCAGCGGGAGAGTTGCTCAGTTTGTGACATAGGATCACCTCATTCGTCTGCCTGTAGGGACCTCAAATATCGTCAAAATCAAAGTCAGACAGGCTGTTCAAAAGCTCCTGTTCGGCCTGCGTGGTCTCGCTCATCAGCACCTCCGCGGCCTGCCGGGGGCTGACGCCCCAGATTTCCCCCAAGTTTTCCGCAATATCGTTCTTCTCCTTGGGGGAGAAGTCGGCAAAGGCCCGCCGGAGGAACACCAGCGCCCGGCGGAAGGTCTCATCGTCCAGGCCGGAGAGGTAGTCGTCCAGCTGCCGCCACAGGCCCAAACGGGCGATGAGGGCATAGCGGTTCTTCCCCGCCAGCCCCTCGAACCACCCCGCCCCTAAATCGGCGGGGACGCCGGGGGACAGCCGTCGGGCCACCTCCCGGGCCAGGAGCTCCTCGTCCGCCGCCCCCCGCTCCAGCAGGATGGCCATGGCAAAACCGGAGCAGCGGGTGTTCAGGTCGTCCCGGTCAGAGATATCCGCCAGCAGGTCCAGCCAGCGGGTTTCCTCCAGAAAATCGTGGCCGAGCTGGAGGGCGTTGAGCTGGTCCATGGCCCTGGTCACCGCCGGGGCCGCCTGGGCGTCGCAGACGCAGGCATCCGCCAGGGTCAGGCAGGCCCGGAGATAGAGCTGCTGGACCAAGGGTACCACCGGCGCGGGGTCGAACCGGCGCAGGTCGCCATAGCGCACCACCAGACTGAGCCGGGAAGCCGTCTCGGCCACGTCGGCAATGGCGGCGGCGTCCACCCCCAGCCCCTGGAGCACGGTCAAGGCGTGCTGGGCGGCGGCGGGCATCCCGCACAGGAAGGCGTCTTGAAAGATGGCGGCGGCGTCTGAAATGGAGCCGCTGCTGTCCGCCCGCTCCTTGAGGGCGTAGGCCGCCGCCCCCTGGACAGTATCCCCCATGAGGGCGGACTCTACAATCTCGATCTCCGCCTCCGGGGTCCAGCGCAGGTCCCAATACTCTCCCCAGTTGGCCCCGGCCTGCCGGGAGGGCAAAAGGCTGGCGAAATGAATCCCCAGCACCCGCAGCCGGTGCAGGAAGAAGGACCGCCGCAGGTCGCCCAGGGCGGCCGCCTCCGATTTAACGTTCAGCTTTTCCCTTAAATCCAGGTCCAGCCGCTGCGTCTCGGCAGTACGGAATTTTTCCAGCCGCAGCTCCTTGAGCTGGCGGTAGAAATCCTCCTGCACGCTGGTTCGGGCCACCCCCTCGGGAAGAAAGCCGATGGTTTTGCCAATCTCGGTGTCCGCCGCCGCCAGAGCCAGCTCGGAAAAATTGCCGTGGCCCATGGTGGTAACGGAGGCGTCCCGCAGGTCGGCCAGCGTGGGATAGGCGCTCCCCCGCATGGCCGCTAAGGTGTCCGCCAGCCGGACGGCCTCGATCACCTCGGCGGAGGACACCAGATTGCCCGCTTTCCGATGGGCGGCAGCCAGCTTGGTCAGGTAGAGGTAGGGGGCCCGTTCCAGCCCTCCTTGCTCCAGCGCGTCCCACAGCAGTTCAAAATAGGCCGGGGCCCTGTTCCCCGCGCCATAACCGGAGCGGGAGGACAGGCGGTAGTAGGAGTAGGGCATCAGGGTAGCGGTGCTGTCCGCCCGGGGCAGGGACGCCTCCTCCTCGTCGGTCATAGGGGCGTTCTCCTCCAGGCCGGCCACATGAAAGGCCCCGCAGACACAGAAAATCTTCTCCGCCGGAATACCGCTGTCGATGGCCTGGCAGATGACCCGCTTCATGTAGGCCTCCCGCGCCACCGTCTCGGCTCTGTCCTGTCGGCTGTCCTCCGACGCCGCTCGCAGCTCCCGGCCGAAGGCGCCGGCGGCGGACTGATAGTCCTCCGCCTGCTCAAAATTCCGCTCCCAGAAGGTGTCGTGGTCCTCGCCGGTGAGGGTCTCCAGACGGCGGTACACCGACTCCGTATGGCAAGCCCGGTCCGCCTCCTCCGGAACCGCCTCGTCCTCCTGTTCCTCCATCGCCTCCAGCTCCGCCAGCCGCCGGCGCTCCTGGGCCTCTTGAAAGGCCAGAAATACCGGGGAGGGCAGATCCATAAAGCGGCAGGGGACCTTGTGCTCGTGCGCCCAGAGGATGGCCTGGATCTCTGGAGAATAGACGGCAAAGGGGTAGAGAATGGTTCGCACCGGCGGATGTTTGGTGTAGGCCAGGATGGCGGCGGGGAACCGGGTCTCCGGGTGGCACAGCCACTGCATCTGGTCGTTCAGGTCGCTGGGACCCTCCACCAGCACCAGCTCCGGACAGACCGTGTCCAGCGCCCGCCGCAGGTGGCAGGCCGCCGCCGGGGACAGATGGCGCACGCCAAAAAAGACTGGACCGCCCATCACCCGTTCAGCTCCCGGCATGCCCGGTAGAGGGGCAGCCACTCGCTCCCCCGCTTCTTCATCACATTCTCCAAGTACTCTTTCCAGCTCACCTTGTCTTTCTCCTCATCCTTCACCACCGCCCCCTGGAGGGCGGCGGCCAGATCCTCGGCGGCAACAGCGCCGTTTCCGAAGCTGCCGGCCAGGGCCATGGAATTGGCCAGCAGGGAGATGGCCTCGGCGGTAGACAGCACCCCGGAGGTGGCTTTCAGCTTCTGCTTGCCGTCCAGGGTGGCGCCGGAGCGCAGCTCCCGGAAGATGGTGACCACCTTCTCCACCGTGTCCATCTCCGGCTGGCGGGCATTCAGGTCCAGCCCGGCGGACAGCTGGGCCACACGGGTTTGGACAATGTCCATCTCGGTCTCCATATCCGATGGGGTGGGCAGGACCACGATGTTGAACCGGCGCTTCAGAGCCGCGGACATGTCGTTGACCCCCTTGTCCCGGGTGTTGGCGGTGGCAATCACCGAAAAGCCCTTTTGGGCGGGCACCTCCAGCCCCAGCTCGGGGACGGACAGCCGCTTTTCCGACAGAATGGAGATGAGGGCGTCCTGGACCTCGCTGGCGCAGCGGGAGATCTCCTCCACCCGTGCGATGGAGCCGGACTCCATGGCCCGGTAGACGGGGCTCTTCACCATGGCCTCGGGGCAGGGGCCTTTCGCAATCAGCATGGCGTAGTTCCAGGAGTAGCGGATTTGTTCCTCCGTTGTCCCGGCGGTGCCCTGGACAACCTTGGTGGAGTCGCCGTTGACGGCGGCGGCTAAATGCTCAGACAGCCAGCTTTTCGCCGTACCCGGTTCACCAATCAGCAGCAGGGCCCGGTCGGTGACCAGGGTGGCGATGGCGATCTCCACCAGCCGCCGGTTGCCCATGTACTTGGGGGTGATGTCCACCCCCTTGACGGCGGTGTTGCCCTGGATATAGGTCAGCACCGACCGGGGGGACATCCGCCACCCGGTGGGGATGGGGTCGGTCTCCGCTGCAATCAGCGCGTCCAGTTCCTTTTGGAAAAGCTCCTCCGCCGGGAGGCGCTGTACGTCTTTGTCTGCCATATCATTCTCCTCCTATTTTAAGGCCGCATTTTGTGCCACTCGTCCCACTCCGGGAAGGGCCTCCCGGCTTTGAGCTGCTCTATCGTCCAGGGCAGGGCCAGCTCCGCCATGGCCGCTTCCCGGC
>JAAWPF010000116.1 GCA_022799835.1 Lawsonibacter sp. | reverse complement strand
CAGCAGCTCCACCATCCGGCTCATGAAGGCGGACTCCTGCACCCGGATGGTCAATCCCCGCAGATCGTCCAGGCCGCAGATGGGCTCCCTGGTGTAAAAGCTTCTGGCCCCGGCGTCGAACCAGCTCAGCCCCACCACGTCCGCCCGCCGTGCGCCGATGAGAAATTCATCCCCCACCGGGCCGTCCAGCACCCGCCACATATGCTCCGCGTCATCGTATAAAAACGGCAGCAGCAGCACCTCAATCTCCGAATAGGACTCGGCAAAGGTGCCCACCGACACCCGGGCCATGTCGATGCCCCCGAACTGCACCTGCTCCAGCACCTGGTTTTCGTTCCCCAGCTCGCCGTTGCAGTACAGCCGGATGCATATTTTCCCCTGGGTGCGCTCCTCCACCAGCTGGGCAAAGTGCTGGGCGGCCTTGGTGGTGGGGTAGTCCTCGGGCTGGTTGTCGGCGTAGCGCAGAACCAGCAGGGGACGGCCGGCGTTCTCCGGCGCCGGGCCGCAGCCGCACAGCAGCAGGCATATGCACAAAAGCAGGCACAGCCGCCCCTTCATGCCGTCCCTCCTCCCCGGCCCCGGGCAGCGCCCCGGCGGTAATCCGTGGGCGTTACGCCCACCTTTTTCTTGAAGGCACGGGTGAAGTAATTGGCGCTCTCATAGCCCACCATGTTGGCCACCTCTGCGGTGGAGCGCAGCGGGTCGTGCAGCAGCTCCTTGGCCGCCTCCATGCGCAGTTCCGTCAGGTAGTCCAGGAAGTTCACCTGGAAGGTCCGCTTGAACAGGGCGGAAAAGTAGGAGGCGTTGAGGTTCAAAATCGCGCTCACCGAATCCAGCGAGATGTCGCACACCATGTAGTTGTGCTGCAAATACTTCTTCACCTTTCCCATCAGCACGGCGGTTTTGTCGTAATTGTCCACGCTCTCCAGCAGCTCCGCCGAGGAGGAGGCCATCGCCTCCAACTGGCGCTGGGCCTCCGCCTGCCCCGCCGCCCGCCGGACGGCCCGCTCCACGTCGTCCGCGTCCACCGGCTTGAGGATGTAATCGCATGCCCCTAAACGCACCGCCTCATGGGCGTATGTAAACAGGCTGTAGGCGGTGACAAAGATGATCCGGCACTCCGGGCGCTGGGCCAGAATCTGCCTGGCCGCCTCAATTCCGCTCAGCCCAGGCATCTCAATGTCCAGCAGCGCCACATCCGCCGCCCACAGCGCCGCCGCATCCACCGCCAGGCGGCCATTCTCCGCCGTGCGCACCTCCGCCTCCCGGCCCAGCCGTTTCTCCACAATTTCCGTCAGAAGCTCCCGCTGATAGCCCTCGTCGTCCGCGATCAAAACCTTAATCATCCCTGTCTCCCTCCTCCTCATAGGCCAAAACCCGCGGCAGGCGCAGCACCGCCGCTGTCCCCTCTCCCTGCCGCGAGCGGATGTCCACGCCGTACTCCCTGCCCAGCAGACCCAGGCGGGCCGCCACGTTGTATACGCCGATGTGCTCCCCCGTGGTGGGCGGGTTTTTCAAGATACCCCGCAGCGTCTCCAGCGTCTCCTCGCCCATGCCCACCCCGTCGTCCGCCACAGTGATCTCCAAAATGCTTCCCGTGTCCTGTATGTCGATATCCACGCAGCCCCCCTCCTCCTTGGGGGCCAGTCCGTGCTTGAAGGCGTTCTCCACCAGGGGCTGGAGGATAAAGGAGGGCACCAGGGTGTCCGGCAGGTCCACCTGGGGGCTGACGTGCCAGCGCAGCTTAATTCTCCCCCCAAACCGCTCCCGGTACAGGGCATAAAACTCATCCACAATCCGCACCTCCCGGGCCAGGGGCACCTGGCTGTCATTGCTGGCCAGGGCATAGCGAAACAGGCGGCTGAGGGAGCCGATGAGGGCGTGGGTGCGCTCCGCCCCCTCCTGCTGGGCGGTATAGCGGATGACGTTCAGCGTGTTGAACAGAAAATGGGGATTGATCTGACTTCTCAGCTGCTGGAGCTTTTCCCGCTCCATCAGGTTTTGCAGCTCCAGCGCCTCCATCTCCTTGGCGTGCAGCTCCTTCTCCACGGCGCTCTTTTCGTTGAGCAGCTCCACCTGCCGGCGCATGGAGTGCTTCATCTCATTGAAGGCGCGGGCCATGTGGCCCGTCTCGTCCTGGGAGTTCTCGTCCAGGTCGGGGACATCGAATTCCCCCCGGCTGATGGCCTGAGACGCCTGCGCCATAGCCCCCACGGCCCGCAGCAGCCGCACCAGCGACGCCACCAGCATGGACCCCACCGCTACACACACCAGCACCGCCATAGTCTGGCCCCGCTTCAGCGCCTCGTTGAGCTGGGTAAGGCGCACGTGGGCCTCCTGACTGTCCGAGCACGCCTGCTCCAGCAGCTGCTGGGTGTACTGCCGCAGATAGGCCCCACAGGGCTCCGCGCCGCCATAGTACAGCTGGGACGCCCGGTCTGGCCGGCCGGAGCGCAGCTCGTCGGTGATGGCGTCCAGCGTGAGGGAGAGTGTGCCGTAGGTGGTGTGCGCCGCGCTGGCCAGCAGGTACTGCTCCTCGCTGACCACCCGCAAATCCGCATCGATGCGGGCCAGGTGGCCGGCAGAGCGCCGGCGGCTGCTCTGGACGGAGGCGATGAGGGCCTCCGCGTCCCCGTAATCCCAGCGGTAATTCTCCAGCGCCGTCATGCACTCCTCCACATCGTTGAGGAACTGGCTGATGGTCTGAATGCTCTCGCTGCGCTGCTCCAACGGCTCCAGCACATACTTGCTCTGATAGTAGCCAATGCCGATTTGAAGGGCGATTGCCGCCCCAAACACCGCCAGGAACAGCGCGATCCGCCCCAGCAGCGTCATCTGCGGCCATTTGATGCGGGGCATGGGGGCACCTCCTCCAAAGCTGGTTTCTATTTTTCATGGTAGCATTTCCTTTGTCTTTTTGCAAGCATTTTGAAATTGATTGCCGGCGCGAGATGTGCTATAGTTGATGCGGTTGAACGGACGATATTCTTCACTTTGAATGGAGGGCTGCCCTATGAAGGTTGAGGTCCGGCTCAATGAGGCGGATTTTTTCCGCTTCAGCGTGTTCAACGCCTTTTCCCGCAACCAGCTCTGGCTTCGCCCGGCGGTGTTCGCCGCCATTCTGAGCGGCTGTGCCGGCGTGTGCTTTGCCCTGCATGACCGGCGGGGCGCAGTCTTGCTGGGCGCCGTGCTGCTCCTTGTGGCGCTGGGCCTGCCTGCGGCCTGGCTTCTGAGCTTTTTCCTCTCCCTGCGCCGGCAGGCTCAGGAGCAAAAGCTCGCGGCCAAAAAGTACGTCTATACTGTGGAGCTTCACGACAGCGAGGCCGGGATTTCCGTGGACAACGGCCGGGAGAACACCGTCTTTCTCTGGGAGCAGCTGCTTCACGCCTACCGGCGACCGGACGCCGTTTACCTCTACGTCACCCCGCAGCGGGCGTTTTTGATCCCGGACCGCTGCGTCCCAGGCGGCGCGGACGCGCTGTGGGCGCTGATGGAGCGCCGCCTGCCGGCAGAACGGCGCTCAAACCATAAATGATAAGGAGTAGACCTGATATGAACACCCAAGCATCTGAACAGCGGCGGGAAAATCAGCTGCTGTACTGCGTTCTGTTCGCCTTTTTCGTCAGCGGAGCCGCCTCCCAGCCCCTGGGCTCCTTCATCCCTTTCCTGCGAGACACCTATGGGCTGAGTTACGATTTGTCCGGGGTGCTTCTGTCCTGCCAGTCCGTGGGCAATCTGCTCGCCGTGCTGCTGGCGGGCTTCCTCCCCCTGTGGCTGGGGCGGCGGCGGGCCGTGCTGCTCACCGCCGTGTGGATGACGGCGGCCTACCTCATCTTTGCCGCCGGGCTGGGCAGCGCCCCCCTGCTGGCCGCCGCCTTCCTCATGACCGGCGTGGCCAGGGGCGGCAACTCCAACTTCGCAAACACCATGATCTCCACCCTCCCCGGTGACAAGGCCACCCGGGGGTATAACCTGCTCCACGGCTGCTTCGCGGTGGGGGCGCTGCTCTC
>JAAWPF010000004.1 GCA_022799835.1 Lawsonibacter sp. | reverse complement strand
CCTTGCTGCAAATGAAAACTTAGCTTTCCCCAAAACAGATAACGCTTGAACTGTATATTGAGTTATGATAATCTATAGGAACAGTCAGCAATCGGAAAGTAAGAGCGCCCCACCGTCCGGACCTCGTAGCGGGCCAGGAAACCGTCGTCTACCTCAAAGCGGGTGATGTAGCCCTTAAATCCGGAGACTGGGTCCTTTGTGTTCCATTTTCCGGCGATTTCAGCGGCGTACTGCTCGCTCAGCACCGGGTAAAAAATGGGCTGCTCCGGCAGACGGGGCGGAAAAGCGGTGTATTTGCTCTCCCGAATGAGGGCAAGCTCCTGCTCACCGACGGGCCTGTACAGAATCATGACATCTCCTCCATCATCGTGGAAAACAGTTCATTCAGCCGCTCCGTCCGCCCCTGGAGGTACAGCCAGCCGAACAGGGCCTCCAGGCCGGTGGCGGTCTGGTACTGGGCCCGGCTGGCGGCTTTAGGGATGGAGTGGGGGGCGGTGTTCCGGCCACGACGGAAGACGTCCCCCTCCTCCTGGGTGAGCAGGGGCTGGATTTTTTCAAACCGCTCCGCCTGGGCGGGGGCGGCCACGTATTTTACCGTGGCCCGGTGCAGATCTTTGGCCTTTGCCTTGCCGTGGAGCACCAGCCAGGAGCGGACCATCAGCTCATACACTCCGTCCCCCAGGTGGGCCAGCCCCAGGGTGGACAGAGAGAGGAGGGCATCGCGGTCCAGGTTCAGGTGAAAGTAGTCGGCCATAGAGAGAGGCTCCTTTTTGGAAATTGGGATGATTTTACCACATTTCCGGGCAGATGGCAAGAGAATGTGATTCCTCCTGCCGCCGCCGTCTGTGGCGGCGCCTCTCTCGGGGAGGGGGCATGAAAGACTCCCTCCTTGAGGGAGCTGTCGGCTGGGGGCTGGCTGAGGGAGTTTTCCTTGCATTTTTCCCCCAAACATGGTACGCTGAGACAGGAGAAAATGGGGGAGGGGAGAGGACATGCGCATACTGGCCACCTTCGCTTTCTCTTTTGCCGCTGCCGTGTTCCTCACCATTTACGGCGCTCTGGATGCCTATCTGCTCCCGCTGGGCGGATGGCTGCTTCTGGCCGCCGTTTCTGCGGGGATTATTCTACGCAGGAGAGGGAAGCGTGTCCGTCTGCGGACCGTGCTGATTCTGTCCGGTCTGGCCTGCGGCTTTCTGTGGACGGCGGTCTATATGCGGGCTTTCTTCCAGCCTGCCCGGGACTTGGACGGCCGGACCGTCCGCCTCACCGCCACAGTGGCTGACTGGCCCCAGGAGGGGATTTATGGCGGCTATACTGTCCTGGTAAAGGCGGAGACAGGGGGATGGGCGGAGGTATCCGCCATCCTCTATACCGATGACCAGGGGGCGGATCTGCGCCCCGGCGACCGCGTTGAGACCATCGCTCACTGCACTCTTGGAGACCGCACTTTCGCCGGGGAGAAGATCACCTACTACACGGCCAAGGGCATCTTCCTCCGGGGTCAGGCCTACGGCAGGCTGAGTGTTCAGAGGCCGGAGCGGATGGCCCCCCAATACTGGCCCGCCTGGGCGGCGAAAGGACTGAAAGCGGGGATTGCCGCTGCCTTCCCCGAGGACGCCGCCGGCTTTGTCCAGGCCCTGGTGACAGGCAACCGGGACAACCTCACTGACGAGTTTACCACCTCCCTCCAGCGCACCGGCCTGAGCCACACGGTGGCGGTGTCCGGGATGCACCTGGCCTTTCTGTCCAGCCTGTTCACCGCTCTGCTGGGCCGGGGGAGAAAGTCCACTGCCCTTTTGACCATCCTCTGGGTGTTTCTCTTCTGCGGCATTGCGGGCAACACTCCTTCGGTGCTCCGGGCGGCTGTGATGGTGCTTATGCTCCAGTTTGCGCCCCTGATGGACCGGGAACGGGACGGCCCCACCTCTCTGGCCCTGGCTCTGCTGCTGCTGCTGTGGGTCAACCCCTTTTCCGCCGCCCACATTGGCCTGCAGCTGTCTCTTACAGCCGTGGCGGGCATCCTGTTGGTGTCCGACCGGGTCCAGGAGCGGCTGATGAGGCTGTTCCGCATGGACGAGTGGAAAAAGCCCAAACATCGGGCGGTTAAATACCTCCGGGCGGCGCCCTATTTTGTTGTCTCCACTCTGTCGGCTACCCTGGGTGCCTCGGTGCTGACAGTGCCGCTGGTGGCCCTCCATTTCAACCTGATCTCCCTGATTTCGCCCCTGTCCAATCTGCTGACCCTGTGGGCCATCGGCCTGCTGTTCCTGGGCGGCCTGGGAGTGGGGACGCTGGGGATATTTCTGCCTGGGGTGGCGGCTGTACTGGCAATTCCCTTTGCGCTTCTGGTCCGCTACCTCCAGTGGATTATCGATCTGCTGTCACGGCCCGCCCTGGCCGCGCTGCCCCTGAATGCTGTCTGCTACCGGGCCTGGGTGGTGCTGGTCTATGCCCTGCTGCTGGCATCGGTCCTCATAAAAGGGAAACGTCCCCTGTGGATGCCCCTTGCCGCCGGCGCGGTTACACTGGCGCTGGCGGTGGTGCTCACCCGGGAGACCTTCGGCCTGGGGGATATGGGGGTGACAGTGCTGGACGTGGGTCAGGGCCAGAGCGTGCTGGTTCGGTCGGGATATCTTGTCCTGGTGGACTGCGGCGGCGATAGCCGGGACGACCCTGGCGACGTGGCCGCCAACTACCTCCAGTCGGTGGGCCGGAGCGATATTGAGCTGCTGGTGGTGACCCACTACCACGCTGACCACGCCAACGGCATCCCACAGCTGCTGCGGCGGATTGGTGTGGGGGAGATCGCCCTGCCCGACGTGGAGGAGGACAGCCCCCTCCGGGCGGAGATCATCGCCGCCGCCGGGGAAAAGGGGATTCCAGTGCGCTTCATCCGGGAGGAGGAGCGGTTCCATCTCACCCGGGAGGGGGACACGGTCACCGTTTTTCCGCCCATGGCGGAGGAGGGGACGGCCAATGAGCTGGGCCTGACCGTGTTAGTCTCCCATAAGACGCTGGACGTGCTGATTACTGGGGATATGGAAGCGGAGGGGGAGCGGCGTCTGGTGGAGACGGCGGACCTGCCCGATGTTGAGGTGCTGGTGGCCGGCCACCATGGCTCCAATACCTCCAACACACCCGAGCTGATAGAGGCGGTCAAGCCTGATCTGGCCCTGATTTCGGTGGGCCAGGATAACAAATATGGCCACCCGGCCCAGGAGACGCTGGAGCGCCTGGACGGGGCGGGTGCGGAGATTTACCGTACTGACCTGTATGGGACCATAGAGGTTCAGTTGAGAGAGGAGCCGCAGGGGCGGGTATGATCCGCCCGTATCGGAAAGACGGGCGCATGATATGCGCCCCTACAACAGGCAGGGAGGAACGACTATGCCGCCCAAAAAAAATCCGGATACATCCGGGTTTGACAAGCTGAAAAAGGACCTGTCCGAAGGAAAACCGGGGCAGCTCTATATCTTCCACGGGGAGGAGACCTACCTGCGGGACCACTACCTGGGCCGCCTGCGGGAGGCAGTGCTCACCGGGGGGCTGGGAGAGTTCAACCGCCACGACCTGAGCGCTAAGGAGATGTCTCCCCGCGCGCTGGAGGAGGCGGTGGACTGCCTGCCCATGATGGCGGAGCGCACCCTGATTGAGATCACGGATTTCGACCTGTTCAAGGCGGGGGAGAAGGAGGAGTATATCCGCATCCTGTCCAGTCTGCCCGGCTACTGTTGTCTGGTCTTTGTCTATGATCTCATTGATTACAAGCCGGACGCCCGGACCAAGCTGGCCCAGACCCTGAAGCAGCACGGTACGGCGGTGAACTTTGCCCGCCAGGGCCAGCGGGAGCTGGCCGACTGGGTCCGCCGCCACTTCAAAGCCCAGGGCAAGGATATTGATATGCGCCTGTGCGAGTATCTGATCGAGCTGTGCGGCGACCTGATGCACGGCCTGCAGCAGGAGATTGGAAAGGCCGCCGCTTACGCCAAGGGCCCCAAGATCACCCGGGAGGACATCGACGCGGTGGCCACCCCTCAGCTCAGCGCGGTGGTGTTCCGCATCGCCGACGCCATCGGGGAGAAGAACTATGACCGGGCGGCGAAAATCCTGGGGGAGCTCTATCAGATGCAGAAGAGCCCCTATGAGATTCTGGCAGCCCTGAGCAAGCAGCTGCGCCAGCTCTACTCCGCCCGGCTGGCTCTGGACAGAGGAAAGGGCGCCGCCTGGGTGGGTCAGCTGTGGGGGATGCGCTACCCCGCTGACCGCCTGATGACCAGCGCCCGGCGCTTCTCCCTGCCCTGGTGCAGAAACGCCGTCATCCGGTGCGCCCAGACCGACCTGGCTATGAAGTCCACCGGCCAGGACGCCAAAGACTTGCTGACCACCCTGCTGCTGGAATTGGCCAACGGAACGTAGGAGGGGACGATGCTTCACATCCAAGAGGCCATCGTGGTGGAGGGCCGGTATGACAAAAATACCCTGTCCCAGGTGGTGGATACCCTGATTCTGGAGACGGGGGGCTTTCAGATTTTCAAGGACCCGGAGAAAATGGCCCTGCTGCGCCGGGCGGCGGAGCGCCGGGGCCTGATTGTCCTCACCGACTCGGACGGGGCGGGCTTCGTCATCCGGAACCGGATCCGTGGAGTCATCCCCGCCCGATTTTTGAAGCACGCCTACATCCCCGACATCTACGGCAAGGAGCGTCGGAAGCGCCAGCCCGGGAAGGAGGGCAAGCTGGGGGTGGAGGGGATGCCCCCAGCTATACTGGAGGATGTCCTCCGTCGGGCGGGGGCGGCTTTTTTGAAGGAGGATGCCCCGGAACGCCAAAACAGCCCGCCTATTACGAAAGCGGACTTGTTTGCCGCCGGCCTGTCCGGGGGGCCGGACAGCGCGGTCAAGCGTCAGGCCCTCCTGAAGCGGCTGGCCCTGCCCGAGCACATGTCCGCCAACGCCCTGCTGGCTGTCCTCAACGGCTGCTACAGCCGGGAGGAGGCGGAGGAGATATTGAAAGATGCGTAGGGGCGGCCTGTGGCCGCCCCTCAAGCTTATGTACCCTCTGCTGTCAGGCGGTCTTTTGCTTGTCCTTTTCCGCAAACAGGACAAAGAGCCAGGGGATAAAGAAGCGCAGAAACCAGAGAAACGGGATGGAAATTGACAGATGATTTTGCAGATAGAGCTGAAGTGCCACAGGGAACTCCATCCACTCCAGGGGGGTGTTCAGACGCATAAATATCACGGCGGCGGGTCCTGTTGTGCTGCCGGTGAGGAGCTGAAGGGCCCAAAGGAGAATACCGTACACAACGACGACGGAGGAGGAGATAAACACCTCCCTGCGGGTCTGCTTTTGCAGGAAAATGAGCCATCCCAGCGCCATAAAGGCCGCCAGCAGCCCGGCGTCTGTCAGCAGGCCCACCGTGTCGTTGATCTCACCCGGTGCGAGGACGCCGAAGCGCAGCACAATCCAGACATAGCACCGTATATAGAGCAGCCCCGCGATCAGGCAGATCAGAGGGACGCGCCAGATGCTGTTTTTCAACTGAGCGTTCGTCATTTTGACAACCTCCTTTCGATGTTAAAATGAATCGCGTACAGGTTTATTTGACCGCCTGCGCCAGCGCGTCCAGGTGGTCCGCCAGGTCCTCCCGGCCGCCGTAGTGGAAGACCGCCAGCCGCCCGCCTGCGCATACAGCGGCGCCTTGATACTGGGAATTGCTCCGGGATAGAATCACGAAGTCCAGCCCGGGATAAGTGAGCTCCTCATAGGTCCAGGTGAGGTTGACCGCCTCCTGCTCCGCCATCTGGGCCAGGGCGACGGGCCGGGCCATGGCGGGGATGAGCAGGCGGAAGTAGACCGCTTCCAGGGTGGGGGAGTAGTGGGACTCCGGGTCGCCGGTGGAGGAAAAGCTGTTTTTCGTTGTCCCCGCCTTTTGGCTGAGCAGGGTCTGATTTACGGTGTAGTAGCCGGGGGAGAGGAGGGCGAACTTCCGGGTGACGGTGCTCTCTCCCCAGCTGCTGCCGGAAATACTGGGGAAGGGCTCGTCGAACAGCTCCTTATAGGTAAACAAAGGCTCCGATTCCAGCTGCTGGAGGTTTACATAAGTTCCAGAGAAGTCCGCCAGCGGCTTGGCCGTCGGGTAGTCCCAGAAGCCGAACAGATGCCCAAACCACAGGACGATGAGAATACCGGCTAGCGGAATGGTGATCCAGAAGGGGAGGAACCAGAGCATCCGGTGACGGGGCCGACCGGCTTTAGGGGTGATGCCCAGCTCCAGGGATTTCTGGAGGTCCAGCAGACAGCGGTACTCCCGTTCGTCGTTCCGCCACCACAGGAAGAAAAGGGGCAGGAGAAGGAGCGGGGACCCGGACATATCCAAAAAGTAGAGGGGCAGCCTGCGGGCATCCATCCGCCAGATCAGGAGGGCCCCGGCGGCCAGGATACCCAAAATAATGAGACGCCAAATATTCTGCTTCCTGCGGGCCTTCTGAACTTCTCCGGCCAGATGTTCCAGGGATATCCCCCGGGTCACCGGGTCGGTGTGCAGCTCAGTGGCGTTGGGGTCGGCGGTGTAAAAGAGAAAGTAGGCCTTTCCCACCGTGTCGCCATACTCCCAGCCAGCCTCTTTATACAGCTCCAGCCGCTCGGGCTCCGGGGCCTCCTGGCCGTTGGCGGCCTCCAGCCGGAAGCGGGTGCCGGGGGCGGTCTCGTCCCGGCGGAACTGGGTGAACTCGCCGTTGACCCACACGGGGAACAGGCCCTCGTTGGCCCGCTCCTCCAGCCAGCGCTCCAGGCTCTGGATGTCGTACATAGATACCGGGGTTGTTTTGAAAACAGTTTTCATGCCGGTCACCTCACTTTACCATAGTTACGATTTCGTCCAAATGCTCCGCCAGGTCGCCGTTCCCGGTGTAAGTCGCCAGCACGGCCCTGTTCCCGGACGCGGCGGCGGCGATCTGGAAGCCCCCCGGGCCGTTGGAGGCGGTGGCCAGAAGGGCGGCGTCCTCCCGGGAGTAGAATTTCACCGTCCAGACCCGGCTCCGGTCCTCCTCCGTCCACCAGATATCCCGGTCCAGCCTCTGGGTGTCGGCCCAGTAGTTGGGGAGGGTAACCAGGAAGAACACCAGATAGACTATGAGGATGGGGGCGGTGGTGGTGAGCAGGGTCAGCACAGGCATCCCCTCCCGGAAGAGCAGGTAGGGCGTCCCGAACAGCAGAAGCAGGGTCACCGCCAGCTCGAAGAAGAAGATCCGCCGCCTGGAGCGGTACAGCTTCTTCCAAAGCGCCCCCTGGAGCTTCGGGTCAGAGTGGGGCTCCGGGGCATTCTCGTCCCCGGTGGCAAAGATCAGCAGCTCGTTGTTCACATCGCAGACAAAGTCCCAGCCGAAGTCCTGATACAGGTCCAGCATGGCCTGAGGCGGCTCGTCGTCCATCACCCTTTTGCAGGGCTCCGCCCGGTAGCGGAGGCTCCGGGCCGGTCCCCGCTCAAAGGTGGAGCGGATGGGACGCAGCCGTTTCAGGACCAGCCCCCGCCTTGCCATATCCTCCAGCCAGCTCTCCAGCCCCCGGACGTCGTACAGGGACACCGGGGTAATTTTATAGACATGCTTCATTTTGCGGCCTCCTTTGCGAAAAGCTCCAATGCCAGGTCTGTGTCCGCTGGTCCGGAGCAGCTCAGGGTGAACACCAGGTCCCCCGTCCGGCCTATATAGAGCTTCCCGCATTCCTCCATGTCCTCGGTCCGCCAGGTGAGGGCGGTCAGCTCGTCGAAGGTGGGGTGGTCCGCCCGCTGAAAGCCGGAGAACTCTGCCAGCGGTGAGTTGATATAAAACTCCCCGGTGTTTTTCTCATACCGCCGCCACCAGGCCAGCTCCTCCTCCTGGATACACCGCAGCAGGAGGGGTGCCGTATCCGGGCAGCGCAGGCGGTACAGATGGAGGTAGATGCCGCACTCCTCCGCGCTCCCGTCCTCCAGGCGGGCGGTGCCGTACTGCTGAATGTTGATCTGCTCCGGGACCAGGAGGGAGCGGCGCCGGGTAGGAGGGTGGAGCATGGCGTCGTAGGGGTTCTCGGGGATCAGGTTGACCACGTCTGTCCGCTCCATCACCTGCTCCAGGGTGACATGGGGGAAGGTCCAGTCCTCCGGGTCGGGCAGGTCCTGCTTGGCATTGGGGTTATTCCAGATAAAGAGAGCGAGGGCGCAGACCATAAGGACGACAGGGCTCCAGCTCGCCACCGCCCAGGGAACCCGCCGGCGGCGGAAGTGAATCTCCTCCAGAGGAATGCCATCGGCCAGCCGCTTTTGCAGCTTTTTCAGCGCCCGGCGCTGGCGGAACAGCGGGACGAGGTTTGCCACGTAGAGGACCAGCAGCGCCAGATACAGCAGGCAGCCCTCGGTTTTCAAAAGGAACAGATAGACCGGAGACCAGGGGTTGTCAACCAGAGCAAACAGCTCATTCCGGAACATAAAGAGAATCAGGGGAATCAGCAGAATCAGCGCCCAGAGCCGCCGGCGGAGCAGCCGGTCGAAGGTGAAGCTCTGGGTCACCGGGTCGGTGTGCAGGGCGGGGGCGTCCGGGTCCGCGGTGCGGTAGACAAAATACAGCCTCTTGAATGTAGTCACATACTCCCAGCCCGCCTGGGCATAGAGCTCGTTGCGCTCCTGGTCGATATCCGCCCAGTCCTTCACGTCCAGGGCGTACCGCACCCCCTCCCGGGCCGGGCCGGGCTCAAAGCGGGCGAAGCTCTCGCCGATCTTGACCAGGTGCAGCCCCCGGGCGGCCATGGCGGACAGCCACTCCTCCAGCCCCCGCATATCGTAGGGCTCCATGGGGAGGAATTTACATACCAATTTTTTCATAGAGCTCCTCCTTTCACAAAGCGGACGTTACAGCTGCTCCAGCATCTCGGCGAACCGGGGCAGGAATTGGGTCAGGTCCTGTTCCCCCTGATACTCCACCCGCAGAACGGTGCTGCCCCTGCGGAGGACCAGGTAAGTGCAGGGGAGGCCCTCCCGGGGAGAGAGAAAGCGGTTGATAGAAATTTCGTCAAATCCGCAGACGGGCTCCAGGGCCATATAGTTCTCGTGTCCACCCCAGGCCTGCCACTCGAACACCCTGCGCTCCGCCACAGGGGGGAACAGATACCGGGTAATTTGAATCTCCAGATGGGGAATATTGTTCAGAGAACCGCCCTCGGAGAAAACTCTCGACGTGCCCCACTGCTGGAAGAACCAGTTTTCAGGGGTGAGGGGGGTGTCTCCGTGGGAGATATAGTCCATGTTGTGCATATGGTCCCCAGTGAGACGGAAGTCCTCCCCCTCGATCTCGGTCAAGGTGACAAAGTTGGAGTCGGCCAGGTCATAGGGGAAGTAGCCGTGGGTGAAGAAGATAAAGGCTAATTCCACCGCTACCAGAAACAGGGGGATGGCGGACAGGACTGCCAGGGCCCCGCTGAGGCGGCTGCCCGGGGCGGGGGTCATGGGCAGGCCGCCCTTGACCCGCCGGTGGAGCCGCCACAGGACAAACAGGCCGTGGAGATAGGAGATGTCCGCCAGCGCCAGCCCCAGAGCGGCCAGCGTCCAGGGGACAAAGCCCGCCGCCAGGGCCTCCGCCCAGAAATAGCGCAGCTCAAACAGGTCGAACCGGGAGGACCAGAAGAAGCTGTGCAGGACAAAATTCAAAATCGCCAGCCCCACGCCCCCCAGCAGCTTGCGCCGGAAGAACCGTTTCAGGGTGTAGTCCCAGGTTTCCGGGTCGGTGTGGGTCTGGGCCTCCGGGTCCTCCGTCACAAAGACGGCGAAGCTGCGCCGGAGCAGCCCCAGATACCTCCAGCCCGCCTGCTCATAGAGCTCGTTCAGCTCCGGGTCGGTCCAGTCGGGCTTGCCGGGGGCGGGCTCCAGGTGGAACCGCAGTCTGGCGGGCTCCTGGCGGTGAAACAGGACCAGGGGCCCCACGGTCATGTCGAACAGCAGCCCTTTGGCCGCCTGCCTCTCCAGCCAGCGCTCCAGGCCGGGGATATCACAGCCGTTCACCGGCGAAAAACGAATACTCAGCTTACTCATTGTTCTTCCTCCAATCCGTCGTTGACGCAGGCCCGCAGCCGGGCCAGCTCCTCCTCAAAGGCCGCCCGGCCCTTGTCGGTCAGCTTGTAGGTCCGCTTCCTGCCGTCCACCGAGGTCTCGGCGATCATCTCCTCGTCCTGGAACCGGGCCAGCAGGGTATAGAGGGTCCCCGGCCCCAAGTGCACCCGGCCCTTGGTCTTGCGGTCCACAAACTCCGTGATCTCTGTGCCGCACATCTCCCGGCGCAGGAAGGACATGAGCACATAGTACATAGGTTCCGTCAGCGGTCCCTTTTCACGTCCCGGCATAGACGGTCCTCCTTTCATATTATCGTTTTCTAATATCGTCTAACGATATTATAACAGGATATTACAGGACTGTCAATAGGTAAACCAAAATTCGCCCCGAAACCCTATCAAAATTTTGACCGCTTTTTCCCGGCCAAGCCCCTATAATAGGACGTGTTGTAGGGGCGGCCTGTGGCCGTCCGCGATACCGCAAGGAGGCGAGGGCTGTGACCGTCATCTATGTGGATACGCTGTTCCTCCTAAACGGGGTCATCGACTACCTGCTGCTGCTGGCGGCGGCCCGGCTGGCAGGGGAGCCGCTGGCGCGCTGGCGCTTCGCTCTGGGCGGTGCGCTGGGAGGGCTGTACGCCGTGGCCATCTTCCTGCCAGGATGCGCCTTTCTGGCCCATCCCCTGTGCCGGCTGGGCTCGCTGGCCCTCATGCTGGTGGCCGCTTACGGAGGCAGCCGCCGGCTGCTGCGTCAGGGACTGCTCTTTCTGGCCCTCACCTGCGCCCTGGGGGGCGGGGTGGTGGCCATCGGTTTGCTGGGGGGGACGGGACTCACCCTGGGGAACGGGGTGTTCTACTCCGCTCTGGATATCAAGGTGGTGCTGCTGTCGGCGGCGGTGTGCTACGGGGTGCTCACCCTGGTGTTTCAACGCCTGGGGAGGCACAGCGCCGCCAGCCGGGAGCTGATGCCCCTCCGGCTGCGTCTGGGTGAGGGGCAGGTGGCCCTCACCGCCCTGGTGGATACCGGGAATACCCTCACCGACCCCTCCTCCGGCCGTCCGGTGGTAGTGGCGGAGGGGGAGCGGCTGAAACCGCTGTTTCCTAGGGACTGCTGCCCCGGTCCCGCCGATCTGGCCGACCCGTCCTCCGCCCTTGCCCGCCTGGGGACGGGGGAGTGGCGCGCCCGGTTTCGCCTGCTGCCCTACCGCAGCGTGGGGGTGGACCGGGGGCTGCTGCTGTGCGTCCGGGCGGACGGCCTGGAGTTGGACGGGCAGGAGAGAGGCCCTGTGCTGGTGGCGCTGTCCCCCAATCCGGTGTCCGACGGGGGCGGCTATCAGGCGCTGATTGGAGCGGAGATTGTGTAAGATTGGATATAATACGTCTCTGTAGAAAGCCATTTGTGAGGTGTTTCCATTGAAATTAGTTTACATAAAATTGAAAGAGAGATTTTCGGCTCTCCTGACCCGGATGGGGCTGCTGCTGCCAGGGAAGGTGATGTATATCGGCGGCAGCGACACCCTGCCCGCCCCTCTGAAGCGAGAGGAGGAGGCCCGGCTCATCGCTCTTCTTGGGGAGGGGGATACCCAGGCACGGAATCTGCTCATTGAGCACAACCTGCGCCTGGTGGCTTACATCGCGCGCCGCTTCGAGAATACGGGAATCAACATTGAGGACCTGATTTCCATCGGCACCATCGGGCTTATTAAAGCAGTTGGCACCTATCAGCCCGCCAAGGCCATCAAGCTGGCCACCTACGCCAGCCGGTGTATCGAGAATGAGATCCTGATGTACCTGCGCAAGACGGCCAACCAGAAGACAGAGCTGTCCTTCGATGAGCCGCTGAACACAGACTGGGACGGCAACGAGCTGCTGCTGTCCGATGTACTGGGCACCGATGAGGACCTGGTGGTCCAGCCGCTGGAGTCCGACGTGGACCGCCAGCTCCTCCGTCAGGCCATGGACCGGCTGGACGAACGGGAGCGGCACATCATTACCCTGCGCTTCGGTCTGGACGGCCGGCGGGAATGCACCCAGAAGGAGGTGGCCGACCAGCTGGGCATCTCCCAGTCCTATATTTCCCGCCTGGAAAAGCGGATCATCGCCCGGCTGAAAAAAGAGATTGTAAAAATGATGTGAAGAGCCGGAGACGCGGACGCGTCTCCGGCTCTCTGGCTTTTATGGGTTGGATACAAAGCGGACAGCCTGTCCGTTGACCGTCACGTCCTCCTCAGCGGGAATCAGCAGATACTTTTTTCCGTCGATGACCCGGGTCTCCACCAGATAGCTGCACTCCGGGCTGACGGATAGGGTAGCCTGGGAAGTCTTGACCTCAAATTTGCCGGTGTCGATGAGGTTGGCGGGGCTCAGCACCGCGCCAGCTCCGAAACCCTCTTCGCAGTTTTCCCGAAAGGCGTCGATTTTCTCCTGAGGGACGCCGCAGTCCTGGAGGATGCCCCCAATCTCGCCCGCGGTCAGGACCAGAGGCTCGGGCTCTTTGCTCTCCTTGTGCTGAGCGATCCGGTCTGCCAACCGCTCATGGAGGGACTGGGCCACCTCCACGCTGTAGGCGTCCTCCAGTGCCTGGGACAGTGCCCCTTGGAAGGTCTCTCGCTGTTCGGCGGCGGACATAGGCGGATCGGTGTGAAAGACCGCGTCGATAAACTCCTGGTGAAGCATGTCCGGCCTGCGGGAATAGAACAGAGCGCCGTAAAGGTTGGCTGTCCGGTCATCAAAGGCGGGGAACAGAAAACCCAGTTCGGGCGGAGCGACGGTCTGGCCCACGGTACAGTGAAACTCGTTGTCGCCGGGGAAGTAGCCCAACTCCGGCTTGCCCAGCTTCACCGGGCAGACACAGCACAGGATGTAGGAAAACACGGTCTCAGAGGAGTCGGGCTGAAATTCGCCGTCCCGGCCCCGGTGGGGGACATCGTAGGCGTCGGAGGCGATGAGAAGCAGATAGCTGCTGTCCTCCATGTCCAGCGCGTCAATCACCTTGCGGTAGAAGCTCTCTCGAGCCTGTGCGTCCTTCAGAGCGCTGGAGCGCAGGTCGGAGAGCAGTCTGTGTTCCTCGCTGTCTGCCACCTGCTGAGTGGAGAAGACGATGTCGATGAGATTTTTTCCCAACGCCCCGGAAAGGGCTTTTTTTAAGAGATCCAGATATCGATCCGCCTCCTCCTGGGGCATGGTGCCCAAGGACTCGTCCAGATGGGAGACGATCTCCCTGTTGCAGTTGACAAAGCAGCCGTAGATGCGGCTGACAGCATTTTTTTCCGGCCGCCAACGGCGGCGCAGTTCACTGACTTCTTTTTGATTCATAGGAACCTCACTGTTTTGTAAAGTCGCCCAGCCGAGATGTGAGGCGCGGCGCCTCACCATTGTATCCGATATTGGGAAAAATTTCAATCCAAAATATGCTGAGAGGAGTGTCCGCGGGGAAGATATTTTGACGCGTTCCCCCCGTCTCCGGCGGGGGAAGCGCCGGAAACGTCTGCGTCTAGAACACTCCCTATGGTGAATCGGGAAATGTCGGCGGGCAATATAGGTATAGGGACGGGCCAAAGAGGAATAAGGTGGAGCGGAGGTGTTTCAAACATGCTGTCGCCTATGATTTACCTGATGATGAATGGACTGTTCTTCACCCTGCGGCTGTCTGGAGGGGGAGGGTCATTTCCCCGGCCTTTGAAGACAGAAGAGGAGAAAAAATATTTGGAGCGCTGTGCCCAGGGGGACCTGGAGGCCCGGAATATTTTGGTAGAGCACAACCTGCGCCTGGTGGCGCATATTGTTAAAAAATATTATGCCCAGACTGGAGATCAAGACGATCTGATCTCCATTGGAACGATTGGACTGATTAAGGGGATATCAACCTTTAAAGCGGATAAGAACGTGCGGCTGGCCACCTACGCCAGCCGGTGTATTGAGAATGAGATCTTAATGTATTTCCGTTCGCAGCGCAAGCTTCAAAGCGAGGTGTCGCTGACAGATACACTGGAAGCGGCGGGGGATGGAGGAACCTTGTCGCTGATGGACGTCATTGCGGTGGATGACAACATGCTGGAAGATCTGGATACCAGGGATGCCTGCATCAAAGTCCGACAGTGTGTTCAGAGCTGCCTGACACCTAGAGAACGGATGATTATCACCCTGCGCTATGGCCTGGACAATGAGCTGCCCCGGACGCAGCGGGAAATTGCCAGCCAGTGCGGCATCAGCCGCTCTTATGTATCCCGCATTGAAAAAAAGGCGCTGGAAAAGCTTCAGGAGGGCATGGAGGGGTGGGTTCCATAACAGTTGGAAAACAAAAATCACAAAAACAGACGAGAATATGCGGAATAAGCCAAAGATTGAAACAAAAAGGTTTTCAATATCAAAAAACGTTAACTGGGGATGAAAAAGTGTATTGCATTTTTGGCCCTGATGTACTATAATGTAAGAGCAAGTGAAAGAATACTTGCAAAAATGGCAAAAGCCCGGCGGGCTTTTTGCTCTCCCGAAACTGGGAGAGCAATGCCAAACTTAGAAATGGAGGAAGAGAATATGAAGAAAAAGATTGCGTTGGTGCTCTCTCTGGTTATGCTGATGAGCATGACACTGACTGCCTGCAACGGCGGCGAGAAGGACAACGGTCCTAACGTCAAGACCAAGGACACCAAGACCGTTGCTGTGGGCGCTGTCATCATCGCCCGCGACGATGTTCCCGAGGAGGACATCTACACCTTTGTGTCTACGATTTTTGAGAACAAGGATGCGCTTGCCGAGCAGCACGGCAAGGGCAACGAGCTGGACCTGGACTTCGCGGCCTCTGTCACTTCTGTGCCTTATCACCCCGGCGCGGCCAGGTACTTCGCTGAGAAGGACAAGACCGTCGCTTCTGTGAAAGACGGTGCCGGCACCGGCACCTCCAAGGCCCTGACCTTCGGCACCGGCGGCGATACCGGCACCTACTACGGCTTCGGCGGCGTGCTGGCCTCCTATGTGTCCAACAACACCGGCGTCTCCGTGACTGCTGTTACCTCCGGCGGCTCCCAGAACAACATTGAGGAGCTGGCGGCCGGCAATGTGCAGCTGGGCTTTGTCCAGTCTGACGTTATGAGCTATGCCTACAACGGCGAGCGCCTGTTCGATACCAAGGTGGAGGGCTTCTCCGTAGTGGCCGCTCTGTACATGGAGCAGGTCCAGATCATCACCCTGAACTCCTCTATCAAGTCCGTGGCCGACCTGAAGGGCAAGAATGTCTCTATTGGCGACCTGGGATCCGGCGTGTACTTCAATGCCATTGACGTGCTCAGCGCCTATGGCCTGACTGAGGACGACATCAAGCCCGTGTACCAGAGCTTCGGCAACAGCGTTGACAGCTTGAAGGACAAGAAGATCGACGCCGCCTTTGTGGTGGCCGGCGCCCCCACCACCGCCGTGGTGGACCTGGTCTCCACCAACACCACCTACATGGTGGAGCTGGGTGAAGAGGAGACCAAGGCCCTGCTGGACGCCTCTCCCTACTACAGCGCTTATACTATCAAGGCCGGGACCTATTGATTCAAGCCTGAACAGGAAAATAGAACAAACGAGCTGAGGGTCGCGGCGCCTTTTGACTCCGCGGCCCTCGCCGCTTAGATGGAGTCCGGTCCCCTGTTTGTAAAACTATGAGAGAAACGGAGGCAAGCATATGGCAAATCAAGAAAACCTGCAGCCAAAGGAAGTAGAAGTAGGTACTGCCGCCGAGATGGACGAGGTCATGCGCAAGTATGACCGGGAATCCGCTACCCGTATCTGGGTGGGAAAGCCCAAAATTGTGGTAAGCTGTATCATGGCGTTTTTCTCCCTCTACTGCATCTGGTCCACCATGGTCAGCAAAGCGGACCTGCAGGTCCGGCTGACGGCCATCCTGGGTTTCGTGGTCATCATCGGATATCTGACCTATCCCGCCAATAAGGACAAGGTAAAGCCCAACTCCCTGCCCTGGTACGATATCCTTATCATGATTGTGGGCGCGGGCGCGTTTTTCTACTACTGCGCCAACTACATGTCCATGGTCCGGGAGATCAGCAGCGCGGCCAAGATGACCGCTTTTCACGCCGCCATCGGCATCATTGGCATTGCGGTGCTGGTGGAGCTGTGCCGCCGCTGTGTGGGTATCCCCATTCTGTGCGTGGCCGGGGTGCTCCTGATCTATACGTTTTTCAACGGGATGCAGACCCAGGACAACGGCAGCCTGGTCCAGGTGCTGTACCGGGTGGTCTATACTCTGTTCTATGCGCCCTCCGGAATTATGGCCACCCCCATGCAGGTGTGCGCCAAGTACATCACCGTCTTTATTATCTTCGGCGCGTTCCTGGAGCGCACCGGGATTGCCAGTTTCTTCATCAGCATGGCCAACTCCATCGCGGGCAGCGCCTCCGGCGGACCGGCCAAGGTGGCGGTCATCTCCTCCGCCCTGTGCGGCATGGTGTCCGGCTCCTCCGTGGGCAACACGGTCACCACCGGCTCTGTCACCATCCCCATGATGAAAAAGACAGGCTACCGGGGTGAGTTTGCCGGCGCGGTAGAGGCCGCGGCCTCCACCGGCGGTCAGATCATGCCCCCCATCATGGGCGCCGCCGCCTTCCTGATGGCGGAGTATATGGATATCCGCTACGCAGAGGTGGCTCTGCGGGCGATCCTGCCCGCCCTGCTGTACTTTACCGGCATCTTCATTGCCGTCCATCTGGAGGCCAGGCGTCTGGACCTGCGGGGCATCCCCCGTGACCAGCTGCCCAAGATGCGCATTCTGATTAAGAGCATCTATTTGCTCATTCCTCTGGTGCTGCTGGTGGGCCTGGTGTCCACCAACGTCCGTACCCTCCAGTATTCCGCCTCGGTGGCTATTGTGGCCGCCATCATCGTGAGCATCCCCGGCGTGCTGGTGGAGGGCAGAGGGCAGAGCGAGGAGAAGCCCCTAATCTACTCCGGCAAAAAGATGGGCAATATCATCTTTTCCGCCCTGGAGGCCGGCGGCCGCGGCTGCATTACCGTGGCGGTAGCCTGCTCCATCGCTGGCATTGTGGCCGGGTGCATCACGGTCACCGGTCTGGCCTCCAAGCTGGTCAGCGCGGTGGTCAATGTCAGCCGCATGATCCCCTATAGGACTCTGGGCCTGTTTGTGGCCTTGTTCCTCACGATGCTGTGCTGCATTGTGCTGGGCATGGGCGTGCCCACCACGGCCAACTACTGCATCATGGCCACCACCTGCGCCCCCATTCTGATTGAGCTGGGCATCGGCAAGGTCCCCGCCCACTTCTTTGTGTTCTACTTCGGCATCGTGGCCGACATCACCCCCCCTGTGGCCCTGGCGGCCTACGCCGGCAGCGCCATCGCCAAGTCCAACCCCATGAAAACGGGAATCAACGCCACGAAGCTGGCGATAGCGGCATTTATCGTGCCCTATATCTTCGCTTTCGACCCCACCATGCTGCTGATCGACGCCGGCCCAATCCAGATCATCATGATCGTTGTCACTTCTCTTCTGGGCCTGTTCGGCGTGGCAACATCCCTCAGCGGCTATCTGTACCGGCCCATCAACCCGCTGCTGCGGATTGTGATTGCCGTCGGTGGTCTGTGCATGATGTTCCCCGGCACAGTGTCCGATGTGATCGGTCTGGTGGCTCTGGTGGGTGTAGTTGTGTTCCAGCGTATAGGAGCGAAAAATAACGCGGTAGTAGGATAAGGGCGCGCCCTTCACAGGGACAACGGTAAAACACCATTTAGAGCAAGCAATTATAAGGAGAGGATACAAATAGTATCCTCTCCTTAATTAGTAAGTGTGGAAAAGGAAATCGCAGTTGAAGATGTTACTGGGTAACTGGGTAGTGTTTATACATGCATATCAATAGTAAGAACAAACTGTATAGAGGCCAAAGAGAATCTTTCTTTTTAGAGGGCGGTGTGGTATACTGTTTCAAATGTAAAAGAGAGGGGGCGTGAGGTGTTTAAGTTGTTGTTGGGCCGGGCTGGGGCCGGCAAGACCACCACGGTGTTAAAACGTTTGTGCCAGGCGGGTGAGGGCCAGGTGCTGCTGGTGCCGGAGCAGATGTCTCATGAGACGGAGCGGGCTCTATGCAAGGCCGGTGGTCCCCAGATCAACCTGCGGGCAGAGGTGCTGTCCTTCAGCCGGCTGGCCAACCGCATCTTTCAGGCGGCGGGCGGCTTGGGAGAGGAGGAACTGGACGCCGGCGGGCGGCTGCTGCTCATGTATCGGGCGGTACAGGGGGTGGCCCCCGGATTAAAGGTATATGGCCGGCCCTCCAGACGGCCCGCTTTTCTTACCTCACTGATCGCCACGTCGGACGAGTTGAAGAGCTGCTGTGTCCCACCTCAGACGCTGGTACAGGCGGGAGAGGAGATCGCGGGCCCTGAAGGGGACAAGCTCCGGGACCTGGGGCTGATTTTTGGAGAATATGGCGCTCTTACAGCGCAGAATGCTCCGGACCCCCGTGACCGGCTCACCCGGGCGGCAGATAAGCTGCGCTCCTGCGGCTGGGCGGAGGGAAAGGACATCTGGCTGGACGGCTTTACCGACTTTACTCCCCAGCAGGGGGAGTTGCTGCGCATTCTTATGGGGCAGGCCCACTCTATGACGGTCACCCTCACCTGCGACCACCTGGAGGAGGACGAGGGAGGGGCTGGAGTTTTTTCCCCTGCCCGCAGAACCGCCAGTACCCTGCTCCGCCTGGCGCAGGGGGAGGGAATATCCTGTGAAGTAGAACACCTTGTCGCTGAATTTCAAGGGAAGGCACAACCGCTGGCCCTCCTGGAGCGGGTACTTTTTGGAGCGGACAGCTTCAAAGCCGTTTCCAGTCAGGGGTCGGTGGAACTGTTTCAGGCGGACTCTCTCCGGGGGGAGGTAGAGTGGACCGCCGCCCGCATCCTGCGGCTGGTACGGGAGGAGGGGATTCGCTTCCGGGATATCAGCGTGACAGCCCGAAACTATAGCGCTTATCGGGATCTGGTGGAGTCTGTCTTTGGCCGGTACGGGGTGCCGGTGTTCTCCTCCGCCATGACGGATATTTTGGAAAAGCCAGTGTTGGCCCTGGTCACCGCCGCCTTGGACACGGTGGCGGGAGGCTACCGCTATGACGATGTGTTTCGCTACCTAAAGACTGGCCTCACCGACCTGCCTCAGGAGGACGTTGACCTTCTGGAGAACTATGTTCTGAAATGGGACATCTGGGGCAGCCGCTGGACCCAGGGCAAGGACTGGTCCTGGCACCCCAAGGGCTATGGGAGGTCCTGGGAGGAGTCCGACCATGCTCTGCTGGCCCGGGTGGACAGAGCCCGGCGGCAGGTGGCCGCTCCACTGGAGACACTTCGAAAAAATAAGGATAAGACCGGCAGGGGACAGGCTGTTTCCCTTTACAGCTTTTTCGAGGAGATCGGTCTGCCACAGCGTCTGGAGGACCGGGTAAACACCCTCCACGCCCGGGGACGGGCCGCCCTGGCGGAGGAATACTGCCAGCTGTGGGACATTCTGTGCGGCGGGCTGGAGCAGTGTGCCCTGCTGCTCGGGGATTCCCCCATGGAGCTGGAGGAGTTTGCCCTGCTGTTCCGGCTGGTGCTGTCTCAGTACGATGTGGGCACCATCCCCGTCTCATTGGACCAGGTGACAGCGGGAGAGACCACCCGCCAGGCGGGACACAGGGTCAAGGTACTGTTCCTGTTGGGGGCGGACGATGCCTCCCTGCCCCAGGTAAATACTGCTCCGGGGCTGCTGTCCGATGACGACCGTTCTCTGCTGGCCAGCTACGGTCTGGAGCTGAACCAGTCTCAGCGGGACCTGCTCTACCGGGAGATGACCACCATCTATCAGATCTGCGCCCAGCCCAGCCAAAAGCTGGCGGTGACCTGGCCCTCCCAGGGCCCGGAGGGGGAGGAGCGCCGCCCAAGTTTTTTGGTGGGCCGGCTGAAACTGCTGTTTTCCGATGCAAAGCCCATCCGGGAGGAGGCGCTGGCCGGTTCCTTCCGCCTGGAAGCCCCTATGCCTGCCCTGGAACAGGCGGGGCAGCGCAGGTCTGTTCGAAGGGTGCTGGCAGAGCTGCCCGGATTTGAGGGACAGGTGGCCCGGCTGGAGCGGGCGTCCCTGTGGGAGCGGGGAAGGCTGTCCCGACAGGCGGTGGACCAGCTGTACGGAAGGCGGGTGGCCATGTCAGCCTCTCGGATGGATAAATATAAATCCTGTCATTTCTCCTACTTCATGCGCTATGGACTGGAAGCGGAACCCCGCAAGCCAGCTGGCTTTACAGCTCCTGAGTACGGTACTTTTGTCCACGATGTCCTGGAGCATGTCCTCCAGGATGAGATGTTCTCCCAGACCGCCATCCCCGGTATGGAGGACAGCGGCGCCCGGAAAAAGCGGCTGCGTCAGCTGACGAGAGAGGCGGTGGACCGCTATGTGGCGGAGGAGCTGGGGGGACTGGAGGGCCAGAGCGCCCGGTTTCAGTACTTGTTCCGCCGGTTGCTGCGCACCGTTCAGGCGGTGGTGGACAATGTGGCGGAGGAGCTGCTGTGCTCAAAATTCAGGCCCATCTCCTTTGAGCTGGGGTTCGGCGCGAATAAGGACCTGCCTCCGGTGGAACTGACCTATGCCGGGGTGACCATCAGCATCACCGGGTTTGTGGACCGGGTGGACGGCTGGGTGGAAGGGGGAAAGCTCCATCTGCGGGTGGTGGACTATAAGACCGGCCGCAAAACTTTTGATCTCACCGAGGTATGGAACGGTCTGGGGCTGCAGATGCTGCTCTATCTGTTCACATTGGAGAGTAAGGGTCAAGCACTTTACGGCCTGCCTGTAGAGGGGGATGGCGTGCTATACCTCCCTGCCCGGGAGGCCATGATACGGGGCAGCCGGGCCATGAGCGATGAGGAGCTGCGGAAGAAAGTGGACAGGGAGCTGACCCGCCGGGGGCTGGTGGTGGACGACCCCAAGGTGCTGGACGCCATGGAGGCCCGAGGAGCGGAGGGTTACCGGTTCCTGCCCCTGAAGGTGAGCAGGACCACCGGACAGATTACCGGGGAAGCTCTGGCCTCCGCCGCTCAGCTGGGCAAGCTGGGCAGACACATCCAGCGGGTGCTGGAGGACATCTGTCAGGAGCTGGCGTCGGGGAATATTACAGCCGACCCCTTCTGGAGAGGGCCGGATAAAAACGCCTGCCGCTACTGCGACTATGCCGCCGCCTGCCACTTCGAGCCGGGACAAGGCGGCGACTGCAAGCGCTGGCTGTCCGGGGTCAGCGCGGAGGAATTTTGGGAACAGATTGAGGGCGAGTAGGAGGACATATGGACATTCAACTCAACTACACCATTGCCGGAACCGGCTTTCCACTGGTGATGCTCCACGGCAACGGGGAGGACCACACCTATTTCAAGCGGCAGATGGAGCCCTTTTCGGAACAGTACCAGGTCATCGCCCTGGACACCCGGGGGCACGGCCGGTCACCCCGGGGGACAGCCCCCTTCACGCTGGAGCAGTTTGCCGAGGATTTGAAGGGCTTCCTGGACAGCCGGGAGATCAGGCGGTGTCACCTGCTGGGCTTCTCCGACGGGGCCAATATCGCCCTGCTTTTCGCTCTGAAGTACCCGGATTATGTGGAGAAGCTGGTTCTCAACGGAGCGGACCTGTACCCCTCTGGGGTGAAGCTGTCCACCCAGATTCCCATCGTCCTGGGCTGGGGGCTGCTCCAGGTCATTCGGCGGCTTGACAAGAAGGCCAAACCCAAGTGGGAGCTGCTGGACCTGATGGCCACCCAGCCCCACATCAGGCCGGAGGCCTTGTCCGCTCTGTCCATGCCCGCTTTGGTGGTGGCGGGGGAGCGGGACATGATCCGGGACAGCCACACCCGGCTCATTGCCCGGTCCATCCCCGGCAGTCAGCTGGCCATCCTCCCCGGCGACCACTTCGTGGCGCGGCGGAACTGGCAGGCGTTCAACCCGGTGGTTTTAGAATTTTTAGAGAGGTAAAGAAGGTAATTTTCATGGAGAGCAGCAAAAATATTCTGATTATCGGCGATATGCCTGGCTATGGCAAGATCGGTATGGCGGCTATGCTGCCCATTTTGTCCAACATGGGGCACAGCGTCTATAATCTGCCCACCGCCCTGGTGTCCAACAACTTCGACTACGGGAAATTCTCCGTTCTGGACACCACGGCGTACATGGGGGAGGCCATTCAGATCTGGAAGGAGCTGGGCTTTCAGTTCGACTGCGTCACCACCGGCTTTCTGGCTTCGGCGGATCAGGTGGACCTGCTCCGGGATTTTATCGACAGCCAGCGCAAGGCGGACTTTCTGGTGGTCACCGACCCCATCATGGGGGATGGGGGCAAGCTGTACAACGGCTCCACCCGTCAGACAGTGGAGAATATGCGCCGGTTTGTGGGGGCGGCGGATGTGATTGTCCCTAACCTTACCGAGTCGGAGTTCCTCACCGGCCTGTGTGAGGGGGAGGAGCGGCTCACCGACAGGGAGGCACGCCGGGTGCTGGACGGTCTGATCTCGCTGGGGCCCAGGTCAGCGGTGGTCACCAGCGGCCGGGAGGCGGAGACAGGCCGGCATGTGGTCTGGGGCTTCGATGGCGGAACAGGGGAGTACTTTACCATTCCCTACCGCTTTATCAAGGCCCACTTCCCGGGCACCGGGGACATCTTTACCTCTCTGTTTACCGGGCAGCTGCTGAAAGGCAGATCCCTGCCCCAGGCTGTCCAGAAGGCGGTGGACCTGCTGGAGCGGCTCATCTTTATGGAGCAGGACGTGGCTGAGCGGAACAACGGCATCCGCATCGAGAAGTATTTGAGTATATTGACGGAGTAAAGGAGGAGGACCCATGCCCTTCCCACTTACAGAGGAACAGCGAAAAATCGTAGATGACCGGGGTGGCGAGCTGCTGGTGTCGGCGGCGGCGGGGTCGGGCAAGACACGGGTATTGGTGGAGCGGCTGCTGGACCGGGTGACCAGGGAGGGGCTGGACATCGACCGCTTCCTGGTGATTACCTATACCAAGGCAGCGGCGGCGGAGCTGCGGGGACGTATTGTACAGGAGCTGTCCGACCGGCTGGCCCAGACCCCCAACGACCGCCACCTGCGCCGCCAGACCGTCCTGGTCTACCGGGCGCAGGTATCCACCGTCCACTCCTTCTGTGCCGCCCTGCTCCGGGAGAGCGGACACCTGCTGGATCTGGACCCCGACTTCCGTTTGTGCGATGAGGGGGAGAGCCAGGTCATCATGGGGCAGGTATTGGAAGAGGTTCTGGACAGGCGGTATGAGGACCTGACGCAGGACAGCCCCTTTGCCCAGCTGGTGGACACCCTGTCCGCCGGCCGGGACGACAGCCGGCTGGCTCAGATTACCCTGGATATCTTTGCCCGGGTGCAGAGCCACCCGGACCCGGCCCGTTGGCTGGAGAGACAGAAGGCGCTGTGGGAGCTGGAGGGGATATCCGACCTGTCCCAAACCCCGTGGGGGGCGCTGCTGCTGGAGAACGTCAGGCGTCAAGCCCGGTTTTGCCAGGACAGGCTGGCTCGGGCACTGGAGCTTTGCCAGACGGATGAGCTGCTCCAGGCTAACTACGCCCCCTCTATCTCCGGGACACTGGAGGAGCTGACGGCTCTTCTGGCTGTTGAGACCTGGGATGGCGCGGCGGCCCAGCTGCCCATATTCTTCGCGGACGCGGGGCGGAAGCGGAAACGCGCCATATCGATTAGTCCCTTTGAGGAGGAACGGGCGGTCCGGGCGGGGGAACAGATGAAGGCTATCCGGAAGAGCTGCAAAAAGGTGCTGGACAAGGCGGCGGAGCCCTTTAGCGGCGATACCGCTGCCCTGCTGGAGGAACTGGCGCTGTCCCGGCCCGCCGTCCAGGCGCTGATGGAGCTGGTGACAGACTTTCAGACCGCCTTTTCCCAGGAAAAGGCCAAGCGGGGGCTGGTGGACTTCTCCGATTTGGAGCACTTCGCGGTGAAGCTGCTCACCGACGAGCGGGGAGAGTCCTCCAAACTGGCCCGGCACTGGTGCGGCCGCTATGACGAGATACTGGTGGACGAATATCAGGATACCAATCAGGTCCAGAACGCCATTTTCAACGCCATTTCTGACGGGGGCCGGAAGCTGTTTCAGGTGGGAGATGTGAAGCAGTCCATCTACCGCTTCCGTCTGGCTGACCCCACCATCTTTCTGGATAAGTACCGCCGGTTCCCTGATGGAGAGGAGGCGGAGGAAGGCCAGCCCCGGCGGCGGGTGCTGTCCCGGAACTTCCGCTCCCGGCCCCAAGTGCTGGAGGGGTGCAACGACCTGTTCAGAAGTATTATGTCCACTGAATTTGGAGAGCTGGACTACACTGACGATCAGGCTCTGGTGCCGGGGAAGGCATTTCTTCGGCCCGCTCCTCTGGGCGAGTTTTGGGAACAGGGAGCGGAAAACGGTCCGTCCAAGGGGGCGGGCCCTACATCCGATCCCTACACACTGGAGCTTAACGCATTGGATCTGTCCTTCCTGGGGGACCTGGAGGGGGAAAAAGAGGACAAGGACCTGCTGGAGGCCCGCTTTGCCGCCCGGCGGATCAAGGAGCTGCTGGAGGAGCCGCTGATGATCGAGGAGGGGGACGGGCTCCGGCCTGTGTGCCCGTCCGACATCATGCTGCTTCTGCGCAGCCCCGGCTCAGTGCTCCACCACTACCTCCGGGCTTTCAACGAAGAGGGCATCCCCTGGTCCGCCGACAGCGGCGGGGACTTCTTTGAAACCACAGAGGTCAACGTGGCCCTGTCCATTCTCCGGATTGTGGACAACCCCAGGCAGGACGTGGCCCTCATCGCCGCCCTGCGCTCACCGGTGTACGGCTTTTCAGGGGACAAGCTGGCTCTCCTCCGCGCGGACAGCGAAGGGGATTTTTACAGCACTCTGGGCCACGCCGCCGAAAACGGGGACGAGGAGTGCCGGGATTTTCTGGATCAACTGGCGCAGCTGCGGGATTGGGCGGGGGATCAGACCTGCCGACAGCTGATTTGGCACATCTATGAAAAGACCAACCTTCTGGGTGTTTTTGGTGCGATGGAGGGCGGCGCGGAGCGGCAGGGCAATCTGTTGTCCCTCTACGCTCTGGCCGGCCAGCTGGAGGAAGGCGGATGCCGGACCCTGTTCCAGTTTCTCCTGCGGCTGGACCGGATGCGGGACGCCGGCGCTCGGCTGGGCGGCGCCGCGGGAAAGAACCGCGAGGGGGAGGGAGTGTCCATCCTGTCTATCCACCGGTCCAAAGGTCTGGAAAAGCCTGTGGTGCTGGTGTGCGGCCTGACACGCCGGCTCAACCGGGATGACCTGATGCGGCCGGTGCTCTTCCACTCCGTTTTGGGCGTGGGGCCCACAGGCCTGGACCAGGAGCGGATGATCCAATACCCTACCCTGGCCCGGCAGGCGGTGGCCCGCCAGCTGGAGCGGGAGATGATGGCGGAGGAGCTGCGTCTGCTCTATGTGGCCATGACTCGGGCCCGGGAGAAGCTGATCCTCACCCTGGCCCTGCCCGAGGGGGCAGAGGCCTTAACGCGGCTGGGGAACAGCCTGCCCATCTCGCCCCTGACTCTGGAGCAGCAGCAGAGCGTGGGGGCCTGGGTGCTCCTCCACGCCCTCACCCGGCCAGAGGGGGATGGCCTCCGGGCGCTGGCCGGACTTGTGGAACCCGTCCCTCTGGACGGGCTGTCCCAGTATTCCATTGAACTGCTCAAGGGGGCAGGCCCCACAGGAACAGGCCCCGCCTGGAATATCCGCTGGGTGGACGGGACCGCTCTGGGAAAGGAAGGTAAAGTGGAAGGTCATTACAGTGATCTGCTCCAGGAGGAGGAGCTGGACGGCGACCTGTCCGCCCGGCTGACCTGGGTCTACCCCCACCTGGCGGCGGTCGGTCTGCCTTCCAAGCTTACTGCCACCCAGCTCAAGGGCCGGGCGCTGGACCGGGAGGCGGCGGAGGAGACCGTCCAGTCCCGGGAAAAGGGTCAGCCCATCACCCGACCCAACTTTATCGCGCAGGAGCGGGGGCTCACCCCCGCCCAGCGGGGCACCGCCCTCCATCTGGCTATGCAATATCTGCCTCTGGATATGGATCCAAGCCTCCAGGCGGTGGAGGCTGAGCTGGACCGGCTGACTCGGGCCGGTTTTTTGACCAGGCTCCAGCGGGAGGCGGTGGAGCCGGCGCGCCTGTCCGCCTTTCTGACCAGTCCCCTGGGTCGGGCTATGGCGGCGGCGGGAGAAAAGTGCCGCCGGGAGTTCAAGTTCTCGGTGCTGGATTCTGCTCTGAACTACTTCCCCGATGGGAAGGGGGAGGAGGTCCTCCTCCAGGGGGTCATCGACGCCTGGTTCGAGGGGGAGGACGGCTCCATTGTCGTGGTGGACTTCAAAAGCGACCGCATCCGCCCCGGCGGGGAGCGGGAGCGGGCCGGGGAGTACCGCCCCCAGCTCAACGCCTACAGCCTGGCTCTGTCCGCCATCCTGGGACGGCCCGTCAACCGGCAGGTGCTGTGGTTTTTTGTCACCGATACCGCTGTGGAGCTCTGAAATGGGTTGCATTTCCTGCTTGCGTGTGTTATCATAATCGCAGAAAGGGGCCCCTTTCTATCCTTTGCTTTGCAAAGGATAAGGGGAGTTCGTAAGATGAGGAGGAGTTATTTTGGATCAGAAGAAATTAGACACAATAGGCTGGGTAATGATAGGAGTAGGAGCCTTGGGCGGAATGGTTCTTGGCGCTTTGGCTGGTATATTGCTTGGGAGCGATATCTTGGGTGCCTCGCTTGGTGTATTTGGTTGCCTTCTTGGGGTATGGATATCTGTCCGACTCCACGATATTATATTTGGAAAACAGATCAAACAGTTTGAAAAAGAAAGAAAAGTCGCCGCATTCTATGAGGAATGTAAAAAATATGGCATTCAGGACCTGAAAAAACTGGATGCCGCCGAGAAACAGCGTGTTCAGCTGATTGCGGAAAAGCATGCGGTCGATCTTTCTGACCCGAAAGTTATTCAGGATTTCAACACTGTGCGCGACAGGAAAGAGAAAGAGGCGGCGGAAAAGCAGGAGAAGAAAGCGCTGGCGGATAAACAGACGGATCAGGAGCAGTACGAGAAGCTCTCCCGTTATGCCCAGCTCCACGGCAACAAAAAGCCGGTCGCCATGTTCTAGGATATGGCGGGCAGACTGCGGGGAGATGATACCCCTCACTTCCTCCCTATGCAGAAGGAGTCTGACGGAATGTTCATGGCGGGGATCGCCTCCGGCATCGGCGGCACGGCGCCCGCGCTGGCCTCCTTGTCCCGCACGGCGCAGAACAATGAGGCTGTCCGGGCGCAAAATCAGGTGGCCCGTGATATCAATATGGCCATATTTCAAGCCAATATGAGAGGGACGACTATGGCCGATGAGTATGAGAAAACAGCGAGCACGCTGGCCGTCAAGCTGGTGAGCGATGCCTCCAGCAAAAAAGTATTCCAATATCTGAAATTTAACAGGGTACAGGCGAAGGTCACCGCCGCTGGATCCATTACAGTGGAAGCGGAGGCATCGGTTGAAGGGGAAGTGACTGCTTTTGATAAGCCGGGCTTTATTGATGGCTATGTCATTGCGGAGCTGTACTACGGGTCGAAAAAGGTGGGCGAGGCCAAGCTGGTGTTCCCGGCCTTTGGCAGTATTAATTTCGAGATGAACGACAAGGGATATCTCAGAACAAACCCGGGCAGGTCTGTCAAGCTGGAGGGCATCTGCCTGTTCTGCGGGAAACAGGGCAAAACCTACACGGTGAAAATGGCTCCGGGAGATCTGTGGATTATGGAGCGATAAAAGAGCGGGACGGCTGGGCCGTCCCGTTTTCGTTACTTCTCCACTAGGATGATGTCCTCTCCGAAGCGCCGCACCGCCCCCCAGGGGATGACCTTGTCCTCCTCCCGGCCCAGCAGGCCGAAAAACCGCCGCTTCCCGGGAACGATGAGGGCTTTGACCTGCCCGGACTCCAGGTCCACCTCCATGTCGCCCACATAGCCATAGCGGGAGCCGTCCTCCACGCTGATGACCTCCTTATACCGCAGCTCCGCGATGCGTGTCTCCATAGTCATTCCTCCAAGGCTTTTTTATATGGATATGCGCAGGCGGGGCTGTCCCATGTCTTTAAGAAAACTTTATCAAATCTTAATTTTCCTCCTACGCTGTCCTTAACATTCCTCTGCTAGGATAGTCTCACAACAAGGAGAGGAGGCGCAGGAGTATGGATTGGCTGTTTCCTGCCGCGCTGGCCCTGACGGGCACGATGGGAGTTTTGATGAGCTTATGGGGGCTGTGGTATCTGGTCTCCGGACTGGCCTGTGTGAGGAGGCCGATGGATTACGGTTTCCACCCGGCACGGACAAAATTTGCGGTTCTGATTGCCGCCCGAAACGAGGAATTGGTGGTTGGCCCGCTGATTAACAGTCTCCTCATGCAGGACTATCCCGCCGAGCTGTATGATATCTGGGTCATCCCCAACAACTGTACCGACAATACCGCTCTGGCGGCCCGAAACTGCGGAGCCAAGGTGCTGGAGTGCACCGTCCCGGTGAAGAGCAAGGGGGAGGTCCTCCGCTTCGCCTACAACCGCCTGCGGGGCCGGCGGTACGACGCCTGGCTGGTCTTTGACGCGGACAACGTGGTGGATTCCCGCTTCCTGGCGGAGATGAACAACGCCCGGCTGGCCGGGGTGCTGGCCGCCCAGGGCTACCGGGACAGCAAGAATCCCTACGACACCGCCGTGTCCGGCTGCTCCTCCATCTACTACTGGATGATGGACCGCTTCCACAACGGGGGCAAGACGGGGCTGGGGGTTTCCGCCATGATCGGCGGCACCGGCTTCATGGTGACACAGAAGCTGCTGGACCGGCTGGGCGGCTGGCGCACTGAGACCATCAGCGAGGACCTGGAGCTCACCGCCCAGACCGTCCTGGCGGGGGAGAAGGTGGCCTATGTCCCCAAGGCTATTACCTATGACGAGCAGCCCCTCACTTGGGAGCAGTCCTTTACGCAGCGCCGCCGCTGGTCCAGCGGAACCCTGCAAGTGGCCCAGCGTTACCTGTCCGAACTGGGTGAGCAGCAGACCCGGAAGCCCCGGCTGGCCCTCTTCGACTTTGAGGCCACCCTGCTGCTGCCCGCCTACCAGCTGTCCGCCCTGGCCGGACTGGTATGTACCGCCCTTGCCGCCTCGCTGGGTGGGAGGAGCCTGCTCCAGGCCCTGGCCCTGGGTCTGACCGCCGCCTGCGGCAACCTCGCCTGGGCCGCGCTGACCGCCACCGCCGCCGCCGGGGTGGTCCTCACCCTGGAACATAAATGGGACCGCCGGCTGTGGAAGGGGCTGTGTGCCTACTGGCTGTTCCTTCTCACCTGGCTGCCCATCACAGCGGTGAGTTTCTGGAAAAAAACCACCGTCTGGGAGGAGATCCGCCACACCCGGACCATGGCGCCCCAGCTGCCGGGGAGATAAGGAGGAACATCATGAGAAAGTATTTGAGCGGATTGCTGGCGTTGCTCTGCTTAGCGGGACTGTCCTCCTGCGGCAGGACCCGTGAGGCGGAGAAAACTGCGCCCCCGGAAGAGTACCAAAACCTCTACACAACCCAGGTGCAGTACACCGGAGAGGATGATCCTGCGCAATACCTGGAAATCGCCGCGCGCAGCGCGCGTCTCCTGGCCGAGCTGGAGGAGAAGGCCGGCGCTTTTGTAGCGGATTTCTATAATTATCAGAGCATGGACGATAAGGGTACGCCGCTTTATACCATGAACGGTTTGCAGTATCCCGTAGAGATCGATCCAAATGGAATGTGTATCCGTGTAAGCAGGAACTATTTTAAGCATAACCCGATTGAAACTGCGGATGGGCAGGACGTAACCGAACAATTTGTGTATAATGACCTGACTCTGAATGTACTTGTCCCGGAAAAATACCGGGACATGGAGGAGGATATTATCGCGGCGCACCGGGACCGGTTCTATTTTGAAAAGGTGGAAGCGGAGAACGCCTACAACAAGGATGCGGGACTCAGCGCCCGGCTGGATATTCCCAAGGAGGATTTGAATATCCACATTATATACGTCAGAGACGGACAAAAGTATTTATCCTTCCGCAAGGACTGCGCCCGGCAGACGGAGTGTCAGGTGGAGGACCCGGTTGTGCAGGTATATACGGCCAACATTCACTGCAATTATGCCCACAGCTTTATGACACAGTGGGTTTATTTCCCCTCGGATGCGGGGAGCGCAGAGAATGCCTATCAGGAGGTTTTTCCCATTATTCAGACTTGCGGCGCGGAGAAGAGCGTGCAGAAGGTGGTATCACTGGTGAAGGGATAAGACGGTTTACACTGGAACAGTCACACCCGACTGGCGGAGGACAGGAGGATAAATGAAAAAATTTATAAGCTGGATGCTGGCGGCAGCTTGTATGCTTCTTCTGCTGATAGGCTGCTATGAGGAGAGCCCAGCCAATCAGGACGGAAACCTGATCGTGACAAACTATGCCGCCTGGGAAATATCAGATATCGTCGTTTCTCATGATGGCCAGGAGGTGGCCGCCTCCCCTGAGCCGATTAAGGACACCCAGCTGTGCCAATTTATCATTGGTCCGGCGGAAAATTACACTTATATAATTTCCTTCACCGATGACAACGGAGGAAAACATGCCAGGGAATTCACCGACAGCTTCGCGGAGGAAACACAGATTTTGATTGCGGTCCGGCATGAAAACGGCGCTTGGATCATAGAGCGCGATGAATAAGAGAACCGCCGTTCCTATGTGGGAGCGGCGGTCTTTTGTGTTACTGTACAGGCTCAAAGTCGGCGGCGGGGCGGCGGCAGATGGGGCAGACGAAATCGTCAGGCAGGGTATCGCCCTCATAAATGAAGCCGCAGATTTTGCAGATAAAGCCCTTGAGCTTGTCCGGGGTGGGCTCAGCCTCGGGGGCGGGTTCCTCGCCCTTGACCGACGCGGCCAGCGCCTGGGCCAGGGCCTCCAACTCGCCCTCCTGACCGGGGGCCAGGGCGGACTTGAGGGTGACAGGGGTCTCGAGGACCTCCATATTCTTCATCCCGCCCAGAATCTCCGACATCAGCTTGCCGCTGGCGGGAGCCCAGGAGCCGTTCTGGATGAGGGCCACCTTCCGATTTTGCAGGTTGTGGTGGGCCAGGTCCCGGAGCAGATGCTCCATGGGGTCGAAGATGCCGTTGTTATAGGTGGGGCAGGCGAAGACGATGTGGCTGTACTTGAAGCAGTCGGACAGCACATAGGAGTAGTGGGTGACCGACACGTCGTGCATCTGAACGGGAATGCCCAGCTCGGCCAGGCGGCAGGCCAGGATATTGGCGGCGGTCTCGGTGTGGCCGTAGACGGAGGCAAAGGGAATCACCACGCCCTGGACCTCGGGCTCATAGGAGGCCCACTTGACGTATTTATCAATAATCTGGCCAAAATCCTTACGCCACACGGGGCCGTGGAGGGGGCAGATCATCCGGATGTCCAGCTTGGAGGCCTTGCCCAGCAGGGCCATGACCTGGGGGCCGTACTTGCCCACAATGTTGGTGTAGTACCGGCGGGCCTCGTCCAGCCAGTCCCGCTCCCAGTCCACCTCATCGGCGAAGAGTACGCCGTTCAGCGCGCCGAAAGAGCCGAAGCCGTCGGCGGAGAAGAGGATCTTGTCGGTGGAGTCGTAGCTCACCACCACCTCGGGCCAGTGGACCATAGGGGCGGCTACGAAGGTGAAGTTGTGCCGGCCGGTGCAAAGGGTATCGCCCTCGTTCACCAGAATGGCCCCGGAGGGGTCAGTGGCGTGGAACTGGCGGATCATGTTCACCGCCTTGCCGTTGCATACAATGCGGGCCTCGGGGTGGCGGAGCACCAGGTCGCCCAGGGTGGCGGCGTGGTCGGGCTCCATGTGGTGGACAAAGATATAGTCCAGCTTCCGGCCGCCCAGGGCGTGGTCCAGGTTCTCCAGGAACTGGGTCTGGACGGAGCGGTCCACCGTGTCAAAGAGGACCGTCTTCTCGTCCAGGAGCAGATAGGAGTTGTAGGACATCCCACGGGGGACGGGGTGGGCCGCCTCAAAGATGGGATGCTGGCGGTCGTTGGCGCCAATCCAGATCAGGTCATCGGTAACTTTGCGGGTGCAGTACATAGATAAAACCTCCCTTTGGTGCAGGAATTTTGTCACTCCTATCATAGCATAACTTTTCCAGAAAGGCGATAGTATTTTTGCCGGGAATCCGTTGAAAAAGTGGAGGGGATACCGTATAATATTGCCGTAAACAGGAAGAAAGGCGGAACGACCATGTACCGTATTGATATTATGACATTATTCCCCGATGTGGTGGGGGATATGCTCTGTGAATCTGTGCTGGGCCGGGGACAGGAGCGGGGCTATATCCGGGTGGAGTGCCACCAGATTCGGGACTACACCGTAAATAGACAGAAGCAGGTGGACAACTACCCCTACGGCGGGGGCCGAGGGGCGGTGATGCAGGCTGATCCCCTTTACAGGTGCTGGGAGCACATCTGCCAGAAGGCGGGGGAGCGGGTGCACACCATCTACATGTCCCCGGCGGGAAAGACCTTCACCCAGGCGGACGCCCGGCGGCTGAAAGATGATTACAGCCGCCTGATTCTGGTCTGCGGCCACTATGAGGGCATCGATGAGCGGTTCATCGAGGAGTGTGTGGACGAGGAAATTTCCATCGGTGACTTCGTCATGACCGGTGGGGAGATCCCGGCCATGGCGGTGGCCGATGCGGTGTGCCGCCTGGTGCCCGGGGTGCTGTCCGACCCCTCCTGCTATGAGAACGAGAGCCACTGGAACGG
>JAAWPF010000115.1 GCA_022799835.1 Lawsonibacter sp. | reverse complement strand
TATGTTCGTCTCTATCCTGCTCTATATGGTGATATTTTTGCTCTTGTAATATATTAACGGGGGCGGGAGAAATCCCGCCCCCGCTCTGTTTTTATCAATAGGCTATACTTTTCAGATGCAGCCAGCAGAAGAAATATGCAGCAAAACATCGAAAAAAAGAGACAAAGAGAAGCTGAAGGGTGGGCAACAGATTTTGGAGATCCAACCGAGGAGGACCTAAAAAATGCATGGGCAAACATTCAAATAGGTTAAATCAATTAAGCTTGAAGATAAGGAATTTTTTGCCTCCGATCCGGACATGATAAAGCCATCCAATACAAAGGAGGTCTTTTTCATGAGCAAAGTGAGCAGACAGAAGCGCAAAAACCAGGGCCGTGACCTGCGGGGCTCCGCCCCCGTCGCCGGTCAGAACCGAACCGACACCGCCACAAATGCCCAGGACCCCATGGCGGACAAGCTGGAGATGCGGATGAAGCGGGAAGGGCACGATATGTAAAAATAGCCGGGGCAGCGAGGGCTGTCCCGGCTCTCTTCATAGAATCTTCACAAAAAGTTCCAAGTCTGGTGAAGATTGGCGGGGGAGTATGTGGTATCCTATGAACAGATCAAGGAACTGACTTGATTTCTACCGGGGCGGCAGAAGCGGCCCCACGGTCCGGCAACATGCGCAAAATACCGGACATATTTGGTGCTCCATCAGCAGCCAAAGCCTCATGGCGCGAGGCAATGCGCCTTACTGCCGCCCCTGGGCACCGCTTTGGTGCGGCAGACCAAAAATTCCCGTCCGTGGACGGTTCTCCATATAGGTACTTCCTCTCTTTTTTCAGCGGCAGGGCCCGCCGGTTTTCCGGCGGGCCCTGCCGCTGTCTGCTTTTGGGACAGCCGTTACCCCGGAGCGGCCAGCCCGGCCTGGTTCAGAATAAGGCGGTAGTAGTCGCAGTCCAGAATGGTGCCCGAGTAGGCAACCCGGTTCTGCACCTCGGCCACCATTTCGGAAACCTCCTCCGGGGCGGGCTCTGTCCCGTCCCAGCAGGTGAACTGGTCGGTAATGGAGTTGTAGTACCCCGCCTCATTAATAAAGCTGTAGTTGGCGAAGATGACCAGGGGGTCGGCGGCGGAGAGAATATCCGAGCCCATGATGAGCCGGGAATCGTAGCGGAGGCCGAAGAGGTTGGACAGGGTGGGCATCACGTCCAGGCTGGAGCAGAATTTGTTCACATGGACGGCGGTGCCTTCCATATCGCCGCTCCAAAGAATCAGGGTGTTTTGGAAAATTTCAAACACCGGGTCCACCTCATGGCCCAGCAGCTCGCTGTACTGTTCGTCGGTCAGGCCGTAAGGGTAGTGGTCGGCAGACAGGACAATCACCGTGTCATCCAGTTTGCCCGCCGCCTCCAGCTGGCTGATGAGGCTCTCCATAGCCAGCTCCAGCTCCATCTGACAGGCCAGGTAGCACAGCGCTTCCTCGCTGTAGGGCAGGCCGGCCACCTCGTCCCAGTGGCGGACCGACATGGCATTGGTATCCAGGGTGTAGGTCAGATGGCCGCTGACGGTGAGGCAATAGACGGCAAACCTGTCCTCGTTGACGAACATGGGGACGATTTTCTCCATCATCTCCAGGTCGGAGGGGGGGAAGGCGTCTGCCGATTCCAGCTCCAGCCCCCGGCCCAGGGCGTAATAGTCATACCCCATGTTGGGGTGGGATTTGTCCCGATCGTAGTAGTTGTAAAGGTAGTTGTGGAAAGCGAAAGTGGAGTACCCCTTCTTGCGCAGCTGATTGCCCAGGGCGAAGGGCATGTGGTTGTCTGAGGAGAGGGAGTAGCTCCACACCCCGGGCTTGGGGATCAGGCCGGTGGTGGTGACGTACTCCCCGTCGGAGGTGGACAGCCCCCACAGAGGGGTATAGAAGTTGTCAAAGACGAAGCCCTGATGGGACAGCTTCCACAGGGTGGGGGTGCGCTGGGGGTCCATGGCCAGGGTGGAGAAGCCCTCAGCCACGATCCAGATGAGGTTTTTGCCCTCAAAGTAGCCCGTCCATAGGTTCTCCGGGGTGGGCTCCCGCTGGGAGAACCACTGGTGGGCCTGCTTTAGCCCCTCGTCCTCCTCGTTGGCGATGAGGGCGTCGAAGTCGATGGGCAGGGTGTGGCAGCCGGGGACGGTCTCCGGAGCAAAAACACTGTAGTCGGGAGGCGGGGGGGCTTCGCCGGGAGGGACGGTGGGCTCCAGGTCGGGCGGGGCTTTGTCTGGCGCGGGCTCATTCGCGGCGAGGAGCTCGTCCGGCTGGATGCCGAAGAGGACCCGCTTAATCTCCAGCTGGGTCTGGGTGAACACCCCAAAACTCCGGACCTCCAGCTCCGGTGTGGCGGCGCGGTAATAGATATACCGCAGGGAGAGCCGCCCGCCGCCGCACAGAAGCACCAGCCCCATGGCGGCCAGCTGGGCGGCGGCGGCCATGGCCGCCCACCGCGGACGCCGTCCCCTGACTGCGTCCGGCCCCGTATCCGGCACCAGCCTTGCCCGGCAGACGAAGGAGAGCACGGTGGGCACGACCATCATCAGGATGGGGAACCAGTTGGACAGCACGTTGCCCACCGCCATCTCCCCGAAGGACTGGGCCACCATGGCCATCTTGGTCAGAGAGAAGAGGGACATGAAGGCCTTGAACAGATGGTAGTAGACCACCTGAGTGCCAATCCACAGGGAGGCCAGCGCGGTGCACAGGGGCAGCAGCACCCGCCCCCAGCGGGGGGTGACGCCGCCGCACAGCAGCCCCAGCAGCAGGGCTACCGGCAGAGTGAACAGAAAGGTAAAGACTGCCCACTCCGGAGCCAGAGTGTGGAAGCAGTAAATTTTCAGGAACAGCTCCTCATAGTAGATGACCACCAGGAAAAAGAGGGAGGGGGCGGCCAGCCGGCCGTATGCCTCCAGGGGCGGGGAGAGTGTGTCTTTCTCACGGACCACAGCGGGTACCTCCTTGCGGGCGGATAAGAGATTGCGCGGTATCCCCATTTTACTGAATCTCAGGGCTGTTGTCAATGAACAGGGTGGGGAGGAGACTGTACACATGTGCAAAATAATATAAAATATGAACTTGGATTTTGTATATATGCACCAAACAATTTACTTGAAAAAAGTGGATAAATCTGATATGATAACTCTGCTTCACAGTTTATTCACAAATCCTGTTTTTGGACAGGGGAGAAAGAGAGGAACCTGCGTGTCTCAGCTCAGCGAGAGGGTCCTGCAAGGGCTGAAAAAGGCCTACTCCGCCTACTACGACATTGAGGAGATCAATGACGGCACCTCCCTGAAGGCCCGGTGCGACTGCCACACGCGGGACAGCCAGTATGTGCTGGTGAAGAAGGCGGAGCTGTGGGCGGCGGAAAACCACGAGTACCTCTACCTGTGGGACGCGGGCGGGCTGACCGCCGCCGGAGTGGAGGAGATCTTCCGCCGCACGCTGGAGGATGGCGAGCCCCGGGTGAAGCCCCACTCCCAGCATATGTATACCTATCTCACCGCCGTGGCGCTGTTTGACAGCGCCAGTCCGGACGCTCTGGAGCAGTTGAAAAAGCTGAAGAGGCGCCGGGAATTTAAGCTATCGCTCCATGGATGGATGGAGTTCAGAATAGCCGCCGTGGATGTTTCCAACGGCGAAATCACCGTCAACCGGGCCGGAAAAGCCCTGGCAAAGGACCTGAAACGGCTGACGGACCGCATCATTCCTGCATCATCATAATTTAGGAGAGGAGAAAAAATAATGAATGCAGTACTGGTACTTATCATTGGCTGCGCCATCCTGATCTGCGGCTACATTTTCTACGGAAAATGGCTGAGCGAGCAGTGGGGCGTGGACGACACCAAGACTACTCCAGCTCATGAGCTGGAGGACGGCATGGACTATGTCCCTGCCAAAGCCCCCGTCCTGATGGGACACCACTTTTCCTCCATCGCCGGCGCCGGCCCCATCAACGGCCCCATTCAGGCGGCCGTCTTTGGCTGGCTGCCCTGTATGCTGTGGATTCTCATCGGCGGCATCTTCTTCGGCGCCGTCCATGACTACGGCGCGCTGTTCGCCTCCATCCGCCACAAGGGC
>JAAWPF010000114.1 GCA_022799835.1 Lawsonibacter sp. | reverse complement strand
GGAGGTATCATGATGTTTTGGAACCTGCGAATACGCCCCGGAGAGGATGAGAGAAAGGTATACGCCGAGGCGGCGGAATACGGGATCGTCTGCAAGCCCCAGGACCTGGAGGGGATCGTGGAACGCCTGGACAAATACATCAAAAAAACAAAGGTGCGGGGAGCGGGCCTGCCAAAATACATTGGGCGCAGTCACCTCATCTGGGGCGGCAGCGAAAAGTGGTATGAATGGAGCATAGGGCTTTCCTGCGCAAAAGAGGGACGTTTGAGCAATGAGCAGGGGCGGATGTGGTATTTTGAGCTGATGCCGAACCGGCACTATCATCTGGAGCAGGGTACGGCCGAAGAGGTCTATGAATTTCCTGAACGGAACGATATCCTGTATTACTTCGTTCTGGTGAAATATTACTGGTACTATAGAGAAGATGGCAAAATCGTGTATACAGGCACGGATGACGGGCGAAAACAGCGGGAGGCGTTTTTCCAGGGACTGCTTGACTGCATTGGATTTCCGGTAGAGACTCTGTATACTTACCCGGAGGATTCCACCGCTCTTTTCTGCAAATAGAGGGAGCTGCTATTTCTTACACATTATTCACAAATTGGTGTAGCTTTTTCCCCTGCGATGGTGTACAATAGAGACAAGCACCCACATTGTACACAAAGGAGGCTATCCCATGAAACTGACATTTTTCGGCGCCGCCCACGCGGTCACCGGCAGCTGCCACTGTCTGGAGGTCAACGGCAAGAAAATTCTGATTGACTGCGGGCTCCAGCAGGGCCAGGACGAGCACGACGACAACACGCTGGACTTTGCGCCCAACTACATTGACTACGTCTTAGTCACCCACGCCCACATCGACCACTCCGGCCGCATTCCGCTGCTGGTGAAGGAGGGCTTCAACGGCCGCATCCTCACCACCGGCCTGACGGCTCAGCTGATGAGCGTGATGCTCCGGGACTCCGCCCACATCCAGGAGGGGGACGCCCAGTGGCACAACCAGAAGGGCAAGCGGGCCGGCCTGCCCCCGATAGAGCCGCTGTACACCCTGATGGACGCAGAGGAGGCCATCCATATGCTGGAGACGGTGGAGTACGGCTGGCTCTTCGACCTGTGCGAGGGGGTCAAGGTCCGCTTCACCGACGCCGGCCATCTGCTGGGCTCCTCCATTCTGGAGATCTGGGCCACCGAGAACGGCATCACCAAGAAAATCGTCTTTTCCGGCGACCTGGGCAACCAGGACCAGCCCATCATCCGGGACCCCTCCTTTGTGGACAGCGCCGATTATGTGGTCATGGAGTCCACCTACGGCGACCGGAACCACGAGCCACCCGAGAGCTACACCGGGGCGCTGGCCGAGCTCATTGACGAGATTTTCTCCAAGGGGGGCAACATTGTAATCCCCTCCTTCGCCGTGGGCCGCACCCAGGAGCTGCTGTACTACCTGCGGGAGATCAAGCGGGACGGGCTGGTGAAGTCCCTGCCCTCCTTCAAGGTCTATGTAGACTCCCCCCTGGCCGCTGAGGCCACCAAGATATACTCTGGCAACCTGAAGGGCTATCTGGACGACGACGCCATCGCCGTCATCCAGGGAGGGGAGAACCTGTTCACCTTCCCCGGCCTCACCCTCACCCAGTCCACCGAGGAATCCCGGGCCCTGAATGACGACAAGACCCCCAAAATCATCATCTCCGCCTCCGGCATGTGCGACGCCGGCCGCATCCGCCACCACCTGAAGCACAACCTGTGGCGGCCTGAGTGCGCCGTGGTCTTTGTGGGCTACCAGGGGGCGGGTACTCTGGGCCGCCACCTGCTGGAGGGGGCCAAGAGCGTGAAGCTCTTTGGCGAGGATATCTCTGTCCGGGCCAAAATTGTCAACTTCAAGGGCCTGAGTTCCCACGCCGACCGGGACCATCTGCTGGGCTGGATCGAGCACTTCTCCCCCAAGCCTCAGCAGGTCTTTGTGGTCCACGGGGACAATGAGGTCACCGAGCTGTTCGCCAACGACCTGAACCAGCGGGGCATCCCCGCCCACGCCCCTCTCTATGAGGAGGTCTACGACCTGTCCACCAACTGTATGCTGGCCAAGGGCGTGGTGTTGGAGGTCAAGAAGACGGTGGGCTCCGCCGCCCGGCCTTCCGCCGCCTATGCCCGGCTCCAGGACGTGTCCCGCGGTCTGGCCGATTTGGTCAGCCGCAGCCGGGGCCGGTCCAACAAGGACCTGGCCAAGCTGGCCGACCAGATCAGGCAAATCATGGAGAAATGGGAGTAATTTTCAAGATTGGAGAACTGTCTCATGGAAATCGACCGCCGCGCACTCAAGCGTCAGGCCCGGGAGCGGATGGCCCTCACCGACCCCAAGTTCTGGGTGGTGGCTCTGGCTTATATCGCCATGACCACCGGGGTGGCCTGGCTGTTCAGCCTGGTCCCCACCCCGGGGACCGGGTCCTCCCCCGTACCCTTTATCGACACGGTCCAGATCTTCCTTCAGCTGCTGCTGATCCTGTATCAGACCGTGGTCCAGTTCGGCCTGTGCCTGTGGGCCCTGTGGACCTGGCGGCAGCTGGACCCGGGGGTCAGCTCCCTGATGCAGGGCTTCTCGGTAGCCGGGCGGGTGCTGCTCATGGAGCTGAGCATCCTTTTCCGCACCCTGGGCTGGTATTTTCCGGTGGCTCTGGCTCTGTCCGTCCCCTTTACCATGGTGTTGGTGGGAGTCGGGGACTACGGTACGCGCTGGATCTTCGTTCTCCTGTTCGTTATCTGCCTGTTTATCGCGCTCTATGCCATCTCCCTGCGGTACGCCCTGGCCCCCTATCTGCTGGCCGACCGGCCCGATGACGGCTTCTCCATCCCCATCCTGCGCAGCGTGGAGTTGATGCGTGGCTGGAAAATGGAGCTGTTCAAGCTGGAGCTCTCCTTTATCGGGTGGGAACTCATCAACCTCGCCCTCTCCTTCTCCGTGCTCCTCCTCTGCCTCTCCCGCGCCGGACTGCTGACGCCCGAGGCAATCCTGATGGAGACCTGGTTGGACCAGCTGACGGACGTCATCTATTCCACGCCGACGGTCATCCTGCGCACCCTGGTCACCGTCCCGGTATCCCTGTGGCTGATCCCCTACCGGTCGGTGTCGGAGGCCGGGTTTTATGACGCCCGCCTGATGGCTGCCCAGGACCGCTTACAGCTGCCCGAGATGCCCCCGCTGTAAGGGGCTGAGGCGGTATGAAACATCACCCAAATTCTGGAACGTCCGTTTGACAAACCAGAAAATCTATGTTATAATGACGGTCGTAATAAAAATCCAAACGCAGGCGCCCTCGTCTGTCCCCTTGAAAGGAGCTGCTTATGGCTAACCTGACCCGCAAACAGCAGCAGATCTACGACTTTATTCTGGCCTTTACCAATGAGCACGGCTATCCCCCCTCCGTCCGGGAGATCGGTGCGGCGGTGGGGCTGAAGTCCCCCTCCACCGTCCACTTCCATATGAAGGGCCTGGAGGAGGCTGGCGTCATCGTCAAGGCCGAGGGCAAGACCCGGGCCATCTCCCTGCCCGGCTTTCCCCTGGGTCCGGTGGCCGAGGAGGTCGATCCCCACGCCAATCAGGTGCCTGTTGTGGGCAATGTGGCCGCCGGCTCTCCCATCCTGGCCCAGGAGTGCATTGAGGACTACCTCACCTTCGACACCCAAGGCCTGTCCGGCGAACACTTCGCCCTCCGAGTCCGGGGCAATTCCATGCTGGGGGCGGGGATCCTGCCTGACGACCTGGTGGTGGTTCACCGCCAGCAGGAGGCCCGGAATGGGGAGATCGTGGTGGCCCTCTTTGAGGACGAGGCCACGGTGAAGACCCTCCACCGGGACAACGGTCACATCTGGCTTTTGCCGGAAAACCCGGAGTACCAGCCCATCGATGGGGAGGGCGCCGCCCTGCTGGGCCGGGTGGTGGCGGTGATCCGGAGATATTAAAAATTTTTACAGGGGAAGCCCTTTGGGGCTTCCCCTGTTTTGTTTCCTCTTCTTGCAGAATTGTTACAATTTCTCTTCCTCCTATTTGGTTTTGTAACCTTTTTCTTCCCACAACATATAGTCCTTTTCCTGCCATTGCCCAGAAAAAATTGCCGAAAATGCT
>JAAWPF010000003.1 GCA_022799835.1 Lawsonibacter sp. | reverse complement strand
CCCCCGGAGGAGCCTCAAGCCGAGTGGGACTTCCAGGACGACGGGGCCTACGCCCCGGAGCCGCCCCGGTCCAGACCGCCGGAGCCAGGGCGCTATAGGGCCCCGGAGCCGCCGACCCGGTCCAGGCAGTACCCCCCGGAGGAGCCTCAAGCCGAGTGGGACTTCCAGGACGACGGGGCCTACGCCCCGGAGCCGCCCCGGTCCAGACCGCCGGAGTCAGGGCGCTATAGTGCCCCGGAGCCGCCGGCCCGACCCAGGCAGTACCCCCCGGAGGAGCCCGGATTGGGTCAGGAGCCGAGGCGCCGTCCGGCCGCGCCGGAGCGCCGTTCTGAAAAGCGGGAGGCGTCCAGCCAGAGCAAGCTGCCTTTCCGAGTGAAAAAGAAGAAAGAGAACGGAAAGACAACTCTCTTTTTCGGCTGGCAACATGATTAGGAATGGAGACCGCATGAAAAAGAAGAATAAAGAGCGCAAACCTCTGGAGATCCCCTCCATTGAGCAGCTGGAGGCGGAGCTGGGGCGGGAGAAATACCGCTGGCGGTTTCGCCGTGTAATGCGCAACACGATTTACGCCCTGATTACCGTGGCGGCGGCCGCTGTGCTGGTGGCTACGCTGTGGGTGCCGGTGCTCCAGATCAGCGGAAACTCCATGACCCCCACCCTGACGGGAGGAGACGTGGTGGTTGCCCTGAAGGGGTCCGATTTCCAGACGGGAGACGTGATTGCCTTCTACTACGACAACAAAATTCTGGTGAAGCGCGTAATAGCCGGCCCGGGAGACTGGGTCAACATCAACGAAGAGGGCACAGTGTTTGTCAACGACCGGGAGCTGTATGAGCCCTACCTGACAGAGAAGGCCTTTGGAAACTGCGATATCACACTCCCCTATCAGGTCCCGGAGTCCAGGATCTTTGTGATGGGGGACCACCGAAGCGTATCATTGGATTCCCGCAATTCTGTGCTGGGCTGCATCGCCCATGAGCAGATCGTCGGCAGGCTGCTATTCCGGGCCTGGCCCCTGAACGTGATGGGGATTCTGTAGACTTTAACAATCATGATTTGATCCTTTATGAAAGGAGGGAAGCGGCGCATGAGGCGGAACTTGGCAATGCGGGTGCAGTATTATCTGACAACCAGACAGCAGAACCGGCGCAGGGCGGTGGTTTTGCGCTGTCTGGCGGTTGTCGTTGTGTTCGCCACTGCTTACGCGTTGATTATTCCCGCGGTTACACAGTCTAATAAATTGTTGTGTGGAAAGGAAGCACATGAACATACGGAAGCCTGTTGGACAGTGGAGATGGTCGCTCCCCAGCCGGAGCTGATCTGCACTGTGGGGCAGGATGGAGAAATTGTGATCCATACCCACGATTCCAGATGCTATGACATGACGGGCAAGCTGATTTGCCCGCTTCCTGAGCGGGAACTCCATATCCACAGCAGCGACTGTTATCGGGAACATCGGGAGCTGATTTGTGAGGAGCGCCAGAGTCTGGGCCATACCCATGGACCGTCCTGCTATACCTATACGCGGAGCGAAGAGCTGGTCTGCGGCCAGGAGGCCGCGAGCGGCCACGTCCACACCGACGCCTGCTATACAGTGGAGAAGAGCACATCGCCCGCCTGCGGCCAGAAGGAGGGGAACGGCCACACCCATACCGACGCCTGTTATCGGGTGGAGCGCGGCGATACCCCCGCCTGCGGCCAGGAGACGGAGGGCCACACCCACACCGACGCCTGTTATACAACGGAGCAGGGTACATCGCCCACCTGCGGCAAGGCGGAGACGGAGGGCCATACCCACACCGACGCCTGCTACACGGAAGAGACAAGAGAGGTCCTCACCTGCGGCCAGCCGGAGAGCAGCGACGTGCTGGATGAGGAGGGGAATGTGATCGAGGCCGGCCACAGCCACTCCGGCTCCTGCTATACGGTGGAGACAGAGGAGGTCCTCACCTGCGGTCAGAAAGAGGGGGGCGGCCATACCCACTCCGATGCCTGTTACCCTGCGGAAAAGGTACTCACCTGTACGCAGGAGGAGGGCGGGAGCCACACCCACACCGACGCCTGCTACCCGGAGAAGCGGACCCTCGTCTGTGAAGAGGGGGAACAAGGCCACACCCATACCGACGCGTGTTATCCGGAGGAGAAAATCCTCATCTGCGAAGAGGAGGAACAGGGTCATATTCACAGCGACAGCTGCTATGAGTGGACAAAAGAGCTGCGCTGTCAGGAGGAGGAGCGGGAAAGCGGCCATATCCATACTGATGAGTGCTATGAGTTCACCGAGCTGCTGGCCTGCCAGCGGGAGGAGCTGGTCCTCCATACCCACACAGATAATTGCTACGAGTACATCTATGATGAGGAGACCGGTGAGGTCGAGGAGATGATACTGACCTGCGGAAAGCCGGAGATTGTTCTCCATCAGCACACCGATGAGTGTTTCTTTACCCCCGAGGGGGAACCGGTGGAGGCTGCGGTGCTTTCGTGCGGAATAGAGGAGCACGTCCATGCGGAAGAGTGCTATATGGATATTGTTCCCAAGGAGGAGAATCTTTACTTCTGCGGACAAAATGAACACATCCACACGGATGAGTGCTATTTTGAGAGCGGTGAGCTGCGCTGCACGCTGCCGGAACACATCCACAGTCTGGTCTGCCTGGAGGAGAAGCAGGAGATTCCGGGGGAACCGGAGAACCCGGAGGAACCGAAGGAACCGGCTGCGGTAGAGCTGGATGATTATTTTGAATATGAGTCTGAGGCATTCCACGTGATTTTCCATGTTACAGGTCCCGCCACACTGATTGGAGAGGACAGCGCTCCGCTGTTCCAGGACAGCGGAATGGGGCATCAGCCGGAAGGACCGGCTGATGAATCAGACATCAGTGACGGCGGCAGTGCGGATAGCTCCCAGCCGCCAGACCGTACAGATGCCTCCGCGGCGCCAGACAGCACAGACATGGCAGAACCGGACGCCGGCAACAGTGCTGATGCTGACAAAACAAGCGTGACCAGCGGAGAGATTGAGATTCCTTTGGTGCAAGCCCCTGTCCAGTCAGGGGAGGACAGCCAGACAGAGGGGCCAGAGGAGGCCGCTGAGGGGCCAGAGGCCGCCGTTCAGCCGGAGAGGTCAGTACAGATCAATTTCCAGGTGACTGAGCCGGATCAGGACAGCCAGGAGTATCAGGAGATTGCCGCCTCTGTCCCGAAGTCTGGTGCGGAGCAGATGATCCTGTCGGTGCTGGCATTCTCCGTCACTTCCAGCGACGGGCGGGAGGTCGATCTGTCCCAGTGCAAGATCGAGGCCGAGGTGGTCTTCAGCGAAGAACTGGTAGACGCGCTGGTGAATAAGGAAGCGGATACCATGGCGATTGACAATGATGTCGACATCGACAGCGGAGAAGAATCAGAGAAAACTGCGGCTCCCGAGATCATGTTGGGCGCGTTCTCCAGTGAGGCGCCTGAGAATGGGACGACCGAGCTGAGCTCCGTGGTGGTGAATGAAACCGCGGTGGCTGGCCCTGTCTCTATGCTGTTCCAGGTCTCGCCCCGGGCGCGCGGGGTGGCGTTTGCGGCCCAGGCCGGACAGTTCCCCAATTACACCGTGGAGTATTACGCCCTGCTGAACCGGCCCGTTCTTGAAAACGAAACAGGTGTAGACGGAACAGACAGATATGTCGAGCTGGATTTCATTGACACCAGCGCGGCCGGGAATAACAGGACAGCGCCGGTCCTGCCGCAGAACGGGACGCTCAACACCCAACAAATGCGGCTGATGCTGGATCGAACCAGCCGAAAGGTAGTATTTCAGCTGGAAGAAACTCAGATTTATCGGGATGCCCCACAGCAGTACGATACCATGGCGGGCAACGGCGACGGGATGACCACGAAGGATCTCAGCGATGTGGTGGATAAGTTTGATGACGGCGGCGGCATCCACTACTCTCTGGCCCAAGTCAGAGTCACACAGCCAGACGGAGCGGTACAGCTTTACCCGGAAGAGCCGATTATGAACAGCCCTGTGTCGCTGGACCCCTATTTTGACGGCTTGAAATATACCAACTCCTTGGATGCTGTCGATGAGCACACCGTCGGTATTGCGGAAGGGACTCAAATTCGGCTGATTTACCGGGCGACTGGAAATAGGGCCAATTATAGCGCCACATTCTTCGACTATGACATTACCAACGGCCCCAATGATGGGAAAAGCCCCGTAAACACAGTAAAACATGGGATCAATGATACTGGAAACTATAAGGGCAGCGGCGCGAAGCTTGCGTTTGGTAACGGTCAAACGAAAATGGGGCTGGAAACAGAACAATGGAACGGCAACAACCTGAATATGTCCAATGGGACCAATAACACTATACAAGCGGGCAAGGGCAGCTTTGGTGACTGCACCTTTGGCCTGACCAGCCAGGTCATTGGCGGCAAACTGATGTTCAGCGCGGATGTGGACGCGCCAAACCTGTTTGGGAACGGAACGGTTCCGGGCAGAACGGTTTATAACGACCAGAATCTGGTATTTGACCGCAGCGGCGACACCTATACCCTGACTGCGGTGAGCGGAGTGATGAGTGAGTCGAATCTGGAGAGCTTCAGTCTTATGAGACAAAACTGGAATAAGACCAAGTGGATAATCTCCAATAATTTCTGGCCAATGGATACTGTTACCAATACGGACCCGCATTTTGGAGGTGAAAGCAAGCCGAAGTTCAACGATACGGACAATACGCTTCCGGATAGCGATGACGGAGAGGACCACAACGCCTATTTCGGAATGCACTTTACCGTTCAGTTTACCCTCCCGGAGGGCTACGTTGGCCCGCTGGAGTATTACTTCTATGGCGATGACGACATGTGGGTATTCCTGGATGGCCGCATGGTATGTGACATTGGCGGTGTTCACAGCTCTGTGGGTGAATATGTGGACTTGTGGGACTATATTCCCGGCGGTAAGGAGGGACACGAGGAAAAATCCTTCCTCTTGGACTTCTACTACACCGAGCGCGGCGCCTCCGGCTCCACCTGCTGGATGCAGTTTACTCTGCCCAATATGATCAGTGTCCCCTCTTACACAGAGGCCAATCCCGGGGATAACTACCTGCGCCTGGAAAAAGTGGTGGACAGCAGCCTGGATTCGGATTACGGTGAGGAGTACACCTTCCGGCTCTCTCTGTTCAACACTGCCGACACCTATGACATCTATAAGTATAGCAAGGGTGCGGAGGCCCCCGAGGAGAGCAAGGAGCTGTTGGGACAAATTGCGGGCAATCAAAGCGAAAACTCGGTGGCGCCCAAGACGGCGGAGATAAAACTGAAGCATGGCGAGTATATCGAGATACGCGGCCTGCCAAAGCGTGTGACATTTACCATTGAGGAGGTCGGCCAGAGGACGGACTTCCAGGTGACCTACTCGGTGGAGGGCAAGGACCGCGTCAAGGATATACGGTGTACCGGCGGCATGAGCACCGGCCAGTCGAATGTCATTTGTACCAACTATTACCGCTACGAGCTGCCTGAAACCGGTGGGCCAGGCGTCAATCTGTATGCTTGGGCGGGGACGCTGCTGATTATGGCGGCGGGCTGCCTGTGGTATAAAAAGCGAACCCACAGAGGGGGGGCGAAGGATGAGACGTAATGCCCCAAACAGGATTACCCCTCAAAACATGAGAAATCGAAAGGAGAATAGGATATGAAAAATTTGAAGAAACTGGGGGCCTCCCTTCTGGCGCTGGTTTTGGCGCTGGGAATGGTTGCTCCCGCTATGGCTTCCCAGGGGAGCGGCAGCGATAACCCGCCGCAGCCCACCCAGATCAAACTGACCACCAGCGGTCAGGGGCACACCTTCACCGCCTATCAGATTTTCAAGGCCGCGGGTTCGGACGCTACCAGCCTTAACCTGGCTACTCTGGACTGGGGCCCCTCGGTAACAGATAAGGAGGCGCTTTGGAACGCCCTGGTGGCTCTGGATGCCACTGGCGCTACTTTTAACGCGGAGAGCAAGCCCGCGGACCTCGGAAGCGCAGAAGGCGCCCGAGCGGTGGCTGACCTCATCATCAACGCCTATCCCCAAAGCAGCCGGGAGGACCGGATTACGGCGAATGAGAAGCTGGCCATGGCGATTATCGACAGCGGCGCAATCACCCGTACTGTCAGTCTGAACAATGAGACAGGTGATAGTATTGACAATCCTCTGACCGGCTACTTCGCCATTAAGGATGAAGCGGGTTCTCTCACCACCTATATGCTGCTGACTGCCGGCGCGGATACCACAATCAAGCCCAAGGAAGGCAAGAGCACAGTCAAAAAGGAGGTCTGGGACCCCACTTCTGACGATGAGTGGTCCGACGGCGAGATTTACAGCGCTGAACAGGCCGGGGAAGGCATTCGGTTTAAGCTGACGGTTACCCTGCCCGATAACTTTGATGCCTATAAGTCAGGCGTGGAGAACGGCGGGATAGGAAACGGCTACAATATCACCCTGCACGATACCCAGGGTGCCGGCCTGGGCTATGAAGAAATTGAAGCTGTTAAAGCCTATAAGAGCGATGGAACTTTGCTCAGAGAGCTGGGTCAGGGCCAAGATTATACGATTAGTACAGATCCGAGTGATGATTGCACGTTCCACATTGATATTCCTCATGTGGAGAATATCGACAATATTGAGGGCCGCGACTATATCGAAGTGATCTATAAGGCCAGTTTCACCGGCAATGAGACGACCAATACCGGGGCTAACAGCAACGATACCAACAACAACAAGGTCGGCCTGGAAATTAACGGCGGCGGTATCGTTGACGAGGACAACGCCAAGGTCTTTGAGCTGGAGCTGAAAATCGACAAGGTCAACGGCGACGGAGATCCGCTGGAGGGCGCGGTGTTCACTCTGTATCCTGAGGATCAGGTTGATGAAAACGGCAATCTGATTGCTGGCGCTGCTGGTATAGTGCTGACGGAGAATAAAGCTACAGATGGCACTGTTACCCATAACGTGAAAGGCCTGGAGGCTGGGACCTATTGGATGGTCGAAACTGCCCCCGCTAACTACAACCCCATCAATGGCGGCAAGCCTGTGAAGATTGTCATTAATGCCTCGACCACTCCCACTGAAGGCAAGGAGGCCGGCAAGCTGACCCTTCATATTGAGAACGACTATTTCGACGATGCCGGCTATGCCAAGATCGAGAACCTGCAGGGCACCCGGCTGCCCGAGACCGGCGGCATCGGCACCACCATTTTCTACATTGCCGGCGGCGCGCTGGCCATTGGCGCGGTAGTCCTTCTGGTTACCAAGCGCCGTGTGGGCAGTGCTGACGACGAGTAAGACACAAACAACAGCAAGACCGTAAATAAAGGATCCGCGCCCCCGCCGCGCCGCGGTAAGGCCGCGGCGCGGCGGGGGACTTGAAGCAGATGAAGAAGCATCTTTCTACCGTATTGCTGATAGGAGTACTGCTGGCGGGGGTCGCCCTGCTGCTGTACCCCACAGCAAGCGATTATTGGAACTCCTTTCATCAATCACGGGCCATTTCCAACTATGCCGAGGCGGTGGCGGAACTGTCCGCCGTCGATTACGAGCAAATCTGGATGAATGCCTGTGCCTATAACGAGAGGATGTCAGGGCGGTCCACACCCTATCTGCTGTCAGAGCAGGAGTGGGAGGACTACCGCGGCCAGCTGAATATGGCCGGCGACGGCATCATGGGCTATATTGATATCCCAAAAATCAACTGCACCCTGCCCATCTACCACGGCACGGACGATGCCGTCCTCCAGGTGGCGGTGGGGCATATCGAGAGCAGCTCCCTCCCGGTGGGCGGCGTGTCCAGCCACTGCGTGCTGTCCGGCCACCGCGGCCTGCCCAGCGCCAAGCTGTTCACCGACCTGGACCAGCTGGCCGAGGGCGACTACTTCCAGCTGCAAATTTTGAACGAGACACTCACCTATGAGGTGAACCAGATTCGCATTGTCCTCCCGGAGGAGATGAGCGAGCTGGGCATTGTACAGGGTCAGGACTACTGTACCCTGGTGACCTGTACCCCTTACGGCATCAACAGCCACCGGCTGCTGGTGCGGGGAACTCGAATTGAGAATCCCAGTTCGGGCTCGGCCCGAATTACCTCCGACGCGATACGCGTCGACCCCATGCTGGTGGCCCCTGTGTTGGCCGCCCCGTTGCTCTTCCTGCTGGCGGTGTGGCTGATTGTCAACCCCGGTGGAAAAAAGAAGAAAAAGAAAGAAAAATTAAAGAAGAGCTTTCAGAAGAATATAACGCCCTGAGCCGCTTGACGCGCTGGGCGTGGAAAGGCAGGCGGGCATATGAGACTGAAAACATATCTGCGCGGAACCGTTTCGTGGGGCCTGTGTCTGTTGATATGTATCTCCGGACTGACCCAGACAGTTTTGGCGGCGAACGGTAATGCCCCGACAAAAAAACTTCCGCTGGACACGATTTGCTCCTTGACGTTGGAGTTCCCCTGCGGCGGATTGCCGGTAGAGCTCTATCAGGTTGCCAGCGTGGATTCGGATGTGAACTACACCGCGATTGGCGGGTTTGAGACTATTTTGAAAAAACTGAACCAGGACCTGGAGCCTAAAGCGACAGCCGGGGAGTGGAAAACTCTGGCGACGACGCTGAACTCGGAGCTGCCGGGCAGCGGAATCGAACCGGTCAGGGAGGGGAAAACCCAGCTTGACGGCGGAAAGGCAGTTGTCAAGTTCAGCGATCTGCCCCCGGGTCTCTATCTGATAAAACCTCAGAAAACCTATTATGACAAGGCGGAGAGAACAACCTATACCACCGAACCCCGTCTGGTCTGCCTGCCTAACTGGATGGAAGCGGGCGAAGCATACACTTGGCTCACAGATGTATACGCAAATTTCAGGGAGAAAGTCACTGCTGAATCGGATACACCCGGACCCGACCCCGGCCCGCCCCCGGAGAAACCTAAGCCGACCTCGGTGAGTGTGAGCAAAGTCTGGCTGGACGAGGCCGGGAGACCGCTCAGCGACCATCCGGCCAGCATTCAGGTGGAGCTGTGGGGCAACGGCAAGCTGCATGAGACGGTGACCCTGAGCCAGGAAAACGGCTGGAGCCACATTTGGACTGACCTGGACGCTAAAAGCGAGTGGACCGTGAGAGAGGTGGGGGTCAGCGGGTATCAGGTGAGCGTCTCCACAAATAACGGTAAAAATTATAAGATTACGAATACCCGTCCGGATGATCCGAAAGATCCGGATGATAATACGCCTGATGACCCGCCGGATATTCCCACGCCTCCCATTGACATCGACGACCCGGATGTGCCCCTGGGACCGCCGCCTAAAACCCCGGGCGACCCCTATGAGATCATCGAGCTGGACGACCCGGACGTGCCCTTGGCGGATCTGCCCCAAACCGGGCAGCTGTGGTGGCCGGTGCCCCTGCTGGCCGTCGGCGGGCTGTTCCTGTTCCTGATTGGCTGGGTGAAGCACAGGGGGGCGCAGGATGAGGAATAGAGACGGACTGATCTGTATGGCCCTGGGACTGCTGCTGCTGCTGGGCGCAGGTGGTCTGACCGCCTACAACATGTGGGAGGACGGCCGGGCCGGCGCCAGCGCGGGAGCGGCATTCCAGGCGCTGACAATGAAAATCGACGAAACGAGCGAAACGGACCTTCCGGAAGGAGTTATCCCCGCCTATCAGATCGACCCCCGGGTGGAGATGCCAGTGACGGAGATTGACGGAAACTACTATGTCGGCACCATCAGCATCCCGGCCCTGGACCTGGAGCTGCCCGTTCTAAACGAGTGGAGCTACCCCAATTTAAAGATCGCCCCCTGCCGCTATAACGGGTCGGCCTATTTAAATAATATGATTATCGCCGCACATAACTACAAGCGGCACTTCGGCCAGCTGGTAAATCTGAATGTGGGTGATATGGTCCGGTTCACCGACATGGCGGGCAATGTGTTCACCTACTCCGTGGCCGCCATGGAGCAGCTGAGGCCCAATCAGACCCGGGATATGCTGGAGGCCAACGGCTACGGCGGCTACGACCTGACCCTGTTTACCTGTACCATTGGCGGACGGCAGCGCTTCACCGTGCGCTGTGTCCAGGAGGAGCAGACCCAGGCCTGAGACGCGGGCGCTGAGACGGAATGACGGATAACTTTGGTTTGCTCACAAAAGGAGGCTGCCATGAAACTGAAAAAATTGATCCCCCTGCTGCTGATGGCCTGTGTGCTGACGGGCTGTATGCAGGCTGTTGCGGATGAGGACGCTTTTGGCCCTGTCAGCACAGGCGGCAGACAGCCCGCCTCCTCCAGCCAGGCGGCGGAACCCCCTGCCAGCAGCGAGGGAGATACCTCCGCGCCGGAGAGCAGCGGAAGCGGGGAGGCCGCCGGGCCTGCCTTTATTGACCAGGTCCCCATTGACGGGACCCATTTGGAGGAGGACCTGGTGCCGCTGACCTCTGCCCCGCCGGCCGTGTCCACCATGCTGATGCCGGCCGCTTCGGGCACATCGGTGAAAACCGGCGGCGGCGCTGAGATCGATTACTCCAATATCCAGGACGGCTATGTCATGGTTCGGTTTCCCGGCAGCAGCAGCAAGCGGCTGCGGGTGCAGGTGACCGGACCCACCACGACCTACACCTACGACCTGCCCACCGGCAGCTGGACGACCTATCCCCTGTCCGATGGCAACGGCAGCTATAAGGTGACGGCCCTGCAGAACACAACAGGAAAGAAATACGCTGTACTGGCCTCCGCCGCATTTGAGGTGACGCTGAAGGACGAGTTCGCTCCCTTCCTGCGGCCCAACCAGTATGTCAACTATGAGGGGGCCGCCAAGACCATCGCCAAGGCCAAGGAGCTGACACAGAATCTCAGCAACCCTCTGGACAAAGTGGGGGCTGTTTACAACTATGTGGTGGGCAATTTGAGCTATGACACCGCCAAGGCCGCGACGGTGCAGAGCGGCTATCTGCCCGACCTGGACAAGGTCCTGGCCGACAACAAGGGCATCTGCTTCGACTATGCCGCTCTGATGGCGGGGATGCTCCGCAGCCAGGGGGTCCCCTGCAAGCTGGTGGTGGGCTATGCCGGCAGCGTCTATCATGCCTGGGTCAGTGTCTGGACTGAGCAGACAGGCTGGATTGACAGCATCATCTATTTTGACGGCACAGTCTGGCAGAGGATGGACCCCACCTTCGCTTCCTCGGGCAACAGCAGTCAGGCCATCATGGACTATATTGGCAACGGGAAAAATTATACCGTGCGCTACCTCTATTGATTTTTCTTTTGCGGGGCTGCCGGCCTGCAGCCCCGCAAAGATTGATATTGTTTCTGGGAGCTTTTATGAGACATAAGATTTCCAACAGAGAAATTGCCAGCTTATGCCTGGAACTGTCCCTGCTGTTTCATGCGGGGGTGGGTACATCGGACGCGCTGTCCCTGCTGTCAGAGGACGGGGTGCAGAAAAAGCTGCTGACCTCCCTTGCCAAGCAGGTGGATGAGGGGGCCTCCCTGTCCGCCGCGCTGCGGGAGAGCAAGAGCTTCCCTGTCTATGTCAGCGGCTTGGTCGAGGTCGGGGAGCGGACAGGGCGGACGGAGGAGGCTTTGGGCGCCCTGTCCTGGTACTACGAGGAGCGGGCTCGGCTGAGCCGGCGTGTCCGCGGCGCGGTTATGTATCCGATGGTGATGCTGGCACTGATGCTGTTGGTCATCGGAGTGCTGCTGGTCAAGGTGCTGCCCATTTTTGACGATGTATACGCCTCCCTGGGCGGGCAGCTCACCGGGGCGGCGGCATGGCTCCTTGCCCTTGGGCAGCGCCTGGAGGAGATTATGCCAGTGCTGTTTATCGTGCTGGGCGCGGCAGTTGTTCTGGGGATGCTGCTCAGTGTGCTTCCCCCTTTGCGGGCGGCTGTGACCAGACTTTGGCGGGCTGTCCGGGGTGACCGGGGGATCGCCCGAAAGCTGAATAATGCCAAGCTGGCCCAGGGCATGGCCATGGGCATGGCCAGCGGCCTGCCTGTGGAGGAGGCGGTGGCCCTCTCCGCCAATCTGATGGAGGGAGGCGCGCGAAAGCGCTGCCAGAGCTGCCAATCCCGGCTGGAAAACGGGGAGAGCCTGGGCGTTGCCCTGCGGCTCAGCGGCCTGCTGCCCGCACGCCAGTGCCGACTGCTGGAGCTGGGCGAGCGCAGCGGCGCGGGGGATTCCTCTATGGAAAAGATTGCCCAGGACCTGAGTGAGGAGGGCGATGCCGCCCTGGACGCCCTGGTGGGCGCGGTGGAGCCGGCGCTGGTACTGGTGTGCTCGGTGCTGGTGGGGCTGATCTTGCTGTCAGTGATGCTGCCGCTGATGAATATCATGGCGGCAATCGGGTGAAGCGATGGGACGGAGAAAAAACGGTTGGATAAATATGCTTCGATGCCTGCTGCCCCTTGCGCTGGCGGTGGGGGTGTTTTTGTGTTTTGCCCTGGCTGTGGACAATCTGGACAGCGGACACTCCGATAAGAGCCTGCGCCAGCTGGAGGAGGCGCTGCGGCGCGGGTGCGTGGCCTGCTACTCCACGGAGGGGGCCTACCCCTCCAGCCTGGACTATTTGACAAAACACTATGGAATCCAAATCGATGAGAAGCGCTATACGGTCCACTACACCGCCATCGCGGAGAACCTGATGCCGGACATTACTGTGCTGGAGAACCTGCCATGAGAAGACAAGCCAGTCAACACCATATGGATGGGCTGCTGATGCTGCTGCTGTTTGGTGTGTTCGCCGCCTGTGTGCTGGGCGTATTGCTCACGGGCGCGGGGGCCTATCAGCGGCTGACGCAGCGGGACCGGGAGTCCTATGAGCGGCGAATCTGCGCGCAGTACATTACCTCCCGTGTGCATCAGGGGGACGTCCGGGGGGGCGTGACGGTGGAGCCATTCGGCCAGACCGAGGCGCTGACCTTGACCAGCGGCGGGTATGTGACGAGAGTTTACTGGTATGACGGATATTTGATGGAACTGTACTCCGGCGAGGGGATAGCGCTGGACCCAGAGGACGGAGAGCGTATCATGGAGGTGGGAGGCCTGTCGTTTGCCATGGACGGCGGGCTGCTGACCGTGGAGATCACAACTGGCGCGGGCGGAACGGACAGGTTGTACCTCAAGCCGCGCGGTGGAGAGGGGGCGGCGGGATGAAGCATAAGCCACCCCTTATTTTAATGGAGCAGATGGTGATGCTGCTGGTGTTCGCCCTGGCGGCGGCGCTGTGTTTACAGGCCTTTGTGAAGTCAGACGGCCTGTCCAAGGACAGCGAGGTCCGGGACCGGGCGGTTACCCTGTGCCAGAACGCCGCTGAGACCCTCCGCCATTTTGGGGGAGATATGGGAAATGCTCAGGTGAAAGCGGCGGAAAAACTGGGCTATCAGTGTTATCAGGGGCTGCTGTTTCAGGAGTTTGACGAGGACTGGAACCCGGTGGAGGAGGGTGTGTACCGCCTGGAGTCCGGAGGCGTGCCCACAGAGGTTCCCGGCCTTTGGAAAGCGAAGGTATATGTGGTGACGGGTTACCATGTGGGCCAGGAGCCGAAGGTAATCTTTGAGCTTGAGGTGGCCTGGCAGCAGGAGGTGAGCGGCGGTGCGGACTGAGAATCGGGAGCGCTTCTCCCCGCCGGCGGTGGGGGGCGTGTCCCTGCTGGTGGTGTTCGCGGTGCTCTGCCTGACCATATTCGCCCTGCTGAGCCTGACCACCGTACAGGCCGATGTCCGGCTGGCTGACGCCACGGCTCAGGCAGTGGCCGATTACTACGCCGCCGACTGTCAGGCCCAGGAGATTCTGGCTCGGCTGCGGCGGGGAGAGCGGCCCGAAGGGGTAGCGTTCTACGGCAGCGATGGGAGCTACGCCCAATACGCCTGTCCCATCTCAGAGACCCAGCAGCTCCAGGCGCTGGTGTATATTGGCGGAGACGGGAGCTGGAACGTGCTGCGCTGGCAGGCCATGCCCTCCCAGGAGTGGGAGGCGAGCGAGGAGCTGGAGCTGTGGGACGGTGTGGTATATTAAAGGAGGGTCCGGTATGGGACTGATCGAATATTTGAAGCAGGCTGTGGCCGACCAGGCCTCCGACCTGTTTGTGGTGGCCGGCGGGTCGGTGTGCGCCAAGCGGGAGAATCGACTGATTCCCCTGAGCGCTGAGCGCGTGATGCCCAGAGAGGCGGAGACCCTGGTCCGGGAGGCCTATGCCGCCGCGAACCGCCCCATGGACCGCTATTACGAGGAGGGGGATGACGATTTCTCCTTCTCGGCGGCCGGACTGGCCCGATTCCGGGTCAATGTCTACCGGCAGCGGGGATCAATGGCCATGGTGATCCGGGTGGTCGCCTTCGATATCCCCCACTGGCGTGACCTGAAGATCCCAGATCAGGTCATAGCCCTGGCGGACATATCCCACGGTATGATTTTGGTCACCGGCACAGCGGGCAGCGGAAAATCCACTACCCAGGCCTGTATCATTGACCGGATTAACCGGATGCGGGAGTGCCACATCATCACCCTGGAGGACCCCATCGAATACCTTCACCGAAACCGGCGGAGCATTGTAAGCCAGCGGGAGATCGCCATTGATACCATAGACTATCCCTCGGCTCTGCGGGCCTGTCTGCGGCAGGCGCCCGATGTGATCCTGCTGGGGGAGATGCGGGATCAGGAGACCATCCACACCGCCATGACGGCGGCTGAGACGGGCCACCTGCTCATTGCCACGCTGCACACCAAGGGGGCGGTCAACACCATCGACCGCATTGTGGACACCTTCCCCAGCGGCCAGCAGGAGCAGGTGAGGGCGCAGCTGAGCATGGTGCTGCACACGGTTGTATCCCAGCAGCTGGTGCCCGGCGTCAAAGGGGACTTGGTGCCCGCCTTTGAAATTATGCGGGTAAACAATGCAATCCGAAGCCTGATTCGGGACAATAAAACCTATCAGATTGACAACGCGATTGCCGCCGGAGGCGCGGAGGGCATGATAACAATGGATCAGTCCCTGCTGGCGCTCTACAGAGCGAGGGAGATCGCGGCGGAATCGGCAATCAGCTTTTCAGATAACCCGGAGCAGATGCGGCGGAGAATTGGATAGACAGAAAACCACCGGCCTTGTATTAGAAGGACCGGTGGTTTTGATTTGTGCTGCGGCAGGTCACCCCCAGCAGCTCCTCGTAAAAGCGGATCATAGCGCCCTTGTAGTCCCCGCCATAGCCCTTCCGCAGCGCCAGCTGATAGGTCTGCATGGCTCCGGAGAGGGTGGGCAGGGGCACGGCGTAGGTTCCGGTCACCGCCAGCATACTGGTCATGTCTTTATAAGCTCGCTCCAGGGAGAAGCCGTGGGAAAAGCTGCCCTTCAATATCTCCGGAATCAGCAGCCGGGAGGCGTAGCTGGAGCCGGAGGCTGTCATCAGCACCTCACCCAGCTTCTCCGGGTCCAGGCCCAGCTTGACACCCAAAGGCATCAGCTCACAGAAGGAGGCGGCACAGATATTCAGCGCGCAGTTGTTAATCATCTTGGTCAGCTGTCCGGCACCATAGCCGCCCATATAGAGGACGGTGGTGCCCATGTGCTCCAGGATGGGCCTGGCCCGGGAAAAGACCGCCTCCCGGCCGCCCGCGCCAGATTCATGGCCATGCCGCCACCCATGGCGCCCAGGCCAATGAAACTGATATTCACGTTACCGTTCAATCCCGCGCTTCTTCATCCAGGCGGGCAGCTCCTCGGGCTTCAGGCCGTTGTACTTGCAGCCGGGATAGCGGCAGTTTGCGCAGTTGCCCTTGTTGCCCTTGACGGGGGGCTCGCCTTTGATGTTCTGCTCCAGGAAGTCCACCAGGGCCTTGACATCGGCCTCCTCGCCGTCTACCGCCCAGTAGTGAGCACCCTCGTTGCCGCCGATGCCGCCGGCGCACACCACCTTGGCCTCGCAGCGGAACATCATCCGGATGGCCTCTACCTCGGTGAGAATGTCGGCGCCGGACAGGCAGTACAGGCCGGGGTCGGCGCCCATAGAGATGTCGATATGGCTGGCGCCGCCCAGGGCCCGGCTGGCGGCGGGGACGCTGGGTACCATCTTCTCATAGCCCACGGGGCAGATCCACTTTAACCCCTTGCTGGTCATGTAGCCGATGAAGTTGGGAACCGTGCCGCCATTAAAGCCGGAGGTGATGACACCTACGTGGCCGTCCTGGTCAAAAGCGTTGGCTCCCTTGATAATCACGGTGTCAGTGTGGTAGTCCTGGAGGGCCTCGTCTATCTTCTTGTCCACAGGCTGGCCCTTGTAAAAGGCGTTGGGGAAGCCCTTGCGGCTGGAGGGCTCGGTGACGCACAGCATTCCGTCCGTGCTGTTGCCCACAGTGCACAAACCGGGCTCCACGTCGTAGCCCAGCTCCTGGGCGATGAAGGCGTTGGTGGTGCCTCCGGCCAGCAGGACATAGGCGTCCTTCCAGGCCTTCTGGAACTCAGGGGTCTGAATGACGGCCTTGGCGATGAGGCGGCGGGCTTCGGCGGGGGTCAGAACGAATGTAGCTTTCATGATAATCTCTCCAATCTTAAATATGATGCAGGGGCCGCCTTGGGGCCCGCGGATATTTACTCCTTCTCAGGGTGCTTTTTCAAGTCCACGACCGGGTTGACCAGGGGGGCCATCTCGAAACCGTCAGGGCCTACGATGCGGCATTCGGCCATATCGCCGTCCTGGATGTGGAAAGCCCGGGGGGTGCCGGTGGAAAGAATGTCGCCGGCGTACCAGCCCTGGATGCTGCTGTGAAGGGAGACCAGCCGGGCGGGGCGGTGGGTCATATTGGCCACGATATTCTTGGCGTAGACCTCCCCGTTGTGGACCGACTGGACCTCCAGCTTGAGCACGTCGGGCACCTCGTCGGGGGTAACCAGCTGGGGGCCGAAGGAGAAGAAGGTGGGGAAGTTCTTCACAATGCAAAGATACCGGGGGTTGCCGCTGACAAAGTCGTTGCCCTTGAGGATGGACTCCTCGGTCATGTCCAGAATGGTGGTGTAGCCCACAATGGCGTCCTGCCAGTTCTCCTCAGATACATCCCGGCAGTCCTTGCCCATGATGACGCCCAGCTCCGCCTCAGCGGTGGTCTTTTGGGCCTCCTTCAGCTTGGGCAGGCGGATCTCATCCCCGGGGCCGATCAGGGTGTCGGCCATCTTGAAGAAGCTGCCTGGAAAGCCGGTAGGGGCGGCGGAGCCGATATCGCCGGCGTGGTCCACATAGTTCAGGCCGATACCGAAAATACGCTTGGGGCTGCGGTACAGGGGGGCGTAGACCACATCCTCGCTGGGGACCAGGCCGGCCATCCCCTCCAGCTCGGCCTTGCCGCCGGCATTGTACCACTCGGTCATAGCGGGAATCTCCCCGGCTTGAATGAGGGACATCATATCGGTTTTCCAGCCGGTACCCTTGGCCGCGTTCAGAGAGGCGATGGGCAGGATGCCCTTGGAAGTGACGATGCCGGCGGTCTCGGCGCCGTTTAATTTGATGGTTGCCAGACGCATAATAATTCCTCCTTAAATATGTATCACATGTTACACAAGCTGGCCCGCCGGCCGTTTTCCGGCCAGGATATCCAGCACATTCTCAGCGGCGATGCGGGAGCAGGCCGCGGCGGCCTCCAGGGTCGTGGCCGCAAAATGGGGGGTCAAAATAACATTACGCATTTGGAACAGGGGGCTGTCAGGCTCGCAGGGCTCCTTCGCTGTCACATCCAGGCCGGCCCCGGCGATAGCGCCCGCCTCCAGTGCCCGGATGAGAGCGGGCTCGTCCACCAGTGGGCCCCGGCCGCAGTTAATAAGGTAAGCGGTGGGCTTCATCAGGCTCAGCTCCCGCTCTCCCACACAGTTCCGGGTCTCGTCATTGAGGACGGGGTGGAGGGAGAGGAAGTCGGCCTCCTGGAACACCCGGTCCCGGTCGGCGGTCAGCTCTACCCCCTCGGGGGCGGCGGTGAGGTAGGGGTCATAGGCCAAGACCTTCATGCCAAAGCCGAAAGCGGTCATCTTGGCCAGCAGACTGCCGATGCGCCCGCAGCCAATGATACCCAGGGTCTTTCCCCACATCTCCATGCTGGGGGGGCTGTTTTTGGCGGAGAAGCCCTTGTCCCGGTAGTCGCTGGACACGGGGATCATATGCTTGGCCAGGGTCATCATCATGGCCAGGGCGTGTTCCGCCACCGCCTGACTGTTAGCCCCAGGGGTTATGGTGACGGCCACATGGTTTGCCTTGCACCACTCCATGTCGATGTTGTCCACGCCTACCCCGTGCTTGCTGATGAGCTTCAGCTGTTTGGCCTGGGACAGCAGCTCCGGCGTCAGGTCCACAATGCGCACCACGATCACATCGGTTTGGGGCAGTTCCCGGCGGATGATGTCCATATCCCGGTCGGCCTGCACCACCCGATGGCCGGCTTCCTCCAGCATGGTGGGCCCAACGGGGTCCATCTTTTCGGTAATCAAAATATTTGCCATCACTACTTCTCCTCTCAGAAATGGTTTGGTGAGATTTTTCCCTTGTGCCATTAGATTACCATAATTGAATCGGCCTGTAAAGGTCCAAATTGCCCATTATATCATTAGTGTGAACTAATGGAATTGGGGCGCTGATTTGAAATTGTCCCCCGCTGCGTATTGCGGCGGGGGACAGGCCTGTGGTATACTGAAAAGGATATCGAGGGGGGACGCGCCATGTTTATCAATCGGAATCCATCCTATTTTTTGACCATCGCCAGGGAGCGGAATATCACCCGGGCGGCGGAGAAGCTGTTTATCACCCAGTCCAGCCTGAGCCAGCACCTCTCAAAATTGGAGCAGGAGCTGGGGGGACCCCTGTTTGACCGCTCCCAGACGCCGCTGGTCCTCACCAATGCCGGGCGGATCTATCAGCGGTATCTGGAGAGTACCTCCTTCATGTACCAGCAGCTGCTGGAGGACCTGAACAGCGACCGCCTGCAGAGCGTGGACGTGGGGATCGGCACCTGGCGGGGCTCCATCCTCATGCCTCAGCTGCTGCCGGAGTTTCTGGCACAGAACCCTACCGCCCAGATCAACCTGCACGAGTTTCCTGTCAGCGAGCTGATTACCCGGCTGGAGGATGGCAAGGTGGACTTTGCCGTTATGAATACCAGCCCCATGGGCATCCCCAAGGGGATCGTCAGCGAGACGGTTATGGAAGAGCGCATCTTTCTCATGCTCCGCCGGGAGCATCCACTCGCCCGGGAGTTTACCCGCAGCATCGAGAGAGGGCAGCCCATTGACCTGCACCTTCTGGAGCACGAGCGCTATCTGGCCCTGGACCCCAATCTGACGGTGGGGCGGCACATCGACAACTTTTTGGAGAAGAACAAGCTGGCTTTCCCCAACAAGCTGAACACCACAAACAACCGTACCGCCCTGCGCTTGGCGGCGGCCGGGACGGGGTTCTGCTTTATGATTGAGACCGGCCTCCAGGACGACCTGGGGGAGAACCTGACCTCCTTTGATTTACAGGTGCCCGAGCTGGCCCTGCCGCTGTCCCTGCTCTATAAAACAAATGCTTACCTCTCCCCCCTGGCCCAGCAGCTGATGGAGGAGATTCGTCTCTACTACGCCGGAACCGCCCGGCGGGACCAGGCCATTCCGGCGGGTCAGCAGCCGCTCGGTCAAAGGTCGAAATACTGAAATGCCAGTCCCGTCTCCCCGGCCAGGAATTGGCGGAACTCCCCGGCGCTGCCCTGGACAAAGCCGTCCTTGTCCATGATATATCCGGTGTGCTTATTTAGAAGGAGAATAAAATACTCCCGGGTCTCACACAGCTTCCAAAGGGTGCTGTAGTCGGCGCGGTCGGTGGCGGCGCCATAGGCCGTGGTGCTGGAGACAGTATACCCCTTCTCATTGAAGTCCAGGGTATACTCCGGGTTCCCCTTCAGCATCAGCTTGGAGGCGGCCCAGGCCTGAAACCGGTGGTAGAAAGGCATCCACAGCAGTAAAAATGTACCCAGCGCCAGCTCGGCCACGGCAATGGGGATCATCCCGTGTTCCCGAAAGAGGTAGAGACCGCTTCCAAAGATGGCCAGGGGGATCATCATGCCCAGCACCCGAATCAGCGGCTTGGAGCGGCCGGTAAGAGCCCAGTTGACGGTCAGGTTCAGCTTTTCCAGGGCCTTCCGGTTGTAGATGGTCTTGTTCAGAAATTTCATGGGGACAAACCTCTCTGTTTTGAGTATGACTGGGGTTCCCCGGTTCTGGGAGCGGTCGGTCAGAACCCGCAGCAGTCGTGGCCGGCCCGCAGCTCCTCTCGGCTCTTGCGCCGGCAGCCGTGGCGGCGGCCCACACAGAACAGCTCACGGCCGCCGAGGCGCTCCGCGGAGGTCAGCTCCCCGCTGGCCACCCGGACCACCAGGTCCAGCAGGGCCTGGCCCATCTCCTCAATGGTCTTGCCTTGGGTGATGATGGGGCTGGCGTCAAAGTCGAAGTTCTCTTCCATGTGCTGGTAGGTCTGGGGGTTGCCGGTAATCTTAATAATGGGCGCGATGGGGTGGCCGGTGGGGTTGCCCCGCCCGGTGGTAAAGGCCACCATCTGGGCGCCGCAGCCGATCTCGCCGGTAACCACCTCGCCGTCGTGGCTCTCGTAGTTCATCAGGAACAGCCCCCTCTTCCCTGGCTGGGGGGGCGCCGCATATTCGATGACATCCACAATGGGGGAGGTACCCGACTTGTGGACGCCCCCCAGAGCCTTCTCCACAATGCTGCTCACGCCGCCGGCGAAATTGCCGCGAGAGATCAGATGGTTGCGCTTGTCGGGGAGGGTGGGGTCCAGGCCGCTGCGCAGCAGGTCCTCAATGCCGTAGATGGCATCGTAGATCTTGTCTGCCACTTCCTTGTTCACCGCCCGCTTGGCCAGCAGGTCCTCGGTGCCCAGCAGCTCGTTGCACTCAGAGAGGATGGCGCTGCCGCCGGCTGCTACCACCGCGTCCACCATACTGCCCACCGCCGGGTTGGCGGCCAGGCCGCTGGTAGCGTCGGTGCCGCCGCACTTTGTGGCGATGAACAGCTCGGAAACGGGGCAGGGGGTCCGCTCCATCCGGTCCAGCTCCTTCTGAAGCTGGCGGGCACAGGCCGAGGCCTTTTCGATGGTCCTGGTGGTGCCCCCCTCCTCCTGAATGACAAACAGGTGCAGCGGTTTGCCGATGGCCTTGGCCGCCTCCACCATCTCCTGGGGGTCGAAGCGCTCACAGCCCAGGCTGACTACCACCGCGGCGCCCACGTTGGGGTGGCAGGCCATGGCGGTGAGGGTCCGGGCGGTCAGCTCCAGGTCCATGCCCACCTGGGCGCAGCCCACCGCGTGGGGCATGGGGATGGCGCCAGGGACCTGGGCCGCGATTTTTTCCACCGTTGTATTGGCGCAGAACACAGACGGAATGATAATCAGATGGTTGCGCACGCCCACCGACCCGTCAGGCCGGCGATAACCCATAAAAGTCTGTTCCATTTATTTCTTCCCCCGTTCACAGCCCATGTTGTGGTCATGAATCCACGTCCCCGCGGGCGCGGGGCACAGCATATAACCGATTTCTTCCCCGTACTTGATGACGGGCTGTCCCTCCGCCAGCTCCACAAGGCTGACCTTGTGGGCAAACTCAATGTCCTCCAGCAGGGTGATTTCCCCCCCAGGCGTCTGGATGGTGTCGCCCTTTTTGGCGTCCTCCAGCACCATTGCCACTGAGTCCGCGGGGTTAATCATAAGACTTCTCCGAAGCAAGATTGTCGCTCCTCTCCCGGCTTTGCGCCGCAGTAATAGAAACTCTGCCGCAATTATACCATGCAGGACTCTGCTTTTCAAGCAATCTGCACAGTTTTACGAATAAAAAGGGAGTTCCGGGAATATTCCGGAACTCCCAAAAGTGTTTGACAGGGATTTTGAATTACCAGCCGAACAGGGGCTTCATCTCGGTCATGGTAGCCTCGGTGTCAGCGATGAATGCCTCGAAGTCATCGCCGTACTTCATGCCGATGCTCATACCCTGGGTGACAGCGTCAGCCTGGAAGTCGGGGTCCTGCTCAATCTGCTTCAAAGTGTCGATCAGCAGAGCCTTCACGTCGGGATCCAGGTTGGCAGGGCCGATCAGACCGCGGTCAGAGCCGCCGATGATCTCGTCGTAGCCGCACTCGGTCCAGGTGGGGACATCGGGAAGGAAGTCGTTGCGCTTGTCGGAGAAGATGCACAGGATGCGGATGGCGTCGTCGCCGGTGGAGTCCACCAGGCCATAGTACTCGGACACGTTGGCGATAACGCCGGCGATGTGTCCGCCCAGCATGGCGGCCTTGGACTCGGCAGTGGAGGCATTGCGGCCGGACTCAATGGACAGGCCCAGCTGGTCGTTGATCTTGGCGATGGTCACGTCGTCATCGCAGCCGGCGCCGCCGCCGGTACCCAGAACGATACTGTTGTTCTTGGCGTACTCTATAAACTCCTGAGCGGTCTGGATGTCGCTGTGGTTGGCGGAGACAACCAGGATGTTAGGGTCAGAGACCACGTTGGCGATGCTGGCGAAGTCCTTATAGGTGAAGGGGATGCCGGCGGAGGGGTTCAGGTAGCCAGCGACCTGAGCGGGGTAGTTGGCGAAGCCCAAAGTATAGCCGTCGCCCTTGGCCTGAGCTACCTGGGTCCAGCCGGTCCAGGAGTTGCCGCCCTCCACGTTGTTGACGGTGACGGTGACGCCCAGATACTTCTCCAGGTACTTGGCGGTCAGACGGGTGGACAGATCCATGCCGCCGCCTGCCTTAAAGGGGCAGATGATGCTGATGCCCTGCTTGGGCCAGTCGATGGTCTTGGGGGTGCTGGCGGAGCCAGGCTGCTGGGTGCTGTTGTTGGCGGAAGTGTTGCTATTGTTGCCGCTGTTGGGCTGCTTGCCGTTGTTGCCGCAGGAGGCCAACATGGTCAGAGCCATGCAGGCACTGAGGGCGACAGCCAGAATTCGCTTCATTTTCATTACGCTTACCTCCATAAATGTATTGTGGATAGGTTCCTTATAACACGGCGGGACCGGAGGCCCCATCTCCGTTATAAGCTGAGCGGGGATTACACATCCTCGGCGGACTCGCCCACATCGCCAAACTTGGCCTGGTACTTCTTGGCGATCACCTTGGAGATGACCGGAGCGAACAGGGCCAGCACGATGAGGACCATAATGCCCACACTGATGGGGCGGCTGAGCATGTAGTTCACCAGGGGCACGCCGTTAGCCATGCGGCTGGCCTGATAGAAGTGGTTGTCCGCCATGGGGCCCAAAATCAGGCCCAGCACCACAGGTGCGGGGGGCACGCCGTACTTGCGCATCAGATAGCCGATCATACCGAACACGACCGCCACATAGACGTCAGTCATGTTCTGGCTGGCCGCGTAGGAGCCTAGGATGGAGAACACGGTGATGCAGGGGATGAGCAGGGGCAGGGGCACCTTGGAGACCTTGACCACGTAGCGGCCCACAGCCCAGCCTACCAGGCCCATGATGATGTTGGCCGCCAGGAAGCCCAGAATTACGGCATAGGTGACGTCGGCATACTTGTCAAAGAGCTGATAGCCAGGCTGGAGGCCGTGGATAGTCAGGCCGCCCAGCAGCACCGCCGCGGTAGAGCTGCCCGGAATACCCAGGGTCAGCAGGGGGATCAGGGCGCCGCCGGTGACGGCGTTGTTGGCTGCCTCGGGGGCGGCGATGCCCTCGGGATGGCCGGTACCGAAGAGCTGGGGGGTCTTGGAGCTGCCCTTGGCCATATTCAGGCCTACCCAGGAGGCGATATCACCGCCCGCGCCGGGGAGGATGCCTACCAAGATACCCACAACAGAGCACTTCAGAATCAGGGGCAGCAGGCCCAGGAACTCCTTCAGGGGGGGCAGGAAATGGCCCTGGATCTTGGCTTCCTCCTTCACGGTGGAGTGGCCCAGGCCCCGCTCTTCCGCCTGGATCATGACCTGGGAGATAGAGAACAGGCCGATCATTGCCGGAATCAGGGAGATGCCGCCCAGCAGCGCGGGCATTTTGAAGGTGAACCGGGCGTAAGCGTCGGGGGACATACCAATCAGGCCGGCCATCAGACCGATGGCGCCGGCAATCAGGCCCTTGATCACGGATTTACCCGCCAGGCTGGCAATCAGGGTCAGGCCAAAGATGGCGATGAGGAAATACTCTGAGGAACTGAAGGCCAGGGAGACCTTGGCCAGCAGCGGGGCGATAATCAGCAGCGCGATGGCGCTGAGGAAGCCGCCGATACAGGACGAGACGGTGGACAGGCCAATGGCGTGAAGCGCCTCGCCCTTCTGGGTCATGGGGTAGCCGTCCAGACAGGTGGCGGCTGAACTGGGGGTGCCGGGGGTGTGAATCAGAATAGCGGAGATTGAGCCGCCATAGATGGCGGAGGTGTAGATGGCCGCCAGCATGGTCAGCGCGGCTGCGGGGTTCATACCGTAGGTCACAGGAATCAAAAGGGCGATACCCATAGTAGCGCTCAGCCCGGGCAGGGCGCCGATTACCATGCCGCCGCACACGCCGACCATCAAGGCGATCAGCGTATCAGGGGCAAACAGGTTGACAAAACTGCTTATTAAAGCTTCCATTTCTTATCCCCCTCTCTCAAAACAGGAACCCGCTGGGGAGCATAACATGGAGCTGCCAGACAAAGAGCGCATATATGAAGCCCAGCATAAGCGCGATGGTCAGAAGCATGACCCAGATCTTTTTGTAGCCCATCCAGGCCATCATGATAAACATGAACAGCGCGCTGGTGACAAAGAAGCCCACCACATTCAGCAGAAGCACGTAGGCCAGCACCATAAGAAAAGCGACCATGGGGTTCAGCATTTCCTTGGCATGGACCACGTTGGAGTCGTGGCTGGGGGTTTTGCGGTAGTATATGGAGCGCCCTGTCAGCAGCGCGCCAAGAGCTGTGAAGATAATTGTGACCACCAGTGTATAGGGCTTGGTTCCCTCGGGCATGCTAAGGGCATTTACAATGCCGAAGATGCCGACGCCCAATACAACTAAGCCAATTACAAGATCTTGTAATCTTGTTCTTTCCATATAGAGCTTATCCCTCCTTAATCAACTAGGTACAATGATACGTTTTCCAATCTGTTTTTCGTCTGATTAGGACGCTTCCTCCTTCCCTTGTTCTAAAACTGCGGGCGGAGAATTTAATGCCCGGAGAACAGCACCAGGTTTCCGTCTTCATCGAAGGGAACATCCTGATACCCGCTCATTGGTTCCACGGGCATTACGGCTGCCTCCACCGCAGCTTTTGACATATACACCTCATCCAGATATTTGGTACTGCGGATAATAACCATACGGATATTTGCCGGGTCCACCTGCCCGCACAGCTTGATACAGGCCTGGAATACTTCTTTATCATTGGCCAGGACCATGGGAATCCGGGTGCTGTTGGGCTCCGTTGAGGTGAGGGTATTGATGTAGCTGGCCTCAAAGTCAACAGCGTCATACATATGGCGGGGCATAAAGTCGGCCAGACCCATGCCGTTGGCGTTGCCCTCCGACTTCTCTGTCACGTTGAGGACACCCAGCTTGATGGTCTCCGGTCCGCCGGAGGCGGCGCGGGTGTGGTAGCGGCCGATGATGTTGGTGTCCATGCCGCAGCCGCTGATCTCCTTGCCGATCTCGCTGACCACCAGCACGTCGATGGTGTCCAGGGCGATGCGGGGCATCCGCTTCCAGGCGGCCTGCAGATAACCGGGCTCCTTGTCCAGGATCTCGTCCCTGCGCAGGACATGGAGCTCCGCCACATGGTTATAACCGTTTTCGATGGTGCACACGCCGCACAGGATGTTCAGCGTCTCCAGGCCGATGGTGCCCACAGCGACAATGTTCTCTGCCATGTTCTCAAAGCGCAGGAAGTGGGTCATCTCCGCTCCCTTCTGCTTGGCCAGGCCGATGGCCAGCATCTTCACCAGGCCGCTCTCATACTTCCCGCGGAAGGAGGTGTGGGGCTTGACCCGGTTGACCAGGATGATCCCGTCGGCCTCATAGGCGTTTTTGTCGATGTACACGGGCAGGCCCTTGTTGGTGGTGCCGATCTGGACGACCTCCATGGAGGAGACCACCGGGGCGCCCACGGACTCCTCGGTGATCCCGTAGCGGCGGAGGACCTCCTCCTGGCCGGCGGCGGTGGCGCCGCCGTGGCTGCCCATAGCGGGAACCAGGAAGGGATTTCCTCCCTTGTCTTTGACGTACCGCACCACAGTCTTGATGATGGCGGCGTACTGGTCAATGCCTCGGCTTCCGCAGGTGATGGCAATGCGGGCGCCGGGGGAGATGGGCGCGCAGGTCTCTTCCAGACCGCCGCGCAGCACGCCCTCCAGGTCCTCCAGCACATCCTGATTGAAGGTCTGCCGTACTTTCGTGACTTTTGGAATCCGGTATTCCTGCAGCATTTTGCTGATTTCTGACATTTTGGCTCTCCCTTCTGGCATTGTAAAAGTGAATAAGTATTGGACATGGTTCGGCAAAATTAACACACGGGGTTGTTTCAATATACACGGCTTCAACGATTTTGTCAAGTGGTTTCATTTGAATATCGGAAATAAGGCAAATATACCTGGGGGAGAAAGGTTCGGATGTGAGATGGGTGTCTTGCATTTTTAAGGGCGCTAATATGCAAAATCATTCCTCTTCCAGCAATTCCGGATATAAATCCAGAATGATGAAGCCGATCATCAGGCGAAGGCGGACCGACCAGCTCCCTAAATCCAGGCCAGTGAGTTCGGAAAATTTTTCCACCCGGTAGAGCATGGTGTTGCGGTGGATGTGGAGCTGCTGGGCGGCGGCGCCCAGATTGTGGGTTTCCAGATAGACCCGCAGGGAGAGCGCGAAGCTGGTGTCGCTGCGCCGGTCGTAGCGGAACATGCCGATCAGCTCATCTATACAGCAGTCCCGCAGATCGCCGGGATCCAGGCTGTGGATTTGGCGGACCATGTAGTACAGGGAGAGCTCCTCAAAGCGAAACAGCGGCCCCGTCCGATTCAGGTGCAGGCCGATTTCGATGGTGGCCTCCGCCTGCCGGTAGTACCGGGGGAAGTCCAGAATGCGGGAGAAGGGGCGGCTGAAACTTCCGACAAGGCGGCAGCGCTGGGCAAAGGCGGTCAGGCTCTCCTCCACCCGCTTCTGGCTGGCGCTGTCGAAAAAGAGTACCAGCCTTTCGTGCCGCAGGAAGGACTTCATTCCCGGGAGCAGGAGGGACAGGTGATTCTGATAGGCCATCATGGTCCGGGAGGCGTCCTCCTCCTGGCGGGAGAAGGCCAGCATCACCAGGAAGTAGTTGTCCCGCAGCTTCCAGCCGAAGCCCTCGGCCTGCTTTTTGAAGCTCTCCTCGGTGTAGCGGTGGGCGGAGAGCAGGCTGGTGAGCAGCCGCTCGGCCTGGCTGGAGACGGGGAGCACGTCCTCCCGCTCCAGCAGCATGGTCAGCGCGTCGGACAGAAAGTCGACGATTTCCAGATCGCCCTGCAGGAAGGGCTTGGCGCAGGCGATGGAGCACACCCAGCCGAAATACTGGCGGTTGACCACCAGCCGGCGGAGGATGCGGTCGCATTTCTTGGGGGAGGAGAGCAGAAAGGCCTGGGGGCTGTGCTCAATGGCCCGGAGCACGTCGGCGTAGTCATATTTTTGGAACAGGTCGGCGCTGACAAAGCCCTGGCGCACCACGCAGCTGAGCACCTCGTCCTGGTCAAAGGGGATTTGTTCTGTCTGGGAGCGGGCCAGCAGCTTTGTGGTGGAGTCCTGGAGCAGCACCGGATTGCCCAGCAGGGTCCCGGCGATTTCAATGAGGCTGGGGATGGTCACCCGGTCGAAAAGGGCGCGGCTGATGGCCAGCTTCGCCTCAGTCACTGTGCTCTCTGTGTGGAGCAGGGACAGCATCTGGCAAAACAGCTGGTTGGCGTCTACCTCGGGGGCGAGCAGGATATAGAAGGGTGGATATTCCTCCTCCGGTATTTCCACCCCATCGGGGATGAGCAGAAAGAGAGAGGGGGCCTGATGGCAGGGCAGGGCCAGATAGACGGAGGTCGGCGCGACATACAGCGTGCTGGCGGTGAAGGCGGAGGAGGTGGAGGTCAGAAAGCAGGCCTGATAGAGCTGGACGTCAGCTCCGGGCAGGCTGGTCTGCCGGATATGGTCCGCTGAAATTGCGGCAAGCACAGTAGATAATTTCATGGCTCAACCCCCCGATTCTGGCTGGAAGTGAGGAAAAAATACCCATAATGTTATAAACTTCCACCCTTATCATACCATAAGAGAAGGGCTGTTTTGTTGTAAATTTTGATAAAATTTATTCGGCGTTCTTGGACTGATTATACAATGCAAATAGTTTTAGATTGCTTTATAATATCATACGAAAAGTCTCATTGTGCGTTTTCGTCGGGAAAACTGCCATTGATAAGGGGCTTTAGGCGCTCGGGTCTGGGGAACAGGCCCGGAATGGAGGAGCAGTATGGATATGCTTTGGAAATCTGTCAATCTGGTTGATGTGCGGCAGAATGAGATCCGGTCGAACGTGGACGTTCTGAGCCGGGACGGCGTTATCGCCGCCATTGGGGAGAAACTGGATGCCCCCGGAGCCCAGGTGGTGGAGGGAGCGGGAAAGTATCTCGCCCCCGGTGTTATTGATATGCATGTACATATCACGTGGGACGGCTCCCCCGATCCGGTGGGGCTGGACAACCGCGAGGGGGTCTATCAGGCTTTCCTGCGGGGAGTCAACCACGCCGGCCAGTGCCTGCGGGCGGGAGTCACCGCTATCCGCGAGGTGGCGTCCGCCCAGGACTGCGCCGTGGATATCGCCTATGCCATCAACAAGGGCTATGTACAGGGGGCCGCGGTGATTCCCTGCGGTGCGGCCATCCAGGCCACCTATGGCCATGTCCCCGCTGTGGGCACCATCGCCGACACCGACGGCGAGCTCATCCGAGCCATCCGAGAGAAGAAGATGCTCCTGACCGAGAAGGGCATCCGCTGCCAGTGGATCAAAATCATGGCCACCGGTGGCGCGGCCGGCCTGGAGGAGGTTGGTCCCAGCATGTACTCTCAGGAGCAGCTGCGGCTGATCGTCAGCGAGGCCCACCGGCTGCACATGAAGGTGGCCGCCCACGCCCTGTCCCGGGAGGGCATCATCGAGTGCATCAAGGCCGGCATCGACACCATCGAGCACGGCGCCGACATCCCGGACGAGTACCTGCAGATGATGAAGGACAAGGGCCTGACGTTGATCCCCACCCTGGCTATCTACAAGATTCTGGCCGACAGCCACGGAGTTATCCCGGAGCAGACAGTGGCCAAATCCCAGAAGGTGGTGGAGCACCAGAGAGACACCTTCGCCCGGGCCTGCAAGATGGGCGTGCGTATCGCCTTGGGCACCGACGGCGGTTCTCCCAACTTCGGCCCCCACCCCGCCGCTTTCCAGGAGATGCTGTATATGGAGGAGTACGGCATGAGCCGGGAGGATGTGGTGAAGTCCGCCACCCTCACCGCCGCCCAGGTGCTGGGCGAGGACTCCATCGGCTGTCTGGAGGTGGGCCGCCGGGCCGACGCCCTGCTGCTGGACGCCAACCCCTATGAGGACCTGCGGGCCTTTACCCGGAACCTGGTGGCCGTCTATCAGGCGGGAAAGCCTGTGGTCTGAGCGGATATTGATTCCTTCGGCTGCCCCGGCCGATTTCTTCCTTTCAAAAGACTGGAGCCTCACATCTGTGAGGCTCCAGTCTTTTTGCGTATACCTGCATAATTAAAGATTCTCTCCCCGGCGCTTCAGAGCGTCAAGCACCTTTTCCTGGACGGGCAGCCGGCTCCGGCGGGGGTAGTCCCCCTGGTAGCGGCCGCGCAGCGCCCGGGCATCCTCCGGACGCAGCAGCGGGATCAGGTCCAGGGTCAGTCCATGGACCGCAACCCGCATCCAGCAGCTGGAGTCCTGGCTCCTCCGGCGGTCGGGGGCTGGGAAATAGATATAATCCAGCAGCGCGGCAGCCTCCACGGCGGGCAGCGGCCGGTCCGCCGCGGCCCGAAGGGTCTGCTCCAGGCTCTGGATGAACTGCTCGTGGCAGGGATGGGATTGGGGGCCGCCCACCAGGCCGAACAGCCTCTCCCAGGGCTTGCTGGCCCGCTCCAGAGCGCGGGCCTGATCCTGATAGGCCTCATAGAGCCCCTGTACATCTTCCAGCGTGCTCATCGCCCTACTCCGCAGAGATCATATAGTAGTATACCGGCTGACCGCCCGCCAGGAGGGTGACCTCGGCGCTGGGGCAGGCGGCGGTGAAGATTTTTTCCGCCTCCCGGGCCTGCTCCTCGGTGACATCCGCCCCGTAGAAAATGGAGATAAACTCCGCGCTCTGGTGGCTGTCGGACTTGGCCAGCCGCTCCAGGATGGCGGACAGATCCCGGTCGGTGCCGAAGAGCTGGTGCTCTGTCAGGGCCAGATAGTCCCCCTGGTGGATGGCGAAGCCGTCGAAGTCGGAGTCCCGGGCGGCGTAGGTGATCTCGCTGGTGCGGACATGGGCGAAGCCCTCGGTCATGGCGACGGTATTGTCCGCCTCGTCAGCGTCCGGGTCGGCGCACAGCATGGCGGAGATGCCCTGGGGCACTGTCCTGGTGGGCAGGACAATCACCTTTTTGTCCTCACACAGGGGGACGGTCTGCTGGGCCGCCATGATAATGTTCTTGTTGTTGGGCAGGACATAGACAATCTCCGCCGGGGTGGCGTCGATGGCCTTCAAAATATCCTGGGTGGAGGGGTTCATGGTCTGGCCGCCCCCCACCAGGGCGTCTGCCCCCAAGTCCTTGAATACAGCCTCCAGCCCGGCTCCGGCGCACACCGCTACATAACCGAACTTCTTCTCGGGCACGGCATGGACCGGGGCGGCGGCGTGTTCCAGTTCAGCCTCGACGGCCTCCAGGTCATCGGTGCTCTGGACATGCCTGCCGGCGGCCAGATCCTCCGCCTGGGTGCGCATGTTCTCAATCTTGGCCAGCTCCAGCACACCGTACTTCTGGGCCTCGTTCAGGGCGCTGCCAGGGGTGTTGGTGTGGACATGGACCTTGAAGGCCTCATCGTCCTCGCCAATCACCAGGCTGTCGCCGATGGAGTTGAGGTAGGCCCGGAAAGGCTCCAGGTCGGTGTCCTCCTTGAACTTGCGCACAATGAACACCGTGTCAAAGGCAAAGGTGATGTCCTCCACGTTGACCGCCTCGAAGTCGGCCTTGTCGTTGGGGGCGGAACCGTCCTCCCCGGTCTCGGGCATGGGCAGGCCCCGGACCTCGTCCAGCATCCCCTGAAGGATGACCAGAAAGCCCTTGCCGCCGGCGTCCACCACGCCCGCCTTTTTCAGCACCGGGTTCTGGTCGATGGTGTGAGCCAGCGCCTCCTGGCCCTCCTGGATGGCGGCCTCCAGCACCCCCTCAAAGCTGTCGTCCTCCCGGGCGTGTCCAGCGGCCCGGGCGGCAGCCAGACGGGAGACGGTGAGAATGGTGCCCTCGGCGGGCTTCATCACGGCCTTGTAAGCCGCGGCCACGCCGAAGTCCAGGGCGATGGCCAGGTCCCGGCCGTCCATGGTCTCTTTCTCCTTGACGGCCTTGGAGAACCCCCGGAACAGCAGGGAAAGAATGACCCCCGAGTTGCCCCGGGCCCCCCGGAGCAGGGCGGAGGCGGTGCCCCCGGCGGCTTGACCTACCGTGTCATACTGCTTTTTGCGCATCTCGGCGGCGGCGGCCCCGATGGTCAGGGTCATATTGGTGCCAGTGTCCCCGTCGGGGACGGGAAAGACATTTAAATCGTTGATGGGCTGCTTCTGGGCGTTGATGGCGGCGTGGGCGTGGATCATCATCCGCTGAAAGACCGCCGCGTCAATCATCTTTACCATAGTCGGCATATTCCTTTCTGCGAATAATCAGAAGCGCATGGAGTCCACGCACACGTCCACCGAGGCGACCTCCACCCCGGTGGTCTTGCTGACCACATAGCGCACCTCACTCATGATGGACCGGCAGACCGCCATCAGATTGACCCCGTTCTCCACGATGATGTGCAGCTCAATGGAGACGGTGCTGTCCTCATTGTAATACACCTTGACCCCCTTGGCCATGGACTCCCGCTTCAGCAGGTGGACCAGACCGTCGGTAGCGGAGCGCACCGCCATGCCCTTTACGCCGAAGCAGTTGGTAGCGGCGCTGCCGGTGACTGTGGTGAATACGTCGCTGCTGATGCGGATCTCACCCAGCTCAGTTTCCAGTTTCATGGGAAAATACCTTCCTTTCCATAGTGGATAGGGGAACTCATTCATATACATTTTATATTGTATTCGATTTCCCTGAAAAATACAAGCCTAAAGTTATATGGGACAACCCTCTTTCGACGCATATTTTCCAGAAACTGGAATATAATGGGGCTCCAACCTACACCGAGGAGGAGACCGGCATGACAGCCAAGACCATTTACAGCAAGCTGAACGCTCTGCGCCCAAAGGAAAAGCAGGCCCAAAAGCCGAAAGCGGCGCCCCGGGCAAAGGACACCGCTTCCGTCCTGGCGGTACTGGCGGAGGTGGGCATTCATCTGCTGCTGGGGGCGGTACTGGCGGGGGCGATGATCCTGGGTGAGAACGCCCCCTTCGGACTGGCCTTTGTGGCGGCGTCGGGCTCCGGGCTGTACGGCGGGGCGGCGCTGGTAGGGGTCTGCTTCGGTTCCATGATGACTATGGAGTTGTCCGCCGGTCTGCGGTACTCCTCCGCCGCCGTTCTGACTTTTGCCGTCCACTTCGCCTTCTACGACTGGAAACTGCTGCGCCGGCCCTGGGCCATGCCCCTGGTGGCCGGGACGCTGAACGCGTTGACCGGCTTTATCGTCCGTGGCCAGACGGGCTGGAAGGGGATGGACGGCCTCTATTTCGCCCTGGAGATTGCCCTGACCGCCGCCGCCGCCTGGGCCTTCCGGGGGACACTGGCCCCCATGACCGGACGAAGGGGGGGCGGACCCTCTGACGCCGCCCGGCGGGTGGGGCCGCTGGCCCTGACCTGCGCCTGTCTAACGGCCGTTGCCCCGCTGGATCTGTTCGGCATCCCCGTGCTGGGCATAGCGGCGGTGGGGGCCTGCGCAATCTGCCTGCGGTTTCCGGACCAGTTTCTGGGCTGGCTGGGGCTGGGGGCCTTCCCCGAGGCCGCCGCCGACCCCCGGGCCCAGCGCCTGGTCCGGCAGAAGCTGGAGCAGACTGCCAAGGCCTTCCGGACCTTGTGCGAGTCTCTCCGCTCCGCCTTTCGGACGCCGGACAACGATAACGACGTGGCCACTGTCTTTGACCGGGCGGCGGGGCGGCAGTGCAGGGGGTGCACCCTCCGGGACCGGTGCTGGAAAGCGGACTACAACACCACCTTCAACGCCCTGAACGACGCCACTCCCGCCATGGTGGAGCGGGGCCGGGCACAGGCGGCGGACTTCCCCCGGCACTTTGCCGACCGGTGCATCCACTTCCCCGACTTTGTGGCGGTGGTGAACGAGGAGCTCACCGCCCTGTTCTACCGCCGGCAGTACAACGCCCGCATCCGGGAGAGCCGGGCGGCGGT
>JAAWPF010000002.1 GCA_022799835.1 Lawsonibacter sp. | reverse complement strand
TCGGCCACCTCGGGCTTCTCCTTGGCGGCGCCGGTGAGGATGATGCCGCCCTTGGTGGTCTCCTCGGCCTCCACCAGTTTTACGATGACACGGTCAGCCAGGGGTTTGAGTTTCATAATTGGTTCCTCCTTATATGATAGAATTTTTTAGGATTAACAAATTTGGATTTAGCACTTAAAACTTTCGAGTGCTAAGTTCATCTAAGATAATAACCGCTCTGAGCCAAAAAATCAACCCCTAATTTGAAAAAATTTGGGGTCAAAGGAAAATGATTTACATTTCGTTCACAAACAGAAAGCCGGAGTGCTAAATCCGGCCCTACAGCTTGCTCTTCTTGGTGAAATTTGGTATACCGTCCTCAAGCAAGAGAGGCGGGGCTGATCCTCAGCAAGACTCAGGAGGTGAGGCCGATGAGCGCAGGCGAGATCATAGCGTTACTTATGCTTATCCTTGCGGCAATCCAATTAGGCCATAACCTAAAGAAGTAGCCGCCCCCCGAACCTCAGCGAAAGACGGCATTTTCTCAAGCTATAAACTTGTCTGAAGATTGACCGCCAGTCGTCTGACACCCGGCTGACCGCCCCCTTGTGTTTATTATAGCCGCTTACCGCTGTCCTGTCAAGCCGCCGCAGGGCGGTTTTTTATTCCCCGTCCCCGGCCTTGAAGTTGTAGACCGGGCGGATGGTCTGCTCAATTCTGGCGGTGGGGGCGATGTTGTCCACGATGGCCTCCATGGGCTTATAGGCCATGGGGCACTCGTCCAGGGTGGCGGCGCCCACCGAGGTGGTGTAGATACCGTCCATCTCCTTCTTGAAGGCGGAGACAGTGAAGGACTGTTTGGCCTCCGCCCGGCTCATCAGCCGGCCCGCCCCGTGGGGGGCGGAGCAGTTCCAGTCCTCGTTGCCCAGGCCGGTGCAGATGAGGGAGCCGTCCCGCATGTTGATGGGGATGAGCAGCCGCTCCCCCGACTTGGCGGAGACAGCCCCCTTGCGCAGCACCATCTCGCCGGTGTCGATATAGTTGTGAATGGTGGTAAACTGGTCGTCAGCGCGGAACTTCATGCCCTTCAAAATCTCATCCACCATGGCCTGGCGGTTCAGGGCGGCGAACCGCTGGACAATCTCCATGTCGTGGAGGTAGTCGTCAAACAGCGCCCCGGAGACATAGGCCAGCGGCTTGGGGATAGCGGTGCGTTTGGTATTGCGCAGCTTTTTCAGTTCCTTCTGGATGGACTTTTCCTTCCCCTGGGCCTTCAATTCCGCGATCAGCGCCTGTTCCGCCTGGGGGTCGGAGCGGTTGAGCATCTGATAGCCGGCGTTCTGGTAGTAGTTGGCCACCTGGAGTCCCAGATGCCGGCTGCCCGAGTGGACGATAAGGTACAGCCGCCCCTGGTCATCCCGGTCCACCTCAATGAAGTGGTTGCCGCCGCCCAGGGTGCCCACGCTCTTCTCTGCTCGGAGCAGGTCCACATGGCGGGCACAGCGCAGTTCCTCCAAATTGATTCTGTCAGCATAGCGGTGGGCCCTGTCCCGGATGTCGAAGCCGGAGGGGATTTTCTCCCGGATCACCTTGTCCAGCCGCTGCATCTCCATATGGTCCTCCCGCAGGCGGACGGTCTCCATGCCGCAGCCGATGTCCACCCCCACCAGGTTGGGGACCACCTTGTCGGTGATGGTCATGGTGGTGCCCACGGTACACCCCGCCCCGGCGTGGACATCGGGCATCAGGCGGATGCGGCTCCCCTGGACAAACTCCTGGCTGCACAGGGTAATTACCTGGGCGATGGACGCCTGGTCCACTACGTCTGTAAATATTTTTGCGGTATTATACTGTCCGGATACCTCCAACACAGCAATTCACCTCCTGAAAGCAGGTTTCCGGCGGAGCGCTCAGGAGTCAATAAAGCTGCGGACGCGCAGCTTCACACCCAGCTTCTCCGCAATTTTTTTGCAGTTCTCAATCTCCTGGGGAGTCTTATCCTTGTCCACGATGGTCATGACCACGTTGGGGACATAGGCGGCGGACTCCTTGGCAAAATCCAGCATGGCCTGGTAGGCCGCCTCCCCCTGGACTGGGTGGCACAGGGCGGCGTAGTCGGCGGCGTTGTCGTTGTTCAGCGAGATGGACAGGGTATCGATGCGCCCCTTCAACTCCGGGCAGACATCCCGGCCGTGAATCAGGCTGGCGTGGCCGTTGGTATTGATGCGCACGGGGGGCAGCTTTTCACCAAATTTCTCCTTCAACCGGTCCACCAGCCACAGCAGGTCGTCCAGCCGGTAGGTGGGCTCGCCGTAGCCGCAGAAGACAATCTCCCGGTAGGAGCAGACGTCCCGGCTGAGGAAGCTGTCCAGGGCCTCCTGGCGGGTGGGCTCCCGCTCCAGCCACAGGGAGTCCTCGGTATAGATGGAGCCCTGGGCCTTGCCCTGGCGCAGGCAGAACTCACAGGCGCAGTTGCACTTGTTGGTCAGGTTGACGTACAGCGCGCCCTCATATTCATAGGTGATGGTCATTTCAGTTCCCCTCAATTCCAAAAAATCTTTTCCCGTTTGCCAGCGTAATCCGGGCAATCTCCTCCACGTCCAGCCCCTTCACCTGAGCGATGGTCTCCGCCACCCGGTACACCTTGCCTGAGTCGTTGCGCTGGCCCCGGAAGGGCTCGGGGGTGAGGTAGGGGGAGTCGGTCTCGATCATAAGGCGGTCCATGGGCAGCCAGTCGATGACCTCCGGGGACCGGCGGGCGTTTTTATAGGTGACCACCCCGGTGAAGGACAGCATCCAGCCCAGCTTGACCAGGATCTTGGCGTCCTCCAGGCTGCCGGAGTAGCAGTGGTACACCCCGGTGACATTGGGGTGGGCCTTCACAATCTCCAGACAGTCGCGGTGTGCCTCCCGGTCGTGGACGATAACAGGCAGTTTTAACTCCTCCGCCAATTCCAGCTGGGAATGGAACACCTCCTGCTGGAAGCCGTGGGCGGGGTTGTCCTTCCAGTAGTAGTCCAGGCCGATTTCTCCCACAGCCTTCACCTTGGGGCGGCCGGCCAGGGCGCGCAGGGCGTCCACGGTATCCGGGGAGAAGCCCTCACAGTCGGAGGGATGAACCCCCACGGCGGCATAGACAAAGGGGAACCGCTCCGACAGCTCCACCGCCGTCCGGGAGCTGTCCAAATCGCAGCCCGGGTTGAGAATCAGCTCCACCCCCTTTTCAGGCATGGAGGAGAGCACCTCCAGCCGGTCGGCGTTGAAGGCCCCCGAGTCGTAATGGGCGTGAGTATCAAATAAACGCATCGTTGGTTCCTCCTAAAACCGGCTTGACCGTCCGCCGGAGGGCTGTTATAATATAGGCAGTATACTCCACCGCGGCAAAAAAATCAAGGGAGGCGGGTTTATGTATCTGGTTCTGAGCATTTTTTTGATTTTTGGCGGCCTGGTAATGGCGCTGTTCCCGGAGTTTATCTACCAGCTGTCAGAGAGCTGGAAAAGCGACGCTGTGGGAACCCCCTCCAGGTGGTATATCTACAGCACCCGGTTTGGCGGGATAATGTGCATCCTGGCGGGGCTGGGGGGAATCGTGGTACAATTTATTTGACTGAGCATAAGCAAGGCCGCCCATCGGGCGGCCTGTTTGTCGTTTAAGCGTTGCCGAACTCGCTGAAGAAGCGGTCATGGATGGCCTGGACGGCCCGGTCGGCGTCCCGCTCGGCCACCAGGACGGAGACCTTGATTTCGCTGGTGGAGATCATGTTGATGTTGATGCCGGCGGAGTACAGGGCCTCGAACATCTTGCAGGCCACGCCGGCGTTGTTGACCATGCCGGCGCCCACGATGGACACCTTGGCCACCTCCTCACTGACCTCAATGGACTTGCAGCCGATGGAATCCTTGTGCTCCTCCATCACTTCCCGGGCAGCCTGGGCATCACCTTGGGCCACGGTGAAGCTGATGTCTTTGCTGTCGTCCCGGCCGATGGACTGGAGAATGATGTCCACGTTGATCCCCTTCTGGGCCAGCAGGGAGAAAATCTTAAAGGCAATACCGGGCTGGTCGGCCAGCTCTACCAGAGCGATGCGGGCCACGTCCTTGTCCTTGGCCACGCCGCTGACATGTGTTTTTTCCATCGTCTTGACGACCTCCTTCACTTTTGTACCGGGCTTTCCGCTGAAGCTGGACAGCACCTCCAGATTGACATTGTACCGCTTGGCCATCTCCACCGAGCGGTTGTGGAGCACCTGGGCCCCCAGGCTGGCCAGCTCCAGCATCTCGTCGTAGGTGATCTCGTCCAGCTTGTGGGTCCCGGTCACCTTCCGCGGGTCGGCGGTGTAGACGCCGTCCACATCGGTGTAGATCTGGCACAGGTCGGCGTGGAGAGAGGCGGCCAGGGCCACGGCGGAGGTATCGGAGCCTCCCCGGCCCAGGGTGGTAATATCGTCATACTTGTTGATGCCCTGGAAGCCAGCCACGATGACGATCTTCCGCTTGTCCAGCTCCTTCCGGATGCGCTCGGTGCGGATGCGCTTGATGCGGGCGGAGGAGTAGGCCGAGTCGGTGAGCATCCCCGCCTGCCAGCCGGTCAGCGAGATGACCTGATACCCCATGTGCTCGATGGCCATGGCGCACAGGGCGATGGAGATCTGCTCGCCGGTGGCCAGCAGCATGTCCATCTCCCGCTTGGAGGCCTTTGGGTTGATTTCCCTGGCCTTTTCGATCAGGTCGTCGGTGGTGTCCCCCTGGGCGGACAGGACCACCACCACGCTGTGGCCCTTGCGGTAGGTCTCGGTGACGATGCGGGCTACATTGCGGACCTTATCCGCGTCGGCCACCGAGCTGCCGCCAAATTTTTGTACAATGAGTGCCATGTATGGTATTCCCCCTAAAGGTTTGAGTCAGTTAATTGGGCGTAGGGGCGGGTATTACTCGCCCGTTCGGAACAGGACAGAGTGCGTTATGGGTGCGGGCGGATCGTATCCGCCCCTACACACCTATTCTATGCGTTTGCCCGCGTTCAGGCCAGCACCCGGAACCGGGAGCCCACCTCCGCGCCGGCCAGCTTCTCCGCGATTTCCGGCTCTGTCATGGGGGCGGTGAGGAAGGCCGCCTCGCCGGCGGGGGCGCCGCCGCGGGCCAGCAGCTGAACATCGCCGCAGCGCTTCTTCGCCTCGTCCACAGACATCCGAGCCCGGACATACCAGGGTGAGGCCAGCCTGTCGGCAGACACCACCAGGTCGGGGGCGCCCTCCTCCCAGCCGTTGTGCCGGTCTTTCTTCAGGTCTTTGGCGATATCAATCACATCGGCCACCACGGCGGAGGCGGTGGGCAGCTTACCGGCCCCCCGGCCGTAGAACATCACGTCGCCGATGGCGTTGCCGGTGACGGCGATGGCGTTGAACACATCCTCCACTCCGGACAGAGGGTTCTCTCCGGGCACAAGGTGGGGAGCCACAAAGGCGCAGACCTTGCCCCCGGGCTGGCGGATTGCCCGGCCCAGCAGCTTGATCTTGCAGCCCACCGAGTCGGCATAGGCCACGTCCTCCAAAGTAACGCTCCGGATGCCCTGGGTGGACACCTGCTCCGGGTAGACGTGCCGACCGAAAGCCAGCGCGGCCAGGATGCAGATCTTCCGGCAGGCGTCGTGGCCGTCCACGTCGGCGGTGGGGTCCTTCTCCGCGTAGCCGTTGGCCTGGGCCTCGGCCAGCGCCTGGTCGAAGGTGAGCCCCGCCTTGATCATCCGGGTAAGGATATAGTTGGTGGTGCCGTTGAGAATGCCGGTCACCTGCTCCAGCTCGTTGGCGGCCAGGCAGGAGGTCAGGGGCCGCAGGATGGGGATGCCCCCGCCCACGCTGGCCTCAAAGAGGTAGCTGCACCCGTGCTCACGGGCCAGCTGAAGCAGCTCATAGCCGTGGGTGGCCACCAGTTCCTTGTTGGAGGTGACCACGCTCTTGCCCGCCTTCAGCGCCCGGGTAGTAAAGTCCAGGGCGATGGTGGCTCCGCCGATGGTCTCCACCACGATGTCCAGCTCCGGGTCGCTCTCCAGGACAGCAAAGTCCTTGACAAACAGGTCCGCATACGGGCTGTCCGGGAAGTCCCGCACATCCACAATATATTTCAGCCGCACCAGGTCGTCCACCCGGTGGTCAATCAGCCCGCCGTTGGTGGTGAGCACCTCGGCCACCCCGGAGCCCACAGTGCCAAAGCCCAAAATCGCTACATTAACCATTCTTTCTTCTCCTTATCCACATATTGCAGAGGCCGCCGCCCTCGGCGGCCCGCCTGACATTGATCGTGCCTGGAAAAACGGGCCGGCAAGGGCGCCGGACCCTACAGGGGGGCAAATTGGGATCATCCCGCCAGAATCTCACACTTGATGACCCCCGTGCCGGCGGACACATGGGCCAGCACCTCCTCCAGAGAATCCTGGAGGGCGGAGGTCTCTGCTGTCATGGTGACCACGGCACAGCCGTTCACCGGAATGCTCTGGTTGATGGTGAGGATATTCACCCCGTCGTCCGCCAGCACGTTGAGCGCCTTGGACAGCGCCCCTGGCTCATCCTTTAAAAGAATCTGGAAGGTAACAATGCGCCCGTGGAGCATATCGTTGAAGGGCCGCACCGCGTCCTTATACTTATAGAAGGCGCTGCGGCTGATGCTCACCGCCTGGGCCGCGCCGTTGACGGTCTTCTCCTCCCCCGTCTCCAGAAGGCGCTTGGCCTCGGCCACCTTCCGGAATATTTCCGGCATGGCCCTGGCCTCCACAATAAAATATTTCGCTGGACCGCTCATAGCTCTCCTCCAGTCTGCGTAGGGATTTTGTCCGCATTGCGTGGCCATTTGTTTTCAGAACGTGGTCTATTGTAACACAGGAGCCGCCGGGCCGCAATACAAAACTCCTGTCCAAAGGCGGAAACTTTTTCCGAAAAAAACGGCCGTTTTTTGTCATTTTATACAGCCGGAGTCAAAACAGCGCCGCAGGAACCGCCTGCGGCGCTGTGTCTCAATTTATCCCGTCAAATCGTCGGAAGGGCGCTGGGAGGGTGGAGGGAGCACCGGGATATTGGGAAGCACGGAGGAAGAATCCGGGCCGTTGGGGCCGGTGGCCGGGTCATTGGGGTCGGTGACCGTGCCGGGGTCGTTGGGGTCAACGGGGTCTGTGGGGTTGTTGGGGTCGGCGGGGTCCGTGGGGTTGTTGGGGTCAACGGGATTGTTGGGGTCAACGGGATTGTTGGGGTCAACGGGATTGTTGGGATCATTGGGGTCGGGCCCTACCGGCGCCTCCGTGTGAACGGTACAGGTGCCGTAGCCCGAGACCGCCTCAAACCGCCAGATATCGTCGTCCGCCACGGCGGAGCCTACCGGCGCCCGGGCATAGTTGGGGTAGCAGACCTCCTGTCTGCGGTCCTCGGGGCAGAACTCCCCCGCCTGATGGTACAGCCCTGTGGGTGTACCGTCCTCCTTGAGCACCGGGCAGTCCAGGCAGATGGTGACCACGCTCTCCGCCTGGTGGAAGTTGCAGGACTGTCCCTCCGGGTAGTCCCCCGGGAAAATACTGCCCGAAGCCACCCGGCTTCCCCGGGGATCCATGGCGCAGTAGGGGCCGGCGGGCAGGCCGGAGTCCAGACAGTAGGTGATACTGCGCCGTCCGCCGGGGTCGGGGTAGGTCTTGTCGGGCAGACCCTCGTGGAGCCGGGTCATCACCTTGTTCCACAGCGTCAGGGCGGGGTTCTCATAGTTCCGGGTAATCATCTTCTGGTTGCGCTCGTAGCCCGTCCACACCACGGCGGTGTAGTAGGGGGTGTAGCCGGCGAACCAGCGGTCGAAGTCGTCGCTGGTGGTGCCCGTCTTGCCGGCTGCGTGCTGGCCCTTGATCCGATAGCCGCCGCCGGTGCCGTTCCACACGCCCTGGAGCATCTCGTTCATATACCAGGCGGTGGTCTCCTTGATGGCCGGCTCCTCCTGGGGGACCATCTCCAGCAGGGGGATCTCCTTGCCGTCCACCATCTGGGTTACCCGGGTGAAGGAGAGGGAAGGGCTGTAGTAGCCCTCGTTGGGGAACACGGAGTAGGCCTCCGCCATGTCCCGGGCGTTGGTGCCGTTGGTCAGGCCGCCCAGGGCCAGAGGGGCGATGCCCAGGTCGCTGGTCCAGTTGCCATACACCATCCGGCCGGGCTCCAGGTCGATGTGATAGCGCTCCTGGACGAACTTATAGCTCTCCTCCACTGTCACATAGTCGGCGACAAGGCGGACAGCAATGGTGTTCACCGAGCGGCGGAGGGCGTCGTAGATGGGGGTGCGGCCCCGGTAGTGGGCGGCGCCCGAGTTCACCGGCCAGGCCCTGCCCCCCAGCACCTGGTAGGGATAGTCATCCACCACGCTGTAGGGGGTGATCTTCCCGAACTCAAGGGCGGGTGAGTAGGCCGACAGGGGCTTGATGGAGGAGCCGGAGGGCCGGTGGCCGTCGTTGGCGTAGTTGCTCAAAAGGTTCTTGGTCTTCTCCCCGAACTGGCCGGCGATAGCCACCAGATGGTGGGTCTCATTGTCGATGACAGCAATCGCCGACTGCATCAGCTGGCCGTCCTTGGCGGTGTAGTTCAGATTCTCCCGGTTGGTATAGATCTCGTCCACAATGGCCTGGGCCTCCGGGTCAAAGCAGGTGTAGATGCGCAGGCCGCCCCGCTGGAGGGCCATGTTTGTCTGCTTGGCTGACCAGCCATAGGCCTCGGCCAGGGCCTCCCGGACGTCGGAAATGACGGTCTCCTCATACCATGTGTATATCTCGGTGTCCGCCTCCTGGCCGCTGTCCCGGACAAAGACCAGCTCCTGGGCCACTGCCGCGTCGTGCTCCTCCTGGGAGATCATTCCCTGCTCCAGCATACACTGGAGCACCAGCTCCTGGCGGTACTTGTTCCACTGCCGGGCGTCCCACACCTCCCCGCTCTTGTTCTCGGACTTGGCGAAGGAGTAGGGGCCGTATTTAGAGGGGTTGTTGGTGATGGAGATCAAGCTGGCGCACTCGGCCAGGGTGAGGTCCGACACCGGCTTTCCGAAGTATTTCAGCGAGGCCGCCCCCACCCCCTCGCAGCCGGCCCCCAGGGGGATGATGTTCAGATACCGCTCCAGGGTGACCTCCTTGGAGTTGTTCTGGGTGAAGCGGAAGGCCCGGACAATCTCAGTGATTTTCCGCTTCACTGTGGTCTCGTTGTAGTTTGTCGTGTTTTTGATGAGCTGCTGGGTGATGGTGGAGCCACCCTCGATGTCCTGACCGGTGAACATGGCCAGCACCGCCTTGGCCGTCCGCCTCCAGTCCACGCCGGGGTGGGTCCAGAAGCGCCTGTCCTCGATGGCCACGGTGGCCTGCTGCAGATACTCAGGCATGTCCTCCAAGTCCACCCAGATGGAGTCGGTCACGCTGAGCAGGGAGGTCATCTCCTTATACTCCCCGGTGGCCTTGTCCTGATAATACATAAAGCTGTTTTCCCCCAGGGGGAAGTCGTCCAGGCTCAGGTCGGCGATGGGGACGATAACCTCGTTGATGTACACCGCCGCGAAGCAGGCCATCAGCGCCCCGGTACACAGGCCGATGAGGACCAAGGTGCCCAGCACCTTAAAAAAGATGCCCAGGCCGTGGAGCACGGGGCTGCGCTTTTTCCGGCGCCTTTGTTTTTTGCCCCCTCCGCCCCGGTCGGACTGGCTGTGACCGCCAGGCGCCTGCCTGCGGGAGGGATAGTCGCTGTTCTCATAGAGCGAGCTGTGATTGTTGTAATCTGACACGGTAATACCTCCAGTCGGTTGAGGGGGAAGCTTCTCCCGCCCCGACTCCTCTGAACGGGCCCCGCCCGTTCGGGGTCTGCTTTCGTTCACGCCGGGCCGTAGTACACCCAGCATATTGTATTATACCAGATTTTCCTTATTTGTCCACCCATGGATTCCTCAAACTGTGAATTTTCAAAGATTCTTAAAATTTACCTGTCCTCCCCCTTGCATTTTTTCCGCTGGCGGGGTAAAATAAGGACAATAAAACACAGGAGGACGCCCCCTATGGATGAGAGCTTTGGCCCCGATTTTATCACCGTCACCGACGAGGACGGCAACGACTTTGAGCTGGAGCTGGTGGACACGCTGGAGCATCAGGGCGTCACCTACTACGCCATGTTCCCCGCCGTGGAGGAGGACGAGGCCACCGGCGGACCCAAGGATGTGGACGCCGACGATGAGGAATACGGTCTGGTCATCTTGAAAGCCATTGAGGAGAACGGCGAAGAGCTGCTGTCCACCCCGGACTCCGACGAGGAGCTGGAGGCGGTGTATGAGCTCTTCATGGAGCGTTTCTTCGCGGAGGAAAACGAGGAGTAGCTTTTTTCCTGCTCGGTGCGTGATGGGTCCTTTTAAACCCACATTTCTGAAACGGGACGCCCCCTCACAGCGCGGCTTGCAGGCCTCCCGGCCCCCTTATGAGGTCAGCTGGACGTTGGAAGCAGAAAAACGCTGTGGAGGCGACCCACCTGCCACTCGTGCAGGTTTTAATCGGGCCCACACGGCCAGAGCGGGGTTAAAAAAAGCCATAGTACCTCAGCATTTTGGCTGCGGCAGCGTGCCGCAGCCTTTTCTTTTTTAACAATGTGTAAATCTCAGCGCAAATCCCATCCGCCCTCTTGCAATCGGGGGCGGATTTTAGTATAATGTCTCGGAAATGCCCGCCCGGCCCCCTCCGGAGCCGATTCCCCTTTGCGGGCCGTTATGACGAATTGAAATGAGAGGACTGAATCAACCGTGAGTGCATCTCCCGAGAAAAAGGCTTCCCGCGGCGAGAAGCGCCGCCAGGAAGAGCAGAAAGACCGCCACGCCATCGCGCTGTACAGCGTGATCGGCATCGTTGTGGTGGTGGCCGCCATCGTCCTGCTGGTCTGGAACAGCGGTCTGCTCCAGCGCAATCTGACCGCCCTGAACATTGACGGCACGAAATATACCGCCGCCGACATGCAGTACTACTACAACAGCATCTACAACAGCTACGCCAATCAGTACGCCTTCGACCCCAGCGTCTCCGTCAAGAAGCAGAAGGCGGGCAGCGAGGGCAGCTCCTGGTACGATGTCCTGATGGACGAGGCCCGGGACCGCCTGATCGACAACAACGCCCTGGCCGCCCAGGCGAAGGCGGAGGGCCACTCTCTCTCCGCCGAAGCCCAGGAGCAGCGGGACAGCTTTGTCTCCCAGCTGGACACCGCTTGGGTGGGCTACGGCTACGCCAGCCGGGACGCCTTCGTCAAGGCCAGCTTCGGCCCCCACATGACCTATGACCGGCTCATCCAGCTGGTGGACATGGAGTATCTGGCCTCCGACTACGCCCAGACCAGGCTGGACGCCATCGACCACCCCGACGCCGACTATGAGGCCTATTACAAGGACCACGCCGACGAGCTGGACACCGTCGTATACAGCCAGCTGGCCTTCCGGGCCTATGTCCCCACCACTGACGCTGACGGCAACACCATCGAGATGACCGACGCGGAGAAGTCCGCCCAGCTGGAGGCTCTGAAGACCGAGCAGAAAGCCCTGGCCGAGGCCGTCAAGGCCAAGCTGGAGGGCGGCGCTGACCCGGAGGATGTCGCCGAGGAGTACGAGGATCAGATCTACACCTCCTCCCTCTCCCAGCGGGCCGTGGGCTCCAACATCAGCCTCTACTCCAGCTCCGCCAGCTGGCTGCTGGACGGCGCCCGGAAGGAGGGGGACGTCACCCTGACCGAGAGCGAGGCGGGCACCGCTTACTACTACTATGTGGTTGTCTATGAGGACCGCCTGCGGGACAACGAGGCCACCCACACCCTGCGGAGCATCCCGGTCCAGGCCGGCGACGGCTCCGGGACCCCCACTCAGGCCCAGTATGACGAGGCGGAGGAGAAAGCCCGGGACCTGCTGGACGAGTGGAAGGCGGGGGACGCCGACGAGGCCTCTTTTACCGCCCTGGCCTCCGCCAACAGCGTCTCCAATGGCGGGCTGTTCTCCAACCTCACCTCCAACTCCTCTGAGGACGATGCCCTGAAGGACTGGGCCCTGGACAGCACCCGCAAGCCGGGGGACGCTGAACTGGTCAAGACGGACTCCGGCTGGAGCGTGGTCTACTACGTGTCTGAAAACGACCCCATCTGGCGCCAGAGCACTCTTGTCGGCCTTCAGAACCAAGACTACGAACAGCTGACCGCCGCCGCCCGTGAGGGCAGAAACGCCACCTGGGGTATGGGCTTGAATCTGGTTGCTCCCTAAGTGCCCCTGTGAAACAAAACCGCTCCGCCGAAAGGCAGAGCGGTTCTTTTTTATTTCATCAGCGCGATCAGGGCGCTGGCTCCAATACGGTCCGCCCCGGCCTCAATCATGGCCTGGGCCTGCGCGAAGGTGCGGATGCCGCCGGCGGCCTTGATGCGCACGTCGGGGCTGATGTTGGCCCGGAAGAGCCGCACATCCTCCACAGTGGCCCCGCCGGACGCGAAACCGGTGGAGGTCTTGATGAAGTCCGCCCCGGACATGGAGACCACCCGGCACAGGGAGCGCTTCTCCTCCTCAGTAAAGCTGCAAGCCTCCACGATGACCTTCAGGATGCGGCCCTTGCAGGATGCCTTCACCGCCTTGATCTCGGCCAGCAGGCCCTCCCAGTCGCCATCCTTGGCCAGCCCCTGGTTGATGACCATGTCGATCTCGTCGGCGCCGTTGCGGATGGCGTCCTCCGCCTCAAACACCTTGACCTCCGGAGTGGCGTATCCGTTGGGGAAACCGATCACCGTACATATTTTAATGGTGCTGCCCACATAGTCGCCGGCCCGCTTCACATAGCGGGGCGGGATACACACAGCAGCCACGTCAAACCGCTTTCCCTCATCACAGACAGCCTTGATCTGCTCCCAAGTGGCCGTCGGACTCAGTTGGGTATGTTCCACTCGACTTAAAATTTCTTTCTGATCCATGTTTTCGCTCCTTTAAAGGCCAAATTCGATTGTCTTTCCTGCTGATATAAAAGAAAACATATCAAATGGCTCTGTTTTCCAAACCGCATAATATCATACAGATATTTTCTTGTCAAGACCAAACGCCCGCAAAGGGGTTATCCCCAGCCAAGCCAATTTTCAAAAAAGAGGGAAACGGGTCTCCCCGTTTCCCTCAAAAAACACGCGATTATCCGCAGATTATTCCTTCTCGAACACGTCCTTGCCCATTCCACAGATGGGGCAGACCCAGCTGTCGGGGACCTGTTCCCAGGGGGTGCCGGGGGCGATGCCGTTGTCGGGATCGCCTACCGCAGGGTCATAGACGTAGCCGCAGGGGCAGACATACTTATCCATTAGAAATTCCTCCTGGATTTGTTAAAATAACCTTCCCGCCCTTCCGGGCGGGAAGGCAGGATAATGCTTAGCCGAAGTAACGCTCCAGCAGGCCCTTGAAGGCCTTGCCGTGGCGGGCCTCGTCCCGGGCCATCTCGTGGACGGTGTCGTGGATGGCGTCCAGGCCCAGCTCCTTGGCCTTCTTGGCGATGGCGACCTTGCCGGCGGTAGCGCCGTTCTCGGCCTCGACCCGCATCTCCAGGTTCTTCTTGGTGGAGTCGGTGAGCACCTCGCCCAGCAGCTCGGCGAACTTGGCGGCGTGCTCGGCCTCCTCCAGAGCGGCCCGGCGCCAGTACTCACCAATCTCGGGGTAGCCCTCACGGTAGGCCACACGGGCCATAGCCAGATACATGCCCACCTCAGTGCACTCGCCCTGGAAGTTGGCGCGCAGGCCCTCAACAATCTCGGGATCGACGCCCTGCGCCACGCCTACAACGTGCTCAGCAGCCCAGGACATCTCGCCGCCCTGCTCCACAAACTTGTCGGCGCCGACGCCGCACTGGGGGCACTTCTCAGGGGCGGCGTCGCCCTCATAGACGTAACCGCAGACGCTGCAAACAAACTTTTTCATGACAATGGTTCCTCCTTAATATTTTGTTGTTGCTTGGAACAGCTGGTACATAAGCCATAGAATGTGAGCTCATGGCGTTTCACCGCGAGCCCGTATTGCCGGCTGACAGCCCCGTCCAGGCCCCCGCTCAGATCGATGTCCGGCAGGTCCAAAACGGCGCCGCAGCAGTTGCAAACAAAGTGACTGTGTGGGGTAACGACGGCATCGAACCGCTCCTGTCCCTGGACCACGCCCACGCTTTTCACCTGGCCGCGCTCCAGGAAGAAGGCCAGATTGCGGTAGACCGTCCCCAGGCTCAAGTCGGGATGGCGGGGCTTTAGTTGTCGATATACCCATTCAGCGGAGGGGTGGCAGCTTGTTCCCCGAATGGCGGCCAGGATCGCCTCCCGCTTCTTGCTATACCGCACGACGCGCTCCATATGCCCTCCTCCCTTAACAATATTGATTATTGTTATAGATATATCATACCACATCCGCTTCGGCTTGTAAAGGGGTCAGACAAAATTTTATATCAATCAGTTTTTCCCGATTCGCGCCCTTTCAAACGCCGCAGGAGAATTTCTTCTAATCTGTCGCCATATTTCATGCCCAGCAAAAACGCGGACAGACCGGCCAGGCCGATTGGGATCATCACCCACAGGGGCAGCTTCAGGGTGGAACCGCCCAAGGCGCTGGCGAAGAGCAGGCCCCAGGGGCGGGTAAGCAGGACGATGGCAGTGAAGCGGCGCAGGGACAAGCTGGTAAACCCGGCCAGGATGCACAGCACGTCGTCCGGAAAGAAGGGAAAGAGGAAAGCCAGTGTCAGAAACACAGGCGCTTTGGCCCGCAGAACGTCCCTGTACCGCTCTGACAGCTTCCGGCTCACCAGCCGGTCCGCAAAGTCCCGGCCAAGCGCCCGGGCCAGACAGAATACCAGCAGGGAACCGCCCGCAACGGCCCCGAAGGTGAGCAGGAAAGCAGGCCAAGTGCCGAAGAGAAGCCCCCCCGCGGCGGCGGTGATATTGCTGGGGATGGGTGCCAGGATGACCGACATCAGCTGAATCAGGAAGAAAAACAGGTGGGAGTAGGGCGCGAAGCGGCCGATATAGGCCCGGAGCCCCTCCAGAGATCCGGCCGCCTGAAAAAATCCGCTGTCATATAAAAACCACCCGCCCCCCGCCAGCATCAGGAGGGCGAGGGCCAGGAGCAGAAGCCGCTGCTCTTTTTTCATAAAACCGCCTCCATTCTTGGAGGGTATTGTACCATACCCGCATTGAAAAAGCGACCAAAAACTCCTTAAAATTTCATAAAGAAGCTGTAAACGGGGGCGGCGTCCAAAATGAATGATTTCCTGCAAATTCATCTTGTAAAACAGCGGTCGTTATGTTAAAATCACAGGAAGCATACCCTGGACAACGACAAAATGTAGAGAGAGGAGCGTATCAGCCATGTCCAATGGAATTTCCATGGAGCGGGTGGAGGAGATCATCGACGGCTACGACTGTCAAATGCACAACCTGATTGCCATCATGCAGGACGTCCAGGCGGAGTATAAATACCTCAGCCCGGCGGTGCTGGAGCTTATCGCCCAAAAGCTGGGGGTAGGCGTGGCCAAGGTCTACAGCGTGGCCACCTTCTATGAGAACTTTTCCCTGGAGGCCAAGGGCAAATACATCATCAAGGTGTGCGACGGCACAGCCTGTCATGTCCGCAAGTCCCAGCCCATCTACAACGCCATTTATGAGTACTTGGAGCTGGAGGGCAAGCAGAAGACCTCCGCCGACGGCATGTTTACCCTGGAGACGGTGGCCTGCCTGGGGGCCTGCGGACTTGCCCCCGTGGTCACGGTGAACGACCAGGTCCACTCCAAGATGACCCCCGAGCTGGCCATCGACCTGCTGGAGAGCCTGCGAAAGGAGGACGCCGCCCATGCCTGAGATGAACCGTGAACGTTTGGAGGTCCGCCGGGTCAAGGCCAAGCGGGCCCTGTCCTATCAGAAAAAGCAGGTGCTGCTGTGCGCCGGCACCGGCTGCATCGCCGGCGGCTCGCTGAAGCTGTATGACTACATCAGGGAGGAGTGCGAGCGCCGGGGGCTGGATGTCTATGTGGGCCTCACCCAGGAGAACGAGACCGAGGACGTCACCGAGCCCAAGGGGGACGGCATCTATTTGAAGAAGAGCGGCTGCCACGGATTCTGCGAGATGGGCCCCCTGGTCCAGATTGAGCCGGAGGGCATCCTCTATACCCATGTCCAGCTGGAGGACTGCGACGAGATCATCGAAAAGACCATCATGAAGGGCGAGGTGGTGGAGCGGCTGCTCTATGAGTTGGACGGGATGAAGTATCCCAAGCACGAGGACATCCCCTTCTATCACCGCCAGCACCGCATTGTGCTGGCCAACTGCGGCACCACCGACGCTGAGGACATCGACGAGTACCTGGCCCACGACGGCTACGCCGCCTTTGAGAAGGCCCTGTTCGAGATGACCGACGAGGCCATCTGCAAGGAGATTCTGGACTCCGGCCTGCGGGGCCGGGGCGGCGGCGGCTTCCCCGCCGGGCGGAAGTGGGACAGCGTCCGCAAGCAGCCCAAGGGCAAGAAGTACGTGGTGTGCAACGGCGACGAGGGCGACCCCGGCGCCTTCATGGACCGCTCCATCATGGAGGGCAACCCCCACTCCATCATCGAGGGGATGCTCATCGCCGCCATCGCCGCCGGCAGCGACGAGGGCTACATCTACGTCCGGGCCGAGTACCCCCTGGCGGTGGCCCGGCTGAAAACCGCCATCGCCAAGGCGGAGGAGATGGGCCTGCTGGGCGACCGCATCCTGGGCACCCAGTTCTCCTTCCGCCTCCACGTCAACCGGGGCGCCGGGGCCTTTGTCTGCGGCGAGGGCTCGGCCTTGACCGCCTCCATCGAGGGCAACCGGGGCATGCCCCGGGTCAAGCCGCCCCGGACGGTGGAGCACGGCCTGTGGGCACAGCCCACCGTGCTCAACAATGTGGAGACCTTCTCCGCCGTCCCCCTTATCATCCGCAACGGCTCGGCCTGGTTTCAGTCCATCGGGACGGAGAAGTCTCCCGGCACCAAGGCCTTCGCCCTCACCGGCAACGTGGTAAACACCGGCCTGATCGAGGTCCCCATGGGCACCACCCTCCGGGAGATCATCTTCGACATTGGCGGCGGCATCAAGGACGGCAAAAAGTTCAAGGCCGTCCAGATTGGCGGTCCCTCCGGCGGCTGCCTCACCGAGGAGCACCTGGACCTGCCCCTGGACTTTGACTCGCTGAAAAAGCTGGGGGCCATGATCGGCTCGGGCGGCCTGGTGGTGATGGACGAGGACACCTGCATGGTGGAGGTGGCCCGGTTCTTCATGAACTTCACCCAGAACGAGTCCTGCGGCAAGTGCGTCCCCTGCCGGGAGGGCACCCGGCGGATGCTGGAGATTTTGACCCGCATCGTCAACAACGAGGGCTCGCTGGAGGACCTGGACCTGCTGGAGGAGCTGGCCTCCACCATCAGCGAGACCGCCCTGTGCGGCCTGGGCCAGAGCGCCTGCAAGCCGGTGCAGAGTACCCTGAAATACTTCCGGGGCGAGTACCTGGCCCATGTGGTGGACAAGCACTGTCCCCACTGCAACGGCCGCAAGAAAGTGCTCCAGATTGACCCTGAGCTGTGCAAGGGCTGCGGCAAGTGCATGAAGCAGTGCCCCATGGAGGCCATCTCCGGCCAAATCCGGATGCCCCATGTCATTGACACAGACAAGTGTATCAAGTGCGGCGCGTGCTGGGGCTGCTGTCCCTTCGGTGCCATTCGGGAGGAGTGAGCGGTATGGCAAAGGGAATTATGTACATCAACGGCGAGCGGGTCGCTTTCGACGGCGAGCCCAACGTGCTGGCCGTCATCCGGAAAGCCGGCATCGAAATGCCCACGTTCTGCTACTACTCCGACCTGTCGGTCTATGGGGCCTGCCGTATGTGTGTGGTAGAGGACGAGCGGGGCAGAATCGAGACCTCCTGCTCCATGCAGCCCCGGGACGGGCTGTCCATCAGGACCAACACCGCCCGGCTGCTCAAGCACCGGCGGATGATCCTGGAGCTGATGCTGGCCTCTCACAACTGCTCCTGCACCACCTGTCAGAAGAGCGGCAGCTGCCACCTCCAGGACCTGGCGGTGCAGTTCGGCATCAACACCGTCCGCTTCGGCGACAACCGGGAGTGCGGCGAGTTTGACGACACCAGCCCCGCCATTGTCCGGGACCCCACCAAGTGCATCCTTTGCGGCGACTGCGTCCGGGTGTGCAGTGAGAACATCGGCATGAACATCATTGACTTCGCCCACCGGGGCTATAACATGCAGGTGACCCCCGCCTTTGGCAGGAAGATGTCTGAGACCAAGTGCATCAGCTGCGGACAGTGCTCCGCTGTCTGCCCCACCGGCGCAATCACAGTGTACAACCAGATTGGCCCTGCCTGGCGGGCCATCCACGACCCGAAGAAGCGGGTGGTGGTCCAGATTGCCCCCGCCGTCCGGGTGGCGGTGGGGGAGGCCTTCGGCCTGGAGCCCGGCCAGAATGCCCTGGACCAGCTGGTCTCCGCCCTCAAGCTGATGGGGGTGGACGAGGTGTACGACACCACCTTCGGTGCCGACCTGACCACCGTTGAGGAGGGCACCGAGTTTCTCCAGCGGCTGGAGAAGGGCGGCCCCTTCCCCATGTTCACCTCCTGCTGTCCGGCCTGGGTAAAGTATTTGGAGAACGAGAACCCCAAATATCTGAAGCATATCTCCACCTGTAAGTCACCTATGGAGATGTTCGCCGCCGTCCTGCGGGACAAGTACAGGAAGCTGGATGAGGAGGACGGCCGCACCACCTACCACATCGCCGTCATGCCCTGCACCGCCAAGAAGATGGAGGCCGCCCGGCCCGAGTTCCGCCTGGAAGACGGCGCCCCGGCGGTGGACCTGGTGCTGACCACCCGGGAGATTGTCAAGATGGTCCAGGAGTCCGGCATCCACCTCACCGAGCTGGAGTACGAGTCCCCCGACCTGCCTTTCGGACTGGGGTCCGGCTCTGGCACCATCTACGGCACCACCGGCGGCGTGGCCGAGGCGGTGGTCCGGTTCTGCCTGCCCGACAAGTCCAAAAACGCCCTGCGGGAGCTGAAATACTCCCCCCTCCGGGGCGACCGCTCCATCCGGGTGGCCGTGATCAGGGTGGGCGACCGGGATGTCCACCTGGCCATTGTCCACGGCCTGGCCAACGCCCAGCGGCTGCTCAAGGAGATTGAGTCCGGCAGCGCCTACTTCGACCTGGTGGAGGTCATGACCTGCCAGGGCGGCTGCGTGGGCGGCGCGGGCCAGCCCCGGGGCATGAAGCAGGACAAGGCCGACCGGGCCGAGGGCCTGTACAACATTGACCGCTCCGCCCCATTCAAGCGGGCCGAGCGCAACCCGGTGGCTGCCGCCCTCCTGAAAGATATGGAGGAGGAGCACCGCCATGAGCTGCTCCATGTGAACTACGTGAAGGAGTAATCCGGCATCTGTCCCATTTTCAAAGGCGGCTGGCACTGTGCCAGCCGCCTTTTGCCGCGCTATTCAAATTTCAGCCCCGGTCTCCCCCGCCGCACCGCCTCCACCAGCAGAAGGGAGGGGGGATGTCCCGGCCCGTGGGACACCAGTTTCATCCGCTTGGGCTCCAGGCCGTGGCCCCGCAGGGCACACACCACATCCGCCAGCCGCTCCGGTCGGTGACACAGGGCAAACCGCCCCCCGTTTTTTACCAGCCGCCCGGCGGCGGCGCAAAGCTCATCCAGAGAACAGCTTTCCTCGCTTCTGGCCGGACCGCCGCTCTTTCCGCTCCCCACCGGGAAATAGGGCGGGTTGGATACCGCCAAATCGAAGCCTCCGGCGGACAGCGGGGCGTCCCGCAGGTCGCCGGCCAGGACCGTCCCGTTCAGGCCGTTTCGCTCCAGGTTCTCCCGGGCGGTCCGGGCGGCCAGAGGGTCACAGTCGATACCGGTGAGGGACAGCCCCCCGGCCCGCCTGGCCAGCAGCAGCAGCAGGGCCCCGCTGCCCGTCCCCAGATCACACACCCGCCAGCCCGGCTTAACTGTGGCGAAGTCCCCCAGGGCCAGGGCGTCGCCCCCCAGGGGGAAAACACCCGGCCGCCAGGACAGCGTATAGGGGGGCAGCCGCTCGGTTCTGTCCATCAGACGCTCCTCCAGAAAGAAAGTCAAGAAAAGGATACCATAATTTCTCCAACTGTGCTATAATATTTTGTAAAATTATAAGGAAAGGCGGCGGAGGCCTTGGCTGGCACATTATACCTGGTCCCCACTCCTATCGGCAACCTGGGGGACATCTCCAAACGGATGGCGGAAACCCTCGCCCAGGCGGACTTTATCGCCGCCGAGGACACCCGGGTGACAGTAAAGCTGCTCAACCACCTGGAGCTGAAAAAGCCCATGGCCATCTATCACCGGCACAACACCGAGGCCGGCGGCCGGGCCATTGTAAACCGGCTGCTGTCGGGGGAGAACTGTGCCTTGGTCACTGATGCCGGGACCCCCGCTATCTCCGACCCCGGAGAGGAGCTGGTGGCGCGTTGCGCCGCTCTGGGCATCCCGGTGTGCGCCATCCCCGGCCCCTGCGCCCTGGTCACCGCCCTGGCTGTCTCGGGCCAGCCCACGGGCCGGTTCACCTTTGAGGGCTTCCTGGCCATGAACAAGAAAAATCGCCGAGCCCATCTGGAGGCCCTCCGACAGGAGCAGCGGACCATGATTTTCTACGAAGCTCCCCACAAGCTGACCGCCACCCTCCAGGATCTGACGGATACCTTCGGCCCCGACCGGCCTCTCACCCTGTGCCGGGAGCTGACCAAGCTCCACGAGGAGGTCCGGCGTACCACCCTGGGGGAGGCCGCCGCTTGGTATCAGAAAAATACTCCCAAGGGGGAGTTTGTGCTGGTGGTTCGGGGGGCGGAGAAACCAGAGGACTTGGAGCCAACCTTGGAGGACGGCCTGGTCCTGGTGAACAGGCTCCGGCATGAGGGACTGTCCCTGCGGGACGCGGTTAAACAGGCCGCCAAGGAACTGGGCCTGTCCCGGAATCAGCTCTACGACGCCTCCCTCTCCGGGGGAGGTGACGCGGCGAAGCCGTGACGGAGAAAGTCCGTTCACAGAAAACTCCCCTCAGCGAGGCAGGCAGTGAAAAATCCGCACCAATTCTCCAAAAAGTGGATAGAATAGAAAAAGAAACCATAGAATTGAGGTGCTGTATATGGAGCAAAAGATTGAGAACTACATCAGGCCAGGGGCCCGGGCCCACCTGGTCGGCATCGGCGGAGTCTCCATGGCTCCGCTGGCCGAGGTGCTGAAGGGCCGCGGGGTGGCGGTGACCGGTTCTGACATGAAGGAGAGCGAGACAGTAGCTCACCTGCGGTCTCTGGGCATCCCGGTCATCATCGGCCACCTGCCCCAGAGCGTGGAGGGGGCGGACTGTGTCATCCGCACCGCCGCCGTCCACGACAGCAACCCGGAGATCACCTCCGCCCGCTATTTTGACATCCCGGTTTTTGAGCGGGCCCAGGCCTGGGGCGCCATTATGAAACACTATAAGAACGCCCTGTGTGTGGCGGGCACTCACGGCAAAACCACCACCACCGCCATGTGCACCCACATCTTCCTGGCCGCCGGCAAGGACCCCTCCGTGATGATTGGTGGCACCCTGCCCATCCTGGGCCGCGGCCATCGGGTGGGCCGGGGAAACACCATCATTGCCGAGTCCTGTGAATACTGCAACTCCTTCCTGTCCTTCGCCCCCACGGTGGCGGTGATCCTCAATGTGGAGGCCGACCACTTGGACTTCTTCCGGGACCTGGACGACATCAAGGCCTCCTTCCGGAAATTCGCGGAACTGGTGCCCACCCCGGGCGGGTATGTAGCGGCCAACTGGGACAACCCCAACGTGCGGGAAACCTTGGAGGGCTTTCAAAAGCCCTGCTTCACATTCAGTCTGACGAACCATGAAGCCCACTGCTATGCCGATAACCTCACCTGGGAGCAAGGCCTGCCCACCTTCGATGTGATCGCCATGGGGAAGAAATACGCCCATGTGTCCCTGAGAGTCGGGGGAAATCACAACGTCTCCAACGCCCTGGCCGCCGCCTCCGCCGCCTATGTGCTGGGGATACCGGGCAGGGCAGTGGAGGAAGGGCTGGCCTCCTTCACCGGGGCAGGGCGGCGCTTTGAAAAAAAGGGGACCTATCATGGCGCCGATGTCTACGACGACTACGCCCACCACCCAGACGAGCTGCGGGCCCTGCTCACCATGGCCAGAACCCTGGACTACAAGCGGGTAGTCTGCGCCTTCCAGCCCCACACCTACACCCGCACCGCCGCCCTCTTTGACCGGTTTGTGGAGGTGCTGAAGCTGGCCGACCTGGCTGTGCTGACCCCCATCTACGCCGCCCGGGAGACCGACAGCCTGGGCGTATCCTCAGAAAAACTGGCGCAAGAGATCCCAGGCGCGGTCTACCGCCCCGGTCTGGAGGAGGCCGCCGCATTCCTGGCGGACATCGCCCAGCCCGGCGACCTGATCCTCACTGTGGGCGCGGGGGACATCTATCTGGCAGGGGAGGCCCTGATAAAAGCGAGTTAGATTGCCAGAAATATTCTTCTAAAACCTTTACAAAAGATAACCTCGGTGATAGAATAGAAGAAATGAGCGGCGAACACCGCATCAAAAAAGAGGGGGGAAGAACATGGCTGCTTTCCAAAAGCAGCGGTCCGCCGGACGCGCTGTTTGGATGGCTGTATGCGGCGCTGTGCTGCTCTCAGTCGCGCTTGTCATGTTTATCCTGCGCTATCGTTCTCTGGAGGCGGAGCTGGACCGGATGCTTATGGAGAGTCTGGCAGCCCACACCACCCTGGACGGAAACAACACAGGGGAACTGATCGACGGTCTTACGGCCGTGCTGGACAATGTTGAGCAGCTGATTGAGGACAGCGGGCGGCAGCCGGACAAGGCGTGGGTGGAGTCTCTGCTGAAGACCGCTGTTCTGGCCGGCAGGCAGGCGGAGATGAGCTATCTGGAGATTGCCGAGATCGCCCGAATGCCCGAGGAGAGCGGGGAGCGCGCGGCGCTCCAGGAGGCGCTGTCCGGAAAGGCGATGGTCAGCGGACTGATTACTGAATCGAGCCGGTCAGAGGCATATGTCCTTGTGGCCCAGCCGGTGAAGGCAGGCGGCCAGACGGCGGGGGTGCTGCTGGCCAGGCTGAACGCCAGTCAGCTGAGCAACCCGGAAAACCACTCCACCTTCTTCCACGATGTCCACAGCGTGATCGCCGGAGCGGACAGCATAGTGGTCTATGGAAATACCACCGCCACAAAGGGGCTCAGCCTGAAGGAGCTGGGGGAGGAAAACGGTCTGTTCGGCCAGGATGCGCAGGCTTTTCTCGCCGCCTACCAGCGGGCCGAGTCCGGCTCCTTCTGCTATGACCCGCCGGGCGGGCGGTGCTATGTGGCATGGGCGCCCGTCCACTGCAACAACTGGCGCGTCGTGCAGTTTTCCCAGTCCATCAATATCCAGATAGAGCGTACCTCCGCCCTGCAGACAGGCATCATGCTGCTCAGCCTGGTGGTATGCGCGGTGCTGGCTGTCCTGATTTGGCGGCAGCGGGCCAGACTGGCCGGGGAAAAGCTGCGCTATGGCGCCCTGGCCGAGTTTTACGACACCCTGATCTTTGAGTACGACCGGGAGCGGGACAGCCTGGAGTTCACCTCCAACGCCCTGGAGTCGCTGGAGCTGGACCAGGTGCTGCTGGAGGGCGTCACCAAAGAGACGGGCAGCTTTCCTGTGTTCCACCCGGACGATATGGATAATGTGCGGCGGATTCTGCGCGGCTCGGCCAACATGACCCAGGAGCAGATCGAGCACGACCGTGTCCGCCTGAAGCGGCGGGGCGGGGACTACAGCTGGTACCGGAGCCAGTACAAGGCGGTCTTTGGACCGGACGGCAAGGTCATCCAGCTCATCGGAACGCTGACCGACATCAGCGCCCAGATCGACCGGGAGCTTGAGCTGCGCAAGCAGGCCCAGCAGGACCCGCTCACCGGCGTGTACAACCGGGCAGGCGTCAAACTAATCAACGCCCGTCTGGAGCAAATATCCCGGGGCGTGCTGTTTATGCTGGACCTGGACGACTTCAAGTCCATCAATGACAATTTCGGCCACGCCGCCGGAGACAAACTGCTGATGGCGGTGGGGCAAATTCTGAACGAGACCTTCCGTACCGACGATATTGTAGCCCGGGTGGGCGGTGACGAATTTGTCGCCTTCCTGTCCGGCTCCGACAGCAGAACGCTGGCCGAGCAGAAGGGGCAGGAGCTCCTGGAGCGGGTACGAAACCTGCATATCGAAGGGATCGATGCCGTTGCCAGCATCAGCGTGGGCGCGGCCAGTGCCCCTACTTACGGCAGGACCTACGAGGCTCTCAGCGCGGTGGCGGACACCGCACTCTACGATGTCAAGAACAGCGGAAAGGGCGGTTTTTCTCTCAAGTAAGTATAAATACCGCAAAAACGGGCGGCCGCAAAAGCGGCCGCCCTTCGCTTGTATGTATTTACTCTGTCTCCTTTTCCAGCTCGGAGCCCAGCCGCTCCACCAGGGCCCACTCCACCCGGCGGTCGCAGAGCTCCTCCACCTGGATGTGGAGCCCCAGGGCGTCCACCGCGGGGCGGCTTCCGTCCTCTGGAATGACCGACAGCTGGGAGAAAACCAGACCGCCCAGGGTATCGTAGTCCCGCTCCTCATCCTCAGGCAGCTCAAAGCCCATGGCCTCGGCCAGCTCCTCCAGGTCGGCGGAGCCGGACACCCGCCAGCGGCCATCGTCCAGCGCAATGATCTCCTGCTCCTCCTGGGGGTCGAACTCATCGTAGATATTGCCCACCAACTCCTCCAGCAGGTCCTCCAGGGTGACCAGGCCGCTGGTGCCGCCGTATTCGTCCACTACCAGGGCCAGATGGGTCTTTTTGCCCTGCATGTCCCGGAAGAGTACGTCGGCGGCCACCGTCTCGGGCACGAAATAGGCCGGGCGGAGCAGCTCCTTCAGGGGCTTGGGGTCCGCCTCCTGAAAGTTGAGCAGGTACTCCCGGGTGGACAATACGCCCACTATATCGTCGATATCCTCCCCGTACACCGGGAACCGGGACAGGCCGGACTGGCGGATAATCTCCAGGATGGCCCCCTCCTCCGCGTCCAGGGGGAGGGTGACCATATCGGTCCGGTGGACCATCACATCTTTGGCGGTGGTGTTGTCAAACTCAAAAACATTTTCTATAAATTCCTTCTCATTGCTCTGGATAGTGCCGGACTCCTCGCCCTCCTCCACCATAGCCATGATGTTGTCCTCAGACACCTCATGTTTCCGATGCAGCAGGTTCAGGATAGGCCGCCACAGCAGCTGAACGGCATTGATACTCAGGCTGACGAAAAAAAGTATCAGCCATAATTGGCCCTCGGGCACGGAAATGACCTCCTTTAAAGGCTTTCGATCCATAGATACGCCTGCATCATAGCATAAAAAGCCGGAAATGACAAGGGGTCGGAACAGTTTTCATCGAAATAAGATTTAGGGATGCAAAAAACCGGAAGATGTGCTATAATTTTTCTATTCCAGCGGACGGAGTTGGCGGACTCCGGAGAGAGAGGGATCTGATATGCTTCAGCAGACTGACCGGTTAAAGGCAACCCTCAGCGCGGCCCTGGCCTTTGTCAGGTGGCTGCTATACTCCTGCTTTGTCGGGGCGGCTGTGGGGCTGGTGGCGGTGGCGTTCCATCTGGGCATCGACTTGGCCGCCGAGCTGCGAGGGGAGCACCCCTGGATCATCTCGCTGCTGCCCCTGGCCGGGGTGGCTATTGTACTGCTCTACCGGGCATGCGGGATGGAGAAGGACCGGGGCACCAATCTGGTACTGGTAGCTGTGCGGGACGCGGAGCGGCTCAAGCTGCGCACCGCGCCGCTGATCTTCCTGTCCACCATCCTCACCCATCTGGTGGGGGGCTCCGCCGGACGGGAGGGCGCCGCCCTCCAGCTGGGCGGGTCCCTGTCCGCCTACCTGGGCAAAAAGCTGAGGCTGGACGAGATGGACGAGCGGATCATCGTCATGTGCGGTATGGCCGCCGCCTTCTCCGCCCTCTTCGGCACCCCCCTCACCGCCGCCCTCTTCGCCATGGAGGTGGTCACGGTGGGCCGGATGTACTACGCCGCCATGGTGCCCTGCATGGTCTCCTCTTACACAGCGGCCCTGCTGGCCCATGTCTTCGGCATACACGCCATCCACGGCTACCCGGTCCACGACGCCCTGGCGCTGGATCCGCTGCCTATTTTACAGGTGTCTGTCCTGGGGGTACTGTGCGCGGTGCTGTCCATCTTCTTCTGTGTGGTCATTCACTCCGCTCCCAAGCTCTACGCCAAATACCTGCCCGATCCCCTGGTCCGAGGGGCGGTGGGGGGCGCCCTGGTCCTGGGGCTTAGCCTGCTGGTGGGAAATCAGACCTACAATGGAGCGGGGGACGGGGTCATCCGCCAGCTGCTGGCGGGAGACACCATCCCGGAGGCTTTCCTTCTGAAAATTCTGTTCACCGCTCTCACCCTGGGGGCCGGCTTCCGGGGCGGCGAAATCGTCCCCGTCCTGTTCACCGGCTGCGCTTTCGGCGTCTGGGCCGGCCCTCTCCTGGGCCTGCCCCATGGCTTTTCCGGGGCGCTGGGCATGTCGGCGGTGTTCTGCGGGGCCACCAACTGCCCCCTCAGCTCCATCCTGCTGGCCTTTGAGCTCTTCGGCGGAACGGGCCTGCCCCTCTACGCCCTGGCCTGCGGCATCTCCTTCATGCTGTCCGGCTACTACGGGCTGTACAGTGAACAGAAGATCATCTACTCCAAATTCCGCCCGGAGTGGGTGGATAAAAAGGCGCATTAAAAGACGGCCCTCTGTCAGCGGCTTCGGAGGTGAAAACTGCAGCGAAGCGGCAAGAGAGGCCGGCCCGGACCACTTGTCAAAGGAGTCTTTTCCTCCCACAGGCAAGGACAGGCAGGCGCCCGCAGGCCGCTCCCCGCGGATTCTCTAAAAAAGGAGTCATATACAATGGCAAAGGCAGATCGCAATACTGGCTGGCCCGGTTTTTTCCGGGTCTTTACCGTGCTGTGCGCCATCATCCTCCTGCTGGCTCAGCAGGGCCAGGGGCTGGTGGAGGCCGGCTCCGGAAATTGGCGGGTGCTGTCCGTCTACGAGGGTCTAACCCTCTGGACTGTCCCCGCCCTGTTCATGCTCTGGGGCATGTCCGCCCTGGAGGAGGGCACACCTCAGATTTCCGCCGTTCTGACCCGACTGTTCCTGCCCGCCCTGTGTACTCTGCTGTTCTGGGGCGTGGTCTACGCCATCGCCGCTCCCCTGCTGGCAGGAAACGGCGGCAACTTCACCCTGGCCGGGCTGATCGACATCCTCCTGTGGGTGGCGAGGGGAGGGGTCCACCGCCATCTCTGGGTTCTATACCCCCTGATCGGCCTGTATCTGGTCCACCCGGTGCTCCATCGGTTTGTCTCCGCAGCCAGCCGGGGGGAAGTGTGCTACTTTTTGGGGCTGTGCTTTTTATTCGTCTCTGTACTCCCTCTTTGGAGCGCCGCCTGGCCGGACAGCATCCTCGCCGGTCTGCTGGACCTATTTCAGGTCCAGCTGGTACTGGGCTGGGCCGGATGCTATGTGGGGGGCTGGTATCTGCGGCACTACACCATCAGCCGGGTCTCGGAGTACATTCTGTATCTGCTGGGGCTGCTTGGGCTGGTTTTGACCGTTCTCTCCCCCACCGCCGGACCGCTGACGCCGGAACTTTTGCGACAGTATCTGGCCCCCAATGTGCTGCTCACCGCCGCCGCCCTGTGCGCCCTGTTTCGCTATGTGCTGGGCATCAGCGAGGAGCGCTCCCGGCGCAGCGCGGTCTACCGCCTGGGCGGCTGCGCCTTCGGCGCCTACCTCATCCACCAGCTCTGGGTCCTCATCTTCGCCAGGCTGGGGATCTCTCTGCTTTCCCTGTCCCCGGTGCTCTCCGTCCCCCTCTTTGCCCTGGTGTTCTTCCTCCTCTCCCTGCCCTTCGCCTGGCTCATCAGCCTGATTCCCGGGGCAGGAACCAAATTGACCTGAGCATATTAAAGGCCCGGAACCAAAAGGTTCCGGGCCTTTTGCGCTTACAGGGCAGTTTTCAGGGCCTGGGCCAGCTGGTCAGGACAGGAGGTGGGCTTCATGCCGCAGCGGATGCCCTCCATACGGGCGATGGCCTCCTCCACTTTCATCCCTTTCAGCAGGGAGGAAATGCCTTTCAGGTTGCCGTTACAGCCCCCCGCCACCTGGACAGACTGGATGGTACCACCCTCCACCTCGATCTCGAAAGCATGGGAGCAGACCCCCCTAGGTGTATATTGGATAGTCATTTTATTTTACGCCTCTCTTTCTTCTGTTCAGCCCATTCGAGCTTATTTGACACAAACTATAGCATATACTGAACAGAAAGACAAGTGGGCTTTACTGAATTTTTCCCCGGCGCTGCAGACGGATGCGGTCGGCAATCATGGCGATAAACTCGCTGTTAGTGGGCTTGCCCTTGGCGTTGGAGACGGTATAGCCGAAATATTTTTGCAGAGTCTCCAGGTCCCCTCGGTCCCAGGCCACCTCGATGGCGTGGCGGATGGCCCGCTCCACCCGGCTGGCGGTGGTGCCAAAGCGCTTGGCCACCTCGGGATACAGCACCTTGGTCACCGCGTTGATGACGTCCATATCCTTGACCGTGATGATAATAGCCTCCCGCAGATACTGATACCCCTTGATATGGGCGGGGACGCCCACCTCGTGTATGATAGCGGTGACCTGGCTCTCCAGGCTGGGACCGCTGTCCCGCTCCGGCTCCAGGCCGCCGGGAGTCATCACCTGGCGCAGCCGCTCCCCCACCGCGGACACCCGGCAGGGCTTGGTCATGAAGAAGTCCGCCCCCTTGGCCGCGGCCATGTCCACCATGCTGCCCTTCATATAGCTGGACAGGACCAGTACCTGGGGCCGCTCTTTCTGCTTGGCCAGCTCATCCAGCACATCCATGCCGTCCATCCCGCCGGTGAGAACCATCTCCATCACTACAGCGTCCGGTCTCAGCTCCCGCACCATGCGCAGCAGCTCTGGCCCGTCTCCGGTCTCCCCCACGACCTGGAAGCCAGCCTCCTCCGTCAGGCTGCGAATCAGCCCCTTCCGGAACTCTACACCTGTGTCCGCCGCTATGATCCGTTTTACGCTCTCCATTCTTCTCTTCCTTTCTAATCATAAAATCGTATACGTATTGGCCAGCAAAAGTTCCCGACTTCGTGTTCTCCCGGTCCATTTCGACCAACCACCTACAATTTATCACAAGTTAGTCAGTTATGCAAGACATTTTTGGGAATTATTGGGAATTTCGCTTCTTATTTTTCTATCCTTTTCTACAAATTTTTCAAATTCTTCCACTTATTCGACAAGCCGGCTTCTGCCAACCTTCAAGAAACCAATAAAAAAACAGGAGACCGTTCTCAAAAACGGTCCTCCTGTTCTCGTTCAGCGCAGGTCCAGATCCAGATCCACATTCCCCTCAATGCCGGCCACTTGGCCCGTGTGGGTGTATTGCCACAGATCAAAATGGTAGTAGAAGTCGGGCTTGCTGTCGTACTCCGCCAGCCAGAGCGCATAATCGGTCAGTTCCCGCAGGTCATAGCGGAGATAGCCCAGACTCTGGTTGAAATAGACCGCCGGGGTATAGCCCGCCTCCTTGACCCTGGCGCAGAAGGCGTCGGCGCACTGGGTCAGGGTCTCCCCGTCCAGGCCGTTGGTCCGGGCGCTTTCATCAGAGATGGGCTCCCAGTCAAAGGCCACCGGGTAGGTGATGTCATACCCGTCCAGAGCGGAGCACACATAGTCGGCCTCCTGTTCGGCCTCCTCCGGGGTGACAGCCTGGGAGAAAAAATATACCCCCACATCCAATCCCGCGTTCAGTGCCCCCTGGAGATTCCACTCAAAGGTCTTGTCCAAAAACAGCCCGCCCTCGGTGTAGCCCCGGTAGCCCAGGCGGAGAATGGCAAAGTCAATGCCGTCCGCCGCCACCGTGGGCCAGTCGATCTCCTCCTGATAGGCGGAGACGTCAATACCCGTCCTGGCCCCCTCATAGGCGACCCGCCCCCGGCTGTCCTGAGAGAACGCCGCCCGGTCGTAGGGGTTGAGGGGCATCCCCTCCAAGGGGGTCATCACCCGGTCACCAAAACGGAAGGTCACCGGTTCCTCCGGCGCGGAGGGCGCAGGGGGAGCCTTCGGCTCCTGTTCCGGCCGCAGCGTCAAAAACAACGCGGCGCAGGAGACAATCAGCGCCACGATGGAGATGGCCAGCGCCAGCTTGCTCAGCCCGCCTCCGCTTCCCCGGCCGGACGGCGCCTGCCGGAGCCGGGCCGGCGGCGTCTGCTGCCGGGGCGCGGGCTGGGGCGGCTGATAGTCCGCCTCCGTCACAGGCTGTTCCTCTTCTTCCATTGTTTCCCACTCAGGTGGATACCGGGTCATGGTGCTTCCCCCATTTCGACATTTTTTCTATTGTAGCATATTGGCAAAAAGAGCGCAACCATTAAGATGAGAAAAGCCCCCTCGTACAAGGGGGCTTTCGCTATCCAATCACCCGCCGGGCCACGTCCACGCTCTCCTTGGCGTCCTTGGCGTAAAAATCGGCGCCGATTTTTTTGGCGTAGTCCGCCGTGAGCACCGCGCCCCCCACAACCACCTTGCAGGAGACCTTCTCCTCCCGGAGCAGGGCGATGGTCTGCTCCATACTGCCCAGGGTGGTGGTCATCAGGGCCGACAGTCCCACCAGGGGGGCGGCGTGCTTTTTTGCCGCCTCCACCACAGCGGCAGGTTCCACATCCCGCCCCAGGTCCACCACAGGGTAGCCGTAGTTCTCCAGCAGGACCTTCACAATGTTCTTGCCGATGTCATGGATATCCCCTTTGACAGTTGCCAGCACGATTGTCCCCTTCGGACTGCTCTCCCCGCCCGGCTGGGCGGACAGCCGCTCCCGGATGACCTCAAAGGCGGCCTGGGCAGCCCCGGCAGCCTGGATAAGCTGGGGCAGAAAGACCTTGCCTGCCTCAAAGCCGGCTCCCACCTCGTCCAGGGCGGGGATGAGGATACTGTCCACCACCTCCATGCTGTCCATGGTCTCCAGCAGCTTCCTGGCGGCGGCGGGGGCCTCCCCCTTCAGCCCGGCAATGACAATCTGCTCCAGGGTCCGCTCCCCGCCCGGGGCGGCCGGTCGGCCTGGGGCATCGCCGGTTGTAATAGAGGTGGTCACCGCCGCATTCCCGTAGGCGGCAATATAGTCCCGGGCGTCGGTATCGATGTTCATGAGCAGGTGGTAGCACCGCACCGCCGCCATCATGGCCTCCAGATTGGGGTTGATGATGGGCAGGTCCAGCCCCTTTGTCATAGCCATCATGAGGAAGTTCTGGTTCACCAAGGGCCGGGCGGGCAGACCGAAGGAGATGTTGGACACCCCCAGCACTGTCTTGAGCCCCAGCTCAGTCTTGACCCGGTGGAGAGCCTCCAGAGTTTGGGAGGCCGCCGCCTGTTCCGCCGATACAGTGAGGGTCAGGCAGTCGATATACACATCCTCCCGGCGGATGCCGCAGGACAGGGCTCTGGACAGGATTCGTTCGGCAATGTCAAACCGGGCCTGGGCGGTCCTGGGGATGCCGTTTTTGTCCAGGGTGAGTCCCACCACCGCCGCGCCGTACTTCTTCACCAGGGGCAGGATAGCCTCCAGGACCTCCTCGTCCCCGTTCACCGAGTTGACGATAGCCTTGCCGCAGTAGACCCGCAGAGCCTTCTCCAACACCTCCGGGCGGGTGGAGTCCAGCTGAAGGGGGGCATCGGTCACCCCCTGAAGAGCCTTCACCACCTTGACCATCATGCCGGCTTCGTCGATCTCGGGCAGGCCCACATTCACGTCCAGGATGTCCGCCCCAGCCTGGGTCTGCTCCAGGGCCTGACCCAGCATGTAGTCGACGTCCTCCCGGAGGAGGGCCTCCTTCATCCGCTTCTTGCCGGTGGGGTTGATTCGCTCGCCAATGACCCGCGTCCGGTCGATGGGCACCACCTGTACCGGGCTGCACACGGCAGCGGGGACGGAGCGCGGAGCTTCCCGGATGGTTTTTCCCTCCAGAGCCCCGCACAGCTTGGCGATGTACTCCGGGGTGGTGCCGCAGCAGCCGCCGTAGAGCTTGACCCCCAGATCCGTCAGCTCAGCCATGGCGGCGGCGAACTCGTCCGCCGTAATGTCATACCCCGCCCCGCCCGGGTCGGGCAGGCCGGCGTTGGGCTTGACCATAATGGGCAGATTGGTCCACCGGACCAGCTCCTCCACCAGGGCGGGCATCTCCCGGGGGCCCAGGGAGCAGTTGATGCCGATGGCGTCCGCCCCCATACCCTCCAGTGTGAGGGCGGCGCTGGCGGGAGAGTGGCCCAGGAAGGTCCGCCCCCGCTCCTCATAGGTCATGGACACCAGCACGGGCAGGGTGCTGTTCTCCTTTACCGCCAGCAGGGCGGCCCGGCACTCCTGCAAATCGGTCATGGTCTCGATCATCACCAGGTCGGCCCCGGCGAACACCGCCGCGCGCACCTCCTGGGCAAAGATGTCCACCGCCGTCTCGAACTCCAGCGTCCCGGTGGGCTCCAGCAGCTGGCCGATGGGCCCCAGGTCCAGGGCCACCAGGGCCCGGCCCGCCGCCGCCTCCCGGGCCACGGCGATGGAGGGAGGAATCACTTCCTCCACCGTCTTTCCGGTGCGTCTCAGCTTCTCCCGGTTGGCTCCGAAGGTGTTGGCGCACAGGACCCGCGTCCCCGCCTCCACATAGGAACGGTGGATGTCCAGGAGCCAGTCCGGGTGCTCCAGCGCGGCCAGCTCGGGGTGCTCCCCCAAGCGCAGCCCTTTGGCCTGGAGCATGGTGCCCATGCCGCCGTCCAGGATTACGGGGCCGGGGCCCTTCAACAATTCACGAAATTCCACAGTGTCCGCCCGCCTTTCGATATTGACAGCTCCCCTGGGCGGGACAGCCCAGACAGCTGCGCTTCTTTTGTTCCAGCGCCCCTTGGGCAACGCCCAAAATGGCGGTCACCGACTTCCGGGGGGTGAGCAGGTCGCTGTCCGTGGCGCACAGCCCCACCCGCCGGGGGGCGTCCAGCAGCTCCAGCAGAGGGCTCTGGACCCCCAGGGGCAGGTCGCCGTAGCCGGGGCTGTATCGGAACGGGAAAAAACAGCCGGGAAACTTTTCCTGGAGCTCCGCCTCGATTTGGTCGCACACCGCCTCAATGGCGGCGGAGGCGCAGCAGTCCAAGGTGAGGGCCTTTGCCATATCCAGCCGCTCGGCCCGCCGGACCAGGGCGTCCGCCTCTGCCCCCAGGGTGGCGCAGAACACCGCCGCCCGGTTACAGCCGGTGAGATGGGCGCTCAGGTCCTCCCCCGGCAGGAGCAGACCGCTTTCCAGACGGACGCCGCCCGCCTCAAAGGCAAGCGCGGACTCCCGCCAGCTCCACCGGGGCCGAATCACGGACAACAGCTCCCGGATACAAGCCTCCACCTGCCCCCGGAGGGCCTCATCCGCTTTCTCTGACGGACAACCCATGTACCGCAGGATCTCATCGGTGTTCAGTTGGGTAACGGCGATCACAGCAGCGTGATCCCCGCCGCCTCGGCGGCTTTGATGTTGGCCTCATCCCAAAGGGAGGACTGGACCTCGCCGATGTGGGCCTTGCCCAGCAGCAGCATGGACACCCGGCTCTGGCCGATACCGCCGCCCATGGTCAGGGG
>JAAWPF010000113.1 GCA_022799835.1 Lawsonibacter sp. | reverse complement strand
GTTTTTGTGTTCCCACACTCCATATCAATCACGACCGAAACGGTGATATAGTCCTCAATGCGCTTATTGCGGAGTTTATCGCCCTCGGCATCGAACACCACATGACGGGCAAAGTGCTGGAAACGCAGGATTTCTACGAGTTTCCTCTTTGTAGCAACACAATAGTCTCCACATGCGCCGTTCTTGGGAAGAGGTCGACCCCCTGGCCCCTTACCGCCCGATAACCCAGTTGGGCGAAACGGTCTGTATCCCGGGCCAGAGTGGCGGGGTCGCAGGAGACATAGACGATCCGGTCCGGGGCCAGGCCGGCCAGGATGGCGGGCACCTCGGGGGCCAGTCCTTTCCGGGGCGGATCTACGCAAATGACCTGGGGGCGGACGCCCTCTTCCCCCAGCCTGCGGGCCACTGCCCCGGCGTCACCGCAGAAGAACTCCGCGTTGCGGATGCCGTTGCGCCGGGCGTTCCCGTTGGCGTCCTCAATGGCCTGGGGAACGATTTCCGCGCCGATGACCCGTCCGGCCAGCCCTGCCAGGGCCAGGGAGATGGAACCGATGCCGCAGTACAGGTCCAGTACGGTCTCATCACCCTTGAGCTGGGCCAGTTCCAGCGCCGTGCGGTAGAGAACCTGGGTCTGCTCCCGGTTGATTTGGAAGAAAGACGGAACGGACAGGCGGAAGGTAAACTGGCACAGGTCCTCCTCCAGCCAGTCCCGGCCCCAGAGGGCATGATATTTGTCCCCAAGAATCACATTGGTGTCTCTGGTGTTGGTGTTCAGCACCACTCCGGCCAGCCCCGGCTCCGCCTGGCGCAGGGACTCCACCAGCTTATCGGCATGGGGGAGGCGGCTCCCGTTAGCCACCACGCAGACCAGGCTTTCACACCGGCTGCTGGTGCGGACGTAGAGGTGGCGAATCAGGCCTGTCCCGGCCCGCTCGTCATAGGCGGGGACGCCGTACCGCTCCATCCAGCCTTTGAAGGCCGTCCGGAGCCGGGTGACCGCCTCGGGCTGGAGCGGGCAGTCGGGGGCGTCCAACACCTCGTGGGTCCGGGCGCGGTAGTAACCCACCGCCAGCCCATGCTTTCCCTGGGATACCGGAAACTGCACCTTGTTCCGATAGCGGTCCGGGTCCTCCGCTCCCAGCACCGGGGGCAGGTCCAGCTTCACATGGCCCACCCGCTCCAGGGCGTCGGCGATGCGCTGACTTTTGGCCCGCAGCTCCTCGGCATAGGTCATGTGGCGAAACTGACAGCCTCCGCATCTGCCGTAGAGGGGACAGTCGGGCTCGATTCGATAGGGGGAGAGGAGGAGCGGTTCCATGCCCCGGCCCCAGGCCACGGTTTTGTTTACCTTCTCCAGCCGGACCTTCCACCGCTCCCCTTGAACCGTAAAGGGCACAAAGACCACCCGCCCCTCCAGCCGGGCCACCCCCATCCCCTCGGCGGTGTAGCCGGTGATGTCCAGGGTGTGGACGGTGTTTTTCTGGATGTCTGCCATAGGACGCGCCCCCCTTTCTCAGTCAGATAATCATATCATATTTTAAAGAAATAGTAAACAGGAGCGGCAAGGCGAAAGGCCCTGCCGCTCTGCTGATAGGAAAGCGATAGTTATTTCTTCCTGTCAAAATAGTCCTTGGTGATTTTGGCCACCACGCTGGACAGGGCCAGCAGGGCAATCAGGTTGGGGATTGCCATGGCGCCATTGAGGGTATCGGAGATGTCCCACATCAGCTGGCCGGAGCCGGTGGCGCCCACGATGCAGAACAGGACGAAGATCACCTTGTAGACCATGATTACGGCCTTGTTGTCGTGGGAGATATAGCCCCAGCAGCGCTCGCCGTAATAGCTCCAGCTGAGGATGGTGGACAGGGCAAAGAACAGCAGACTGATCTGGATGACGGTGCCGCCCAGGGTCCCGGGGAGGATGAAGTTGAAAGCGGCCACAGCGGCGGCGCCGTTGCCGCCGTAGACGGAGGTGGAGCCGGCTTCCAGCACGCCGGAGAGGATGACAGCCAGAGAGGTGATGGTGCAGATGACGATGGTGTCGATAAAGACCTCAAACACGCCCCAGATGGCTTGCTCAGCGGGCTCCTCGGTGGAGGAGGCAGCGTGGGCGATGGGGGCGGAGCCCAGGCCGGCCTCGTTGGAGAATACGCCCCGGGCAAAGCCGTTCTGCATCGCTTTCATAATGGCGATGCCGAAGATGGCGCCCTCTACGGCTTTGAGACTGAATGCCTCGGTAAAGATAGCGGCAAAGGCGGCGGGGATGTCAGTGATGCGCAGGACAATGACGCAGATGCCGGCCAGGATATAGAAGATGGCCATAAAGGGCACCAGCAGGGAGGTGACCTGACCGATGCGCTTCACGCCGCCGATGACCACCACAGCCACCACCACAGTGAGGATAATGCCGCCCGCCAGGGTGGGAATGTGGAACAGGCCGTTGAGGGCGCCGGCAATCTCGCTGGACTGGGCGATGTTGCCGATGCCGAAGGAGGCCAGACCGCCCAGAATGGCGAAGATGACCGCCAGCCACTTCCAGTTCTTGCCCAGGCCCCTTTCGATGTAGTACATAGGGCCGCCCTTGTGGACGCCGTTGGCGTCGGTGTCCCGGTACTTCATGGCCAGGGCGATCTCAGAATATTTGGTGCACATGCCGAAGAAAGCGGAAACCCACATCCAGAACACGGCCCCCGGGCCGCCGGCGAAAATAGCTCCGGTGACGCCGGCGATATTGCCGGTGCCCACAGTGCCCGCCAGGGCGGTGGTCACCGCCTGGAAGGGGGACAGGTTGCTGCCGTGGTCCTTCTTGCCGCTCTTGCTGAACAGGGAACCCACGGTGTTCTTCATGATATAGCCGAACCAGCGCACCTGAATCCAGCCGGTGCGGAAGGTCAGATACACGCCGGTGCCCACCAGCAGGACCAGCATAATGGGCCCCCAGACAAAGCCGTTGATGGATCGCTCAATCTTTGTAAAAAGCTCCAGGAAACCTTCCATAAACAAAATCTCTCCTTTTATCCGAACAGACGAAAAAGAGCCGCGGGATCGCCCGCAGCCCAAAGAATCAGCACCATCCGGCGGGACGGGTCCCGCCGTTTGACTTCTCCTCTGTCCTTTTGCCTGAGAGATTGGCGGCATTGCGCCGCGTTGCACCTTCGGCACCCGGTAACGAGCTTCTCCAGAGTCACATCCACGTACAGTCCTTATTCCAAACTGGAACGCCTGAGAGTGTTATTCCTTCGGCAGGCCATAAGGCCGTTTTCCTGTACGCTTCGTCTGTCCCTATTAATTTACTTTGCTACCATATCATAAAGTGTGGCCTTTTGTCAACGCCTGGCGGACAATAATGCACCGGATGTGGAATTTTCGGCTATTTGAACCAAGCAGGCGGAATTTTTCTTGCAGAAAGTTTACAATTTGCTCTTTTTTTGCGGGAAAGAGTGTGGTATACTGACTAAGATTATGGTTATGGTACCTTATTGCACGCGGAGCGGGCCGCCGAAGGCGGCGGCCCCTACGTTCTACAATCCTGTGTGTAGGGGCCGCCCCCCCTGGGCGGCCTGTTTCCGAGGTGTGGACCGCAAAATACAACCGAGAGGTGTTTTACACAATGAGCCTGTTTACCAAGCTGTTCGGGACTTCCTCCCAGCGGGAGCTGAAGTCCATTTACCCCATCGCTGACAAAGTGGACGCTCTGGAGGAGGAGTACAAGGCCCTCACCGACGCCCAGCTCCAGGCCAAGACTCCCGAGCTGAAAGAGCGTCTGGCCAACGGCGAGACCCTGGACGACATCCTTCCCGAGGCCTTCGCCGCCTGCCGGGAGGCCGCCTGGCGTGTCCTCGGCCTGCGGCCCTACCGGGTGCAGGTGGTGGGCGGTATCGTCCTCCACCAGGGCCGCATCGCCGAGATGAAGACCGGCGAGGGCAAGACCCTGGTGGCCACCCTCCCCGCTTACCTCAACGCCCTGGCGGGCAAGGGGGTACACATCGTCACCGTCAACGACTACCTGGCCAAGCGCGACTCGGAGTGGATGGGCAAGATCTTCCGCTTCATGGGTCTGACCGTGGGTCTGGTGATCCACGGCGTGATGGGCGAGGAGAAGAAAGCCGCCTACCAGGCGGACATCACCTACGGCACCAACAACGAGTTCGGCTTTGACTATCTCCGGGACAACATGGCCATCTACTCCCAGGAGCTGGTCCAGCGGGGCCACGCCTTCGCCATTGTGGACGAGGTGGACTCCATCCTCAT
>JAAWPF010000112.1 GCA_022799835.1 Lawsonibacter sp. | reverse complement strand
TCCGGCAATCTGCTCTTTTGAATTGGGCGGGAAAATATCATGTTCCGCAGGGGACGGGAGGGAATCAGCCCTCCCGTCCCCTGCTTTCTTTTTTGTAAATTGAGCGTAATAATTCTCCGGTTTGCACAATCTGTTTTTGTCGGCGCCGAAAAAAAGAAACATTTTCCGGGAGATTATTCTGGAAAAATTGCCAATTCTTCTGTTTTTAATCTATTTGTTTTGCCAGTATTTTGGCGAAAAACCAGCGTTCTCTTCAGCAGAGGGCACAAATCCGTGTTGACAGTGCAAAAGCATTATGGTACACTGAACGTACAAATTGAGCAGGACAGCTTTACCGTCCGGAAGGAGTGCCCATGGACCTGTACAGTATTGGAGAAATGGTAATCGACTTTACCCCCGGCAGCGAGCCGGCCAGCTACATACGCAACGCCGGAGGCGCGCCAGTGAACGCCGCCATCGCCCTGGTCAAGAGCGGTCTGACCGCAGGGGTGTGCTGCTCCGTGGGGGACGACGACTTCGGGCGGTTCCTGATGGATACTCTGCGGGAATACAACGTGCGCGTTCTCAATCCCCGGCTGTGCCGGGAGGCGGTGACCACCATGGCCTTTGTCACCCTCTACGAGAACGGCGACCGCAGCTTCGTCTTTGCCCGGAAGCCCGGGGCGGATATGTTCCTCCGGGAGGAGGACGTCCGGGAGGAGGACATCCGGGAGAGCGCCATCGTCCACGCCGGCTCCTGCTCCCTCTCCGCCTCCCCCGAGCGGGAGGCCACCGTCCGGGCCCTGCGCCTGGGCCGGGAGATGGGGAAGCTGGTGAGCTTCGATGTGAACTACCGCAATCTTATGTGGGACGACGACCAGGAGGCCTGCGCCCAGGCGGTGCGGGAGATCCTGCCCTACGTGGACCTGCTGAAGATCTCCGCCGAGGAGGTGGAGATGATGGGCGGCGAGGAGGGCATTCCGGCGCTGATGGAGCGCTTCGGCCTGACGGTGGTGATGGAGACCCTGGGCCCCGACGGCGCCCGGTGCTTCTTCCGGGGGAAGAAATTCCTGAGCCCCGGCGGCAAGGGCAAGTGCGTGGACGCCACCGCCGCCGGAGACTCCTTCTGGGGCGGGTTCCTGGCCTCCCTGCGGCTCCAGGGCGTGAGCCTGGCCGGGGATATTACAGAGGAGATCCTCCGCAGGGCCGCCGCCTACGGCAACGCCGCCGGGGACCTCTGTGTCCAGCGGAAGGGCGCCATTGTGGCCATCCCCACGCGGGAGGAGATTGAAGCCCAGCTGGAGGCGTGCCAAGGATGAAAACGATTTGGGAACAGCCCTGCGTGTATACGCCGTCCCTCATCTGCCTGGACCTGTGCAATCTGGAGCGGGACGTGAAGCTTCTGGAAGCCAACGGCATCGAAATGCTCCATGTGGATATCCTGGACGGCCATTTCAGCCCCAGTATGCCTCTGGGTCTGGACACGGTGCGGCAGCTCCGGGCCAAAACCGGGCTGGCCTTTGACTGCCATGTGATGGTCACGGCGCAGGACTACTTTGTTGACGAGCTTCTGGATATCGGCGTGGAGCAGATTGTCTTTCACGCCGAAACCCAGCCCCATATCGACGGGATGCTCAACCGCATCCACGCCAGGGGCGTTCGGGCCGGCGTGGCCCTCAAGCCGGCCACGCCCCTCTCCACCCTGGAGTACGTGCTGGAGAAGTGCGACACGGTGCTGCTGATGCTTATCAACCCCGGTTATGCCTTCGTGAAGGGCGAGAAGCAGGTGGACTACGCCGCCCGGAAGATCCGGGAGCTTCGGAGAATGATCCAGGACCGGGGCCTGGATACCAAAATCGAGCTGGACGGGCGCATCTCCCCGGACAACATCCGGACCTACGGCGCGGGGGAGGCGGACCTGTTCGTGGTGGGCAGCACCTGCCTCAAGCGGGAGGACCTGCCCGGCAGCCTGGAGAATCTGAACCGGCTGCGGGCGGAAGTAACAGGAGGGAAATAACCATGCAGGAAAATTTTGCCGCAGTTTACCGGGCGGACACCGCCGCCGTGCTGGAGGAGCTCAGCCGGACCCTTAACAGCATCGACCCCGCCTCCCTGGAGCGGCTGGCGGACGAGATCCTGGCGGCGGACCAGGTGTTCTTCGTGGGCGTGGGCCGGGTGCTCCTGAGCCTCCAGAGCGTGTGCAAGCGGCTGGCCCACCTGGGCATTAAAGCCCACTATGTGGGGGAGATCACCGAGCCGGCGATCACCAAGAATGACCTGCTCATTGTGGGCTCCGGCTCCGGGGCGTCCCTCTTCCCCCTGGGCATCGCCAAAAAGGCCAGGAGCGCGGCGGACTGCAGGATCGTTCACATCGGCTCCAACCCCAACAGCGAGATGAAGGAGATCGCGGACTTCATGGTCCGCATCCCCGTCCGGACCAAATTTTATCTGGACGACGAGATCGACTCCTGCCAGCCCATGACCTCCCTCTTTGAGCAGTCCCTGCTGCTGGTGGGGGACATCCTGGCGAAGATGATTATTGAGCACAGGAAGCTGGACATGAAGGGGCTGTGGCAGTACCACGCCAATCTGGAGTAAATGGCTATGAAAAAACAGGATATTCTGAGGCGCGTCGGCAGTATGCAGCAGCTGGCCTATGTCCGCCCCGTCACCCACACCGAGGGCCGGGCCGGCGGACTGCGGGGCTATCTGGTGAAGAACGGGCCCCTCAGCTTCGAGGTTTTGGCGGATAAGTGCCTGGATGTGGGCGAGCTGTCCTACAAGGGTGTCAATATCAGCTTTTTGTCGAAGCCGGGGCTCCAGGGCCGGAACCACTACGACACCCACGGAGGCGAGGCCCAGCGGAGCATTATGGGCGGCCTCTTTTTCACGGCGGGGCTGGAGAATATCTGCGCCCCCTGCACCCTGGAGGGGAAGGACTACCCCATGCACGGCCGTATCCGCACCACCCCGGCGGAGCACCTTCGGGCCGACGGGCGCTGGGTCGGGGACGACTACGTCCTCCGGGTGGCCGGCGAGATGCGGGAGGCGGAGCTGTTCGGCGAGAACCTGGTCCTCCGGCGGAGCATTGAGACGCGGTACGGCGGGAGGACCGTCACGGTAGTGGACGAAATTGAAAATCAGTCCTTCCGGTCTGAGCCCCTGATGCTGCTCTACCACATCAATATCGGCTATCCCCTGCTGGACGAGGGGGCGGAGCTGCTGCTCCCCACCCGGTCCGTGACGGCCAGGGACAGGGACGCCCAGGGCCATGAGGATGGCTGGAACAAAATGGACGCCCCCAGGGACAACGAGCCGGAGTATGTGTTCATCCACGACCTGGCCGGGACGGCGGAGAACTGGAGCGCGGCCTGTGTCGTCAATGAGAGGCTGGGCCTGGGCCTGCTTATCGAGTTTTCCCGGGAGAACCTGCCCTATTTCATGGAGTGGAAGTCCACCGCCTCTGGGGACTACGTGCTGGGCCTGGAGCCCTCCAACGCCAGCGTCTACGGCCGGCCCTTCCACGAGAAGGAGGGCACCCTGCACCGCCTTGCCCCCTTCGCCGCGGAGCGGAATGAACTGCGCTTCACCGTGCTGGACGGCGGGGAGGAGCTGCGGAAGGCCAGGGATTATATTGCGGCTATAAAAATATAATTATTTTAATGTAGGAGGAAGAATGTATGAAACGCTCTGAGATCAACGCCATCATCAAGGAATTTGAAGCCATGCTCAAGGAGTACCACTTCGCCCTGCCCCCCTTCCTGAGCTTCACCCCCGAGGAGTGGGCGGAGAAAGGCCACGAGTATGACGAGATCCGGGACAACGCCCTGGGCTGGGACATCACCGACTACGGCATGGGCGACTTTGACAAGCTGGGTCTGTCCCTTATCACCATCCGCAACGGCAACACCCACAACCCCAAGTATACCAAGACCTACGCCGAAAAGATCATGTACCTGCGGCCCGGCCAGGTATCTCCCAACCACTTCCACTGGAACAAGATGGAGGACATCATCAACCGGGGCGGCGGCCGGATCATCTTCAAGCTCTGGAACGCCACCCCCGACGAGGAGCTGGCCGATACCGACGTGGAGATCTGCCGGGACGGCCGGCGCTACATGGTCCCCGCCGGCAGCGAGATCGTCCTGGAGCCCGGCGAGTCCCTGAGTCTCTACCCCTACTACTACCATGAGTTCGTGGTGGACCCCACCTCCGGCCCCACCCTCATCGGCGAGGTGTCCATGTGCAACGACGACAACACCGACAACCGGTTCTATAAGCCCCTGGGCCGCTTCCCCACCATTGAGGAGGATGAGCCCCCCTACCGCCTGTTGTGCAACGAGTATCCCCCCGCAAAGGACTGAGAGCGTCTGGGGCGGAAGGCCCCCTGTGAGAAATAGCGCCGCGTCATGCCTCGAGGCATGA
>JAAWPF010000111.1 GCA_022799835.1 Lawsonibacter sp. | reverse complement strand
CTCCACGTCCTCGGGCAGGTCGGGCATGACCTCCACCGAGGCGAAGGAGGTCTGCCGCCGGGCGTTGGCGTCGAAGGGGGACACCCGCACCAGCCGGTGTACGCCGTGCTCCCCCCGGAGGTAGCCGTAGGCGTTCTCCCCCTCAATCATAATGGTTGCCGACTTGATGCCCGCCTCGTCCCCCTCCTGATAGTCCATAATCTGGTAGGTGAAGCCGTGGCGCTCGGTCCAGCGGGTGTACATCCGGTAGAGCATCTGGGCCCAGTCCTGGGCCTCGGTGCCGCCGGCTCCGGGATGAATGGTCAAAATCACGTTGGAGCGGTCGTACTCCCCGGTGAGCAGGGTCTCCAGCCGGGCGTTCTCCATGTTGGCCTCCAGGGCGGTGAAGCCATCCTCCAGCTCGGGGATAAGGCTCTCGTCCTCAAACTCGTTGCCCATCTCGCACAGGGCCATCAGGTCGTCCCACTGACCTTGGCGCTTCTTCTGGCTGTCCACCTTGTCCTGGAGATTCTTGATGCGCTGCTGCACCTTCTGGGCCTTGGCCAGGTTGTCCCAAAAGCCGTCAGCGGCGGACTCGGCCTGGAGCATGTCCAGCTCCCGCTCCGCTCCCTCCAGATCCAGAGCCTGGGCCAGCTCCTGGAGCATCGGAGTCAGGTTGTTCAGCTTTACCTTGTATTCGTCAAATTGGAGCATAGTATTCCCACACCTTCCATTTAGTCAGCCTATTATATATGAGAAGAGAAAAAATGTAAAGGGAAATCTGACAGGGGAAACGCCCCGCCCGGAAGGCCGGGCGGGGCGGATGTGCGTAAAGCGGAAATCAGTGGCCGGACTCCAGGTCCCGCACCATGGGGGGAATTTGTCCAATCATATTGTCTATATCCTCGAACATAGCGCTCTTGGTGGTGCCCAGGCGGCTGGCGCGGTCGATATGCTGGACGACCTCCTGATACCGCTCCTTGATCTGGCTGAAGAACTGCCGAATGGACTCAAGCTCCTGCTGCGAGGACTGGATGACGCCGGAGATTTCCGACTGCACCGCCGCCGCCCCCTCAGCGGCAGCCGTGATTTGCCGGAAGCGCTCATCAGTACAGGTCACAATGCCCGTATTTTGTCCCAGTGTCTCCTGGGAGTCCAGAATGCTGCGGTTGAGCTGATTGACACTGTCCTCCACATCGGTTACCCCGGTGTTTACCTCGCCGGAGAGCACCTTGATCTCCTCGGCCAGCTGCTTGACCTGGGCGGCCACCACCGCGAAGCCCTTGCCCGCCTCGCCGGCCCGGGCCGCCTCGATGGAGGCATTGATGGCCAAAATATTGGTCTGGTCAGCGATGGACACGATTTTGCCCATGCACTGCTGGATTTCCTTCACGGCGGACTGCAGCTGGGAGAAGGTCTCCGCCATGGCGTTGTAGGACTGCTGTACTTGGGCGGAGGTGTTTCCCAGCTCCACGATCTGGTCCTGGGCCTGGGATACGGTCTGAGCGATCTCACTGCGCACCTGGATAAACTGCTCCGCCGTCTGGTTGATGTTGGAGAAGGACTGTTCCAGGTCCTGGAGCTTAAACTGGAAGCGGTCGGTCTCCTTCAGCACGCCGGCAAAGGAGGAGCCCACCATGCTCAGCTCCGAGAGGGAGGCCACCTCCTTCTGGACCAGCTCCTTTTGGTAGGCCTTCAGGCTGTTGGCCACGTGGATGACCGGATACAGCCCCCTCTCTTCCTGGACCGGAGACGGGTTGCGCTTCGCTTTTTTTGAAAACAACATAACTGCCCCCCCTCTCTTACTCAAAGACCACACAGGTCATGGACTGGTTGACAAAGCGGTTGTTATAGTGCTCCCCATAGCCGACAAAGCCGGCGTGGTTGCCCAGGGAGGCCATATCCCGCAGGTAGCTTTGCATGTAGTCCCGCTGGGAGAACAGCTTGTAACGGAAGAGGCAGTTGACTGAGAAGATGGCTGAGCGGCGGGGGAAGTCCCGGCATATCTGCTGGATGGTGTCCCGGGTGATGGCCTGGTAGTCGCCCAGCTCCAACAGAATCAGCACGTCGGAGTCGTTGACCTGGCGGAAGCAGGCCAGGGCGTTGCCGTGGACCTCCTTGATGGAGATAATGCAGGTGTCGTCCCCGTTGATTTTGCCGAAGGGGTTCTGGAAGGTGCGGGTGAGGATTTCCTCGTCGGTGACATGGAGGATGTCCTCATAGACCTGCTTGGCCGGCCGGCCGTTCAGCGAGCCCAGAATGTAATTGGAGCGGTCCGTGTTAGAGGCGATAAAGCGGTAGTTGCCCAGCTGGTGGTAGATGTTCTCCTTGTAGGTCTTTACCCGGCCGTGCTGGTTTCGGACCAGCGCGTAGGCGACAGCGTCCTCATAGACCCGGCCGTTGGCGGACACCTTCCCCTGGTCTCCGGTCCCGCCCACCAGAGAGATATCCCGCTGGCGCAGAACGGTGTTGATGGTGGTCAGCACACAGGCGTCATTGCCCGTGCAGAAGTCAATGCACACCGTGTCCCGGCTGTTCCCTCCCACCGCCTGCATATCCTGCTCCAGGCGGTGTATGTATCTGACGGGCATAGTGGACACCTGCTCCAGCACGTTGGCCGCAGCGGAGATGCCATCGAAAAAGGCAATAACGCCCACCCCGTGTTCCACCACGTCAATCTGATAGCTCATTCCAATACAGCCAATGCTGGGCACGCCGGGGAAGTGCCGTTCAAGGGCCTGGACATGGGCTTCAAATTGCTCCGTGTTGGACAGCAGCATAATGAACTGAGGATTATAGAGACCCTGGACAGCCTCCTCCAGATTTCCGTGAGGGCTCATTCCGTAAAATTGTTTCACACTGGTTGTCTCCCCTCCGAGATAGTTTTCAATCAATTATACTTGAAAGCGCCAGGGGTGTCAATCATTGGATGGCCTATGGAGCGGACATCCGGAAAATTTTTCCGCTGAGGGGATATGGGGGAAGCCGCCGAAAAAGCCGGAACAGGCTATCCGCCTGTTCCGGCTTGGGGGGAAGAAAAAGGGGTCAGGGCTGGACGTCCCGATAGGGGGCCAGCTCCTCTGCACCGGGGTCGTCAAAGACCTTGGCGAAGGTTTCAGCGTCCATGGTCTCGTGGTCCAGCAGGTAGCGGGCGGTGACCTCCAGCTCATGGCGGCGGAGGTTCAGGATGCGCTGGCAATCGGCATAGGCCGTGTCGATGAGGGCGCTGACCTCCTGGTCGATAAGGTGGGCGGTCTCCTCGGAGTAGCTCTTGGCCTGAGCCATAGAACGGCCGATGAATACCTCATCGTGGCCGGTCTCGAAGGTGACGCTGCCCAGCTTGCCGCTCATGCCGTAGCGCATGACCATATTCCGGGCAATGGCGGAGGCCCGCTGGATATCGCTGCCCGCGCCGGTGGAGATATCCCCCAGCACCAGCTGCTCGGCGGCCCGGCCCCCCAGGCAGCGGGCAATCTGCTCGGTGAGCTCCTTTTTGGACTGGTAGGCCACGTCCTCCTGAGGCAGGGAGATGGTCAGTCCGCCCGCCTGTCCCCGGGGGACAATGGTGATCTGGTGGACCGGGTCGGCGGTGGGCAGCTCGTGGATGACCACAGCGTGGCCCGCCTCGTGGTAGGCGGTAAGCCGGCGGGTCTGCTCGGTGACCACCCGGCTGCGCTTCTCCGGGCCGGCGATCACCTTGAGCATGGCGTCGTGGAGGTCGCTCTGGGTGAGGAAGCGCCGGTCCGCCCGGGCGGCCAGCAGGGCCGCCTCGTTGAGCAGGTTCTCCAGGTCGGCCCCGGTGAAGCCGGAGGTGGCCCGGGCTACGTCCTTGAGCGCCACGTCCTCCGCCAGGGGCTTGTCCTTGGCGTGGACTTTCAGGATGTCCTCCCGGCCCTTGATGTCGGGCAGGCCCACATAGATCTGCCGGTCAAACCGGCCGGGCCGCAGCAGGGCGGGGTCCAGAATGTCCTGACGGTTGGTGGCGGCCAGGACGATGACCCCCTCGTTGGAGGCGAAGCCGTCCATCTCCACCAGCAGCTGGTTCAAAGTCTGCTCCCGCTCGTCGTGGCCTCCTCCCAGGCCGGTGCCCCGCTGTCGGCCCACGGCGTCGATCTCGTCGATGAACACGATGGCGGGGGCGTCCTTCTTGGCCTGATCAAAGAGGTCGCGGACACGGCTGGCGCCCACGCCCACATAGAGCTCCACAAAGTCGGAGCCCGAGATGGACAGGAAATGCACCCCGGCCTCCCCGGCCACCGCGCGGGCGAGCAGGGTCTTGCCCGTGCCCGGAGGGCCCACCAGCAGCATGCCTTTGGGAATACGGGCCCCCAGGCTGGTAAATTTCTGGGGGTCCCGGAGAAACTCCACAATCTCCTGCAGCTCCTCCTTCTCCTCCTCCGCCCCGGCCACGTCCTGAAAGGTGACCTTCTTCCCCTGGTCGGACAGGGTGCGGGTGCG
>JAAWPF010000110.1 GCA_022799835.1 Lawsonibacter sp. | reverse complement strand
GGCCTGGGGGTCCTTGGCGATGATGGCGTCCAGCACCGCGTCGGAGATCTGGTCGCAGATTTTGTCGGGATGTCCCTCGGTGACGGATTCGGATGTAAAGAGTCGCTTTGCCATAATAATTTCTCCTTCCTGTTTCTTTGGGAGCGCAAAAAACGCTCCGCCGGTTCTGGCGGAGCGTTATATGTGGTTGCACCCTCATCTTTCGATACACTACCGCCGGATTTAGCACCTTGCGGATATAAATTGCTTCGCTTCCGCAGGTTGCCGGGCTTCATCGGGCCGTTCCCTCCACCGCTCTTGATAAGGCTATTCAGTTGTTACAGCTCTATTATAGCAGGGCGGCCATGTTTGTCAAGAGGGTAATGACAGATTTTTTATCGCCTCGTTGGCGGTTTTCACTAAATAGCCCATGGCCTGGACGGGCCAGTGGCCGGCGGCAGTCTCGCCGGTGAGCATAAGAGAGGACGCCCCGTCCAGCACGCCATTGTAGATGTCGCACACCTCGGCCCGGGTGGGGACAGGCCGCCGCTCCATAGACCACAGCATCTGGGTCACCAGGCAGAAGGGCTTGCCCGCCTCCCGGCACCGCCGGGCGATGTCCTTCTGGATGCCGGGCAGCTTCCAAAGGGGCATAGCGTTGCCCAGGTCCCCCCGGGCGATGCAGATCTGGTCGGATTCCTCCATAATCTCATCCAGGTTCTCATAGCCCTGGTGATTCTCAATTTTGGCCATGATTTGGACTTGGGACAGGCCCAGTTCCGCCAGGGTCTGGCGGAGAAAGACGATGTCCCGCCTGTCCCGGACAAAGGGCTGGAGGATGTGGGTCACACCGAACCTCCCGGCCTGGGACAGGTTGTCCAGGTCAGAGGGGGTGAGGGTGGGCGTGTCCACATCGGCCCCCAGCAGGGACAGGCTCTTTCTGCTGCGCAGCGGCCCGCCCCGGAGCACCCGGCACAGCAGCAGGTCAGAGCTGGACCGCTTGACCTCCAGCAGCAGCGCGCCGTCGTCAATGGAGATCTGCCGGCCCCGCTCCGCCCCTTTGAGGATAGCCCGGGGCACGGGGACGCCCCCTTCCCCCAACAGAATCTCCTTCCCCTGGCGCAGGGAGATGGGCCGGGGCAGATCGCCGATGCGCAGCTCCGGACCCTGGAGGTCCAGGATCAGATGGGCCTCCGGGCGGCCCGCCTGCCGGGCGGCGGGCCAGTACACCTCCTCCACCAGGGGGGCGCACTGGGGCAGGCTGGTGTGGGACAGATTCAGCCGGACCCCTGTCATCCCCACCCGAAACAGCTTGTCGATGATGTCCCGCTTGGCGCAGGGATCCCCCAAGGTAGCGTAAAATTCCATTTCATCAGCCCCCATCCGTTCTTTTTATCTATTATGAGGGCTGGCCGCCGGAAAGTCAAGATTTTGGTTGCCCTTCCCGGAATGTTGCGGTATAATGCCAGAAAAGGAGGAGTGCCCATGCGCGTTATGGCCATCGACTACGGCGACGCCCACACCGGGGTGGCCCTGTCCGACCCCACCGGCTTTCTGGCGGGGTACACCACCACCATCAACAGCCGGCGGCAGGAGGTGGTGGTGGACGAGCTGGCAAAGCTCATCCAGCAGCACCGCCCCGGCGAGGTGGTGCTGGGTTTCCCAAAAAACATGGACGGCACTGACGGCCGGAAAGCCGACCTGTACCGGGAGCTGGCCGTCAAGCTGGAGGAGCGCACCGGGATGCGGGTGATCCTCTGGGACGAGCGCCGGACCACCATTGACGCCCACCAAATTTTGTTCAGCCAGGGCAAAGACGGCCGGAAGCGGAAAAAAATCGTGGACGCGGTGGCCGCCTCTCTGATTTTGGAGAACTATCTGGATTTTAAGAGAATGAAGCGGGAGTGATTTGTTATGAAACGGTGTACATCGGGATTGCTGCTGTCTCTGCTGCTGCTGAGCCTCACCGCCTGCGGCGGGGACTCAGGCGGCGGCTTTGTTCCTGAAGCCTCCAACGACACGGTTTGGGCTGTTGTCCCAGGCGGCTCCTCTGCCCCGGACATAAGCCAAAACCTCCCGGATAGCAATCAGGCTCCGGGCAGCGACAGCTCCAGCCAAGGCAATCAGCCCGACGGCAAGTCCAGCGAGGGCAGCCGGACCCTGGACGAGGACGGCTGGTACGATTCCAAGGAGGAGGTCGCTCTGTACATTCATCTCTACGGCGAGCTGCCCGACAACTATGTCACCAAGGACGAGGCGGAGGACGCCGGCTGGCATGGGGGCAATGTGGAGCGGTACACCGGGGAGGGCACCGCCATCGGCGGCAGCCGCTTCGGAAACCGGGAGGGCCTGCTGCCCAAGGAACAGGGCCGGACCTACACCGAGTGCGACATCGACACTGTGGGGGAGAACTCCCGGGGGGCCAAGCGCATCGTCTTTTCCAACGACGGCCTGATTTACTACACCGATGACCACTATGAGAACTTTGAGCTGCTCTATGGGGCACCGTAAGGAGGAATCGTAATGAATTTCGGAATCAATGTGACCTATCACACCAAGCCCGGCAAACGCCAGGATTTTCTGGACGGACTTTCCGCCGCTGGCATCCGGGACGCGGTGCGCGCCGAGGCGGGCTGCCTCCAGTATGACTACTATCTGTCTGTCAGCGATCCGGACGAGGTGCTGCTGGTGGAGCGGTGGGAGAGCCCGGAGGCCCAAAAGCTCCACCTGACCCAACCCCACATGGACCGGGTAAAGCAGCTCAAGGAGCGCTTTGTGGAGCGGACCACCCTGGTCAGCTATGAGCTTTGACCGCAAACAGACAGCCCCCGCCAACAGGCGGGGGCTGTGTTCATATTATCGCTCGCATTTCCAGAAAAACGCGGTGTAGGGGGGCAGTTCGCTGCCGCCGCCGAAGTCGTGGGGCGCTCCGGTAATCAGGTCCACCGCCAGACCGCAGCCGGCGTCGAAGTGGGCGGTGTAGGGAGCGGAGTCGGCGTTGATGGCCACCAGCACCCGCTCTTCATCACATTTGCGCTCAAAGATGATCTGTTTGTTGGTCAGCACCACGTTGCGGTAGGAGCCATAGCACAGAGCCTTACTGCCCTTTTTGGCCTCGGCCAGCCGGGAGATCCAGCCGGTGAGCTCATTCCACTCCGGCTTCTCCAGAGCGGGGCGGAGCTCCGCATCGCTGCCGCGGCCCTTGGCGCCGGTGATGCCCCACTCGCTGCCGTAGTACACCGAGGGCACCCCGGGCATCCCAAAGGCCATGGCGTAGGCCACAGGCAGGTGGTCCGGATTGGTGAGCTGGGAGGCGATGCGGTTCACGTCGTGGTTGTCCAGGAAGGACAGCAGGTGCTTTCCCTTGTACAGCGTCCACTGCTCCGGGCCGAACTGCCGGGCCAGGGAGTGGCCGATCTCAAACATGTTCATGGAGTTGAACGCCGACCACAGCCCCTTGTAGCACTCGTAGTTGGTGACGGAGTGGCACATGTCGTCCCCCATCCAGCGGTTGTAGTCCCCGTGGAGAGTCTCGCCCATGAGCGCAAAGTCGGGCTTGAGGGTATTGACAAAGCCCCGCAGCTGCTTGAGGTACTCCGGGGGCAGGCAGTAGGCCACATCCAGCCGCAGACCGTCGATGCCGAACCGGTCCACCCAGGAGCGGATGGCGTCGAACTGGTGGTTCACCACGTCCCGGTTCCACAGGTTCAGCTTGACCAGCTCGTTGTGGCCCTCCCAGCCCTCGTACCAGAAGCCGTCGTTGTAGTCGGTGTTGCCGTCGAAGCTGAGGTGGAACCAATCCTTGTAGGGGCTGTCCCACTTCTTCTCCTGGACATCCTTAAAGGCCCAGAAGCCCCGGCCCACGTGATTGAACACCCCGTCCAGCATCACCCGGATGCCTGCATCGTGGAAAGCCTCGCACACCTGGGCGAAGTCCTCATCGGAGCCCAGCCGGGGGTCCACACGGAAGTAGTCCCGGGTGTCGTAGCCGTGCCGGTCGCTGTCGAACAGGGGGTTGAAGAGGACGGTGTTGGCCCCGGTTTTCTTGATATGCTCCACCCAGTCCAGCAGGCGCAGGATGCGGGGAGTCACTACCCCGTCGTTCTCCGCCGGCGCGCCGCACAGGCCCAAGGGGTAGATTTGATAGATGACTGATTCGTCAAACCACATATTATATTTCTCCTTTCGCCCAATGGGGCGGGTACTTGCCTGTCTATCATACTACATTTGGACCGTTTCCGCAAGTAAAAGCTGAGCGGGGATAACAGAGGGCCGGGGACAATCCCCGGCCCTTTTGTGTGTCTTGACTGATTTACCAGCGGGCGTCCTGCTTCAGGCGGAAGGAACTTACAAGGTTCTTGAGAAGGCTGGCCTGGGAGGACAGCTCCTCGCTGGCGGCCGCGCTCTGCTCGCTGGTGGCGGAGTTGGTCTGGACGACGGAGGAGATCTGGTCGATGCCCTCGGTGACCTGGGTGATGGCGGTGGTCTG
>JAAWPF010000109.1 GCA_022799835.1 Lawsonibacter sp. | reverse complement strand
ACGTCCGACTTGCAGGCGTCGCAGGTACAGCCGCCCTCCGCCGCCATCACAGTATCCACATTTTGCAGAACAATGTCCTCCATCAGGTTTCTGTATTCCAAAGCCATCTACTTTTCCTCCATTCTCTGTCTCTGCTGAGACCCTTGTCCCTATTATATTTCTTTCCCGCCCAAAATACAATCCTTAATTTTCATTTTGTACCATGTTAAAAAGTCCTGCCCAAACATAAAGATTTTATAAAAGCGCTGGGAACCTGCCCCGCCTTTCTGTATAATGAAGGAGAAGTTCTGCCAAAAGGGGGGGCGCCGTTGCATCTCAACAAGCAGCTCAAGGAAAAAATACAGGAGTCTATGGCTTCGGTGCTCCCTATCACCGCCATCGTCTTTCTGCTGTCTGTTACCGCGGCCCCCCTGGACCCGGGCACGCTGGTGCTGTTCCTCTTTGGGGCCATCCTGCTAGTGGTGGGCATGGGGCTGTTCACTCTGGGAGTGGACATGTCCATGCTCCCCATGGGGGAGGGGGTGGGCGTCACCATCAGCAGAAGCAAATACCGGCTCGTGCCGGTCCTGGTCTACTTCCTGCTGGGCATCCTTACCACCATGGCGGAGCCAGACCTTCAGGTGCTCTCCAAACAGGTCCCCGCCATCGACAGCTTGGTACTGATTCTCACCGTCGCGGTGGGAGTCGGGCTGTTTTTGGTGGCAGCCACCCAGCGGATCCAGCGGGGTATCCCTCTGCGCCGGCTGCTGCTGGCCTTCTACTTTGCTGTGTTCGCCCTGGCCTTTCTGGCCCCCAACAACTTTATCCCGGTCTCCTTCGATTCAGGCGGCGTCACCACCGGGCCGATTACCGTCCCCTTTATCATGTCTCTGGGCCTGGGCATCGCCTCCACCCGCAGCGACAAAAACTCCGCCAGCGACAGTTTCGGTCTGATCTCTCTGTGTTCCATTGGGCCCATCCTGTGCGTGCTGCTGCTGGGCATTATCTATCAGCCCACCCAGACCGTCTCCGCTGCCGCCGCAGTCCCCGAGGTGTCCACCACCACCCTGGCCGCCCAATACTTTGCCCAGAGTCTCCCCATCTACTTTGAGGAGGTCGCCGGGGCCCTCCTGCCTATCACCGGCCTGTTCCTGGCGTTTCAGCTACTCACCCGCCGCTTTCGGCGGGGGCAGCTGCTGCGTATCGGCGCCGGCCTGCTGTATACATACTTGGGACTGGTCCTCTTCCTGTGCGGGGTAAACGTGGGCTTTATGCCCGCCGGCCAGCTCATCGGCGCCGCCATCGCCGCCGGAACCCGCAGCTGGCTGCTTATCCCCATCGGTATGCTCATCGGCTACTACATCGTCAAGGCGGAGCCCGCGGTAGCCGTCCTCACCAAGCAGGTGGAGGAGGTCTCCAACGGCTCCATCACCCACCGGGCCATGGGACTGGCCCTGTCTGCCGGCGTGTGCGTCTCGGTGGGGCTGGCTATGGTACGTGTCCTCACCGGGCTGAACATCTTCTGGCTGCTCATCCCCGGCTACGCCATCTCCCTGGGACTCACCTTTTTTGTTCCCAACATTTTCACCAGCATCGCCTTCGACTCCGGCGGCGTGGCCAGCGGGCCCATGACGGCCACCTTTCTTCTCCCCTTTGCCCAGGGGGCTTGCCAGGCCCTGGGGGGAAATATGATGACCGACGCCTTTGGCATTGTGGCCATGGTGGCCATGACCCCCCTGGTGACCATTCAGGTCATGGGCCTGTCCAGCATCCTGCGCCACAAGCTGGCCCGCCGCCGCCTGCGTTCCCGCATGGAGCGGGTGGAGGACACGGTCCTTTATTTTGATTGAGAGGGGAAAGTTATGGAAGCAATGAAGCTGATCCTCTCCATCGTAGAGCGGGGCCATGGGGCCGCTATGCTGCGGCTGTACCGCAAGCGGCAGGTGCCCATCCACATCCAATGCGCCGGAAGAGGCACCGCCACCTCAGAAATTATGGATATCCTAGGGCTGGGCTCCAGCGAGAAGGATGTGGTTATCAGCTTCGCCGCCGCCTCAGCGGCCCGGAAGCTGCTCCACGACCTGGACAACGAGCTCCGGGGGCAGACAGGCGGGGCCGGTATCGCAGTCTGCGTCCCCCTCTCGGGGCTGAACAGCCTGGTGGCCAGCCTGGCCGCCTACCATGCGGAAAGCATTCGGGAGAAGGAGGGGAATGAGATGAAGCGAACAGAAAACAGTCTGATCCTGGCAATGTGCGCCCGGGGCTGCACCGATGACGTCATGTCCACTGCCAAGGCCCATGGGGCCCGGGGCGGCACAGTCATTAAGGCCCGGCTCTCCGGCCGTGAGGAGCTGGAGGAGGCCTGCGAGGTGGACCTGAAGGCCGAGCGGGAGATTGTGGCCATTGTAGTGCCAACCGAGCTGCGCGGCCCCATCATGGAGGCCATCAACGCCAAGCACGGCCTGCGCAGCGAGGCTCAGGCGGCGCTGTGCTCCCTGCCTATTGAACAAATCGTCAGATTGGGATAAAATAATGGACGGCCTCGGCCGTCCACTTTCTTTATGAGGTGATTTTTATGGAGCAATTACACATTGTCGATGCCTGCAGGGAACAGCATTTCCAGGACATGTCCCACCTCCACGCCCTGGGCTGGCGGGTCGCCTACCGGGACAGCATCCCGGCGGACTACATGTCCCGGGAAATTACCGATAGCCGCTGGGTTCCGGTTTTCCGGCAGAACTGCGAAGAGGGTGTATACCATGGACTGCTCCTATATAACGGAGACGTCCCCCTCTGCTGTGCCACCTACGGCCCCGCCCGGGTAGACCGGTCCGCCGGGGACACCATCTGCTCTTTTAGCTCCCCCGACCTGGCCTGCTGGGGGGAACTGATCTCCCTCTACGGCCACCCGGACTTCTGGGGGCAGGGATACGGCTCTCTCGTGATGGGAGAGGTTCTCCGCCGCTTAAAAGAAACGGGATACCCCGGTTGTTTCCTGTATGTCCTCCGGGAGAACGGCCGCGCCCGGCGATTTTATGAAATGCAGGGCTTTGCCTGGGACGGGCACAGCCTGGAGATAGCACTGACTCCGGATACGGTGCTCACCGACCTGCGGTATTGCAAAATGCTTTGAGCTGTGGTAAAATACATTTCGCTGTAGCCGGCACAGCATAAAATTCAGAATGAGGAACGATTATGAAATATTACTTTGATTCGGAGCTTGTGGGTTAAACCGGGAGGTTTGCGCCCAAAAGCGGCCTCCCGAAAGGATCAAAACTTTTAGGAGGAAATTCCCATGAACCGGGAAAATAAACGAAAAACATTTGAAAAAGGTTATTTTAAGACACATCCCTGCCGTGACAGCTTCACCTGCAAGGTGTGCGGCAGGCTGGTAGTCGCCGACGCGGCGGGCAGCGCCCACCGCAACCACTGTCCCAACTGCTTGAGCAGCCTGCATGTGGACGAGGAGCCGGGCGACCGGGCCTCCGACTGCGGCGGGATCATGGAGCCCATCGGGGTTTGGGTCCGCAAGGGCGGCGAATGGGCCGTCATCCACCGGTGCCGCCGCTGCGGCAAGCTGGATTCCAACCGGATTGCTGCAGATGACAACCCCATGAAGCTGATGTCCATCGCCCTAAAGCCCCTCACCCTTCCCCCTTTCCCTCTGGAGCATATTGAAAAGCTCACAGTGCTGATGGGCGGGTCGGGCAGTATAACAGAATAGTGAACCGCACCCGTTCAATTTTGGAACGGGTGCGGTTTATTTTAATTGCATATCATGCTGACGGCTCCCCAAACCAGAAAAAGAACGATTGGAGCACTTACAAACAAATCCTCCCAAAGCCAATATCTTTCTCGCCACTTACATGGGTTTGGAGCAATCACCTGCCGCAGTTTTTCTTCCCGTTGAGGACGTATCTTGTGCCACTCCTTGGAGCGATGCCGTATTGTTTCCGACTTTTCCAGCACTTCCACTCGAACGATTATTTTACAGCGGGGCAGATAGTGAAGACACAGCGGGCTGTCCAGCAGTCCCGGTATATCCGCGCCGAAGGGGGAGGAAAAAAAAATCATCCGCTGTGGTCCCGCCTCTGTGTCCAGAAATAGGTATTCCGCCCACAAATGCCGTATGCAGTCCCCCAACTCCCGCCGGACAACACGCCCGCGGACTGTCTCGGTCCGGCCCTCCAAAAGGTCCCGGACTACATCCCGCTTGGACCACAGCGATACAATGGCGCCCGCTGCAAAAAACACAGGCAAAATCCGAATGGCCGTCGGCTTTATCAAAATCATCCATGGAATGCTTAGCAAAAAAAGGCACAGGCATCTGCGCAGATAGGAAAAGGCCCCCTTTGCGTTTCGATACAGCTCCCTGCGTGACATTCGGCCGCCTCCTCCCAAGTCTATCGAAAAAAGCGGAACAGTCTCACAACTGTTCCGCTTTGTGTAGGCACTACCTATCTTCCCGGTCCGTCTCCAGACAAGTATTTTCGGCAGAAGCGAGCTTAACTTCCGTGTTCGGAATGGGA
>JAAWPF010000108.1 GCA_022799835.1 Lawsonibacter sp. | reverse complement strand
CCGCCTCCGCCGCAGGGTCCGGCAGCGTGTCCGCCAGGGTGAGCGGGGCGCCCTCATCGTCAATCAAGGGCGTGTCCAGGCTGTAGGCGTTCTGGAGCGGGTCCAGGCGGTCCCTCTGGGTCCGCTGGCCGGTGGCTTGGGCAAACTCCCACTTCAGGTAAACACCCAGCCAGGTGGTGAACGCATACCCGGTAGAGACATCGCAGGTATCTGCCGCCTGTACCATAGCGATAAAGCCCACCTGTACCAGGTCCTCTACTTCCGTGCCATTCCGGCGTGCCCATCGGTGGGCATACCTCCACACCAGTCCCCAGACCTGTTCCCAGAGCTCCGCCAGCCGCTCCTTGCTGCCAGCCTGGATCTCTTTCACCAATTCCTCGTTGCTCATTGAAAACCGCGCTCCCTTCGTGGTAGAATGTGGTTGACAGCTCCACACTCTCCCGCCGAATAGAGAAGCCCGCCCGTTAGATCAGGGCGGGCTTCTGCATCAGTAAGCAACGGTTATACTGTGGATGCACTCATCCAGCTGCTCCGGGGTCAGTCCGTTCTTTGCGCCGTAGGCCTCCCGCTTCTCGGCGGTATCCAGACCGTACAGCTCGCGGGCCAGGTCCACGATACTCTTGCTGATCGGGTCCAGATCCTCGTAAGGCGTCGGGTGCCCGGTGTGTAGCTGTGCCTCCAGAGCCTTTATACGGGCTTTAATGCTTATCAAAGTTTCACCTCCTCCCCCTGCCCTGGACGGTGGCCTCCAGGGCTTCCAGCTTGGTTAGGATGTCATTCTGTTCGGTCAGCCTCAAACTATACTCCAGAATGCTCCGGGCGGCGGAGATGCGGGGCTGGGCGTCGAGGGCGCTGTCCTCCACAATCTCCCGCAGCGTGGCCAGGGCAGGCTCCAGGCTCTGCTGGCTCTGCCGGACGGCGTCCTCCACCATGCCAGAGAACGCTTTTTTGTACTCCTCCTGGAAGTCCGGGTCGGCCAGATAGCTCCGCAGCGTCTTGGGCGTGATGCCGGCGGCAGCGGCGGCCTTCTCCTTTGTTGGGTTAGTCAGCAGAGCCAACAGGGCCTTTTGCTGTTTAGGTGTCATTCGATCCCCCCTTTTCACAGGTAAATTCAGGTAAAATCAAGTCTTTTTCACCTCCGGCAGAGGGAGCGGGTCCCCAATATTGTCGCCGTGAATCGTGGGCATAGTCCCCAGCTGCTCCGGGAAGCTGTCCCGGGCCCGCTCCCACAGGAGCCGCCCATTTGCATCCCAGGAGGCAAATACCACGCCGAATATCCTCTTGGCCTCCATGCCGCAGTTCATCCGGTGCTTGCCCTTCGTCAGGTCATACCGTGTCCCAACCATCTGCCACGGGCCCCACACGCCCAGATACTCCTTGCACATGACGGCAGGGACGCGCCGGCCAGGATAGACCGCATAGCACATACAGACATCCGTGCTGCCGTCTCCGCCCTTGTTCTTAGAGCGCGGCGGCGCTGGGAAGCGGGTGAAGTCAACGGCCACCCAGCCGCCGTCTACTACCTGGACCGCCTCCAGACAGTCACCGCTGGTGGGAAGAATCGCCTGGTCATTGTGCTCCATGATCGTCTCCACCTGCTCCAAAGTCAAGAGCCTGTCGTCGATCTCAGGCCGGGGATCCAGGACATTCGGGATATCTAAAACGAAAAATTTGTGGTTCATACTTGAAAATATCCTCCTTTTCGGTTATCATAGGAGGTGGAAACGGCCCTTTTCAACCGCTCCACCCCTGCCGCCGCCAGTGTTCGCAGTACTGACGGCGGCGCTTCTTTTGCCCCTGCGGGTCACTTGGCCCAGCCTTTATTGAATTCCATCCTGCGCCGCTGCGGCTGTCCACCGTCCAGGCCCAGCTCCTCTCGGCTCTGTCCGGTGTTGGCCTTATACCACAAGTCGTCCGACTTCGCCTTTGCGGCCTGGTATTCTGCCTCCAGGGCGCTGATTCTCTCCAGCGCGGCCTCCGGGTCCATCTCATCGGGCAGATTCTCGCGGGCCAACTTCAGACGCTCCTCAAGCCGCCTGGTGGCCGTCAGCGCCTCGACGTACTGGCTCTGGTAATGGGCCAGGGTAAAGTAATCACCCATTGAAATCACTCCTTGTGTTCACGGTGTTCACGTCAATTCCGTTCATTTTCAGGCCGGCCAAAGCGTCGGCGATCATAACCAGGGCGCAGCCGCCATTGTAGGCCCATGCGCAGCGGTCAGGCCGACAGACGTAATCGTCCAGATCGGCTGAGCTCGAAAAGAACAGAGGGCAGATTTTATCCATCTTCTTCCTCCTTAAAATCCATCGGTAGTTCTTCCTGGTCTCCTTCCAGATCCTCGAACTGGCCCAGGTCCTGGTAGTAAAAGCTGTGCTTCTTGCCGCCGTTGCCGCTTACCTTTGACGTAGCGTGGACAATCCCATCAAACTCAAACAGCGGCTTCTCCAGTGCCTTGATTTCATGGCCCAGCTTATGGGTATTCACGGCCAGATAGGTCCTGGCGATGTACTTCCCGGCCTCCATCAGTTCCTTGGCCGTGCCATCCCACCGGCGGCCGGGGCTCTGCTCCAGCAGCTTCTTGATGGTCCTGACAATGGGGCTGCCGTCGTAGGCCAGCCGGGCCCGCTGCTCCGCCAGCCAGTCCACACCGCCCATCGGCTTCCAGGTCCAGCTCTCCTTGTCGAACCGGATAACGGTATCGCTCTGCTCTACGTCCCGCCCGGTGATATGCAGAACGGCCTCCTCATCGGCGCGGCGTGCCTTTGTAATCATCCAGATCGTATCCGCCGCCCCCATGATGCCGTTGGTCCCGGAGATCATGTTGAATGGGTCGTCGTCGTCCTTCATCTTGCGGGTGTGGTGGACGAACAGGACCGACACGCCCCGCTTGTCCATGAATGCCTTGATTGTCTCCATCTCCCGGTAGTCCTGGGCGTAGCCGGATTCCCTGGTGAGGGCCAGCCCCCGGACCTTCTGGAGCGTGTCGATGATAATGAGCTTTGTGTCCGGGTGCTGCTTCAGGTGGCCATCCAGCGTCTCCAGCAGGCCGCCGTCCAGCTTCGGCGCTTCCGTGGTAAAGTAGAACAGAGGGGGCGCTGCTTTCCCGCCAAGTACCTTGTTCATGCGGCTCTGGAGACGGTGCAGGCTGTCCTCCAGGGCGAGGTACAGGACGCCGCAGGGGGCTGTCTCATGGCCCAGGAAGGGCACTCCAGAGGCTATGCAAAGGCCCATATCCAGGACCATCCAGCTCTTGCCGATCTTGGAAGCAGCGGTCAGCAGGCCGGTCCCATCCGGCAGGATGCCCTCCACCAGGAAGCGGACCGGCGGCAGATTTGCCTTTTGGAGATCCGGCGCTGAGATCACACTGAGGGGCCGGGCCTTCTTCGGCGGTTCCCCGGCGGGGCTGCCATCCCAGTTCAGCGAGTGACCATCCCCTGTGCTTCCGGGGGGATACTTGCCGGCGCTCTGGGCTATCTTCTTCACTTCTCCATCAGGCAGCGGCGGGTCGCAGCGTTCCCGGTTCTCCGCCAGCAGCGCGGCGATGATACTGGTTTCTCCCAGTCCCTTACTGCGGAGGGAGCAGGCCAGCCGGAAAAGCGCGTCGTTGCGTCCACCCGGGGGGATTCTCCCCGCAGGGGTCTCTCTGCGGGGCTCTGGAGCCGTTTTCCGGCCCTCCAGCATCAGGGTATGTAACCATTCGGGGAGGGGGGCGAGGGGCGAATTGCTGGGCGTGTGGGCCGCCTCCCATACATATTCACCGCCGCTCTGGTGGAGGCTCGGCGGGGCTACCACATACCCGCCCGCGCCCCGGTAGTCCAGGCCGGGGGCAAATCCCGTCCCCACGGTCAGAGCCGGGTCATCACAGCGGAAATAGTAGTGGACGCCGCCGCCCCCGGTCAGACAAATCCAGGTATCGGGGATGGGGCCGTGCTCCCGCTCCAGCTCTGCCAGCGTCTCGTCCCCGTACTTCCCGGCGCTGTGGTTGACGTCCACATCCAGAACCACCAGCCCGCCGCCGGTGGCGATGCCCACGTTGTAGAGGTATGTACCATCCCACCACGCCGCTATCTGGCCGGGGTCGGCGGTGGCGTCCCTGCAGCCGTGGGCCGTGGCCGGGACCTTGTCCTTGGGCTTGCAGGGGAAGATTCGCAGGCCCATCCGGCCATAAGCCTTTGTGCAAATTTTCAGATCATTTATCCGGCTCACCCAGGCCTCCTCCCTGCCTGGGCCTTGAACCACTCCAGCAGCTGGTCCCGGTGGATACGGCTGGTATTCCCGATCTTCACCAGCGGAAAGCCCTCAATGTGGGTCCAGTTGTAGCAGGTAGCGGGGCTGATGCTCAGCAGCTCCGCCGCCTCCGGGACGGTCAGGACCATCTTGTCGCTCGGTACCGGCACGGCTCACACCGCCTTCCGGGGCCATGCCGCCAGCAGCGCTTCTCGGCACGTGGCGTACGCTCTGCCCTTGTAGTACCAGATGCCCTTATAGCACCTCATGTCGCCGCCTCCTTCCTCTTGTGGGGGTTCCGGGCCGCATAGGCCGCCTCAGCC
>JAAWPF010000107.1 GCA_022799835.1 Lawsonibacter sp. | reverse complement strand
TCCTTTTCATGAAAAGGACAAACCGGGTTCAAAAATAGTAAGGAGGAAATCAACATGAGAAAGAAATTTTTATCCCTTGCGCTGACTCTGGCTCTTTGTCTGGGCCTGACGATCCCCGCAATGGCGGCGGGAGAGACCACCATCCAGGATGATGGCGGATTCAGCTATACCTTATCCAAGCCGGTGGTGGGCACTCGCTTTGATGACCAATCTGGGATAACTTACTATCAAATTCCGGAAGGCACCATCATCACACCTGTATTCCCCGAAGGAACTGTAAAAAAGATAGATGAGTATCGTGATGATGGTCTTGCCTACATACTGCCCAATGAGGGAGGTGTCATATTCTATGAGGTGAGCAGCCCTTATAGCTCTCCCTATGGTATGGATTATGCAAAGATTGGCGACCTGGAGGGTATGCTTCTCTTTGATGAAGCTACACCCACCCAGCCCCTACGCAAGGAAGCAGGAGAACTTGCTGTAAGGCGCTTTTTTTCCGAAGAATACGATACACACGGAGGGGGCAGGGTCTATCATGTCACTCGTCTCTATTTAGAGATCGTACAGGATAACGGGAGCACCACGCCCGAGCAGCCCCAGCAGCCAGCCGGGGACAAGACCGCCAGCCCCAGCAGCGACAGGCTGGCGGTAAACGGCGTGGAGAGCAGCCCTACGGTGTATAACATCAATGACAGCAACTACTTCAAAATCCGTGACGTGGCCGCCCTGCTCAACGGGACGGAGAAGCAGTTCTCGGTGGGCTACGACGGCGAGAAGCAGTCGGTCACCGCCACCACCGGCCAGGGCTATGACAAGCTGCCCTCTGACCTGTCCGGCCCTCCCTCAGGAACGGGCGAGGCCAGGGTCAGCCACGACGCCATCTATGTGGACGGCGTGAAAATTGAGGCCGAGGTGTACAATATCAATGGCAACAACTACTTTAAGCTCCGCGACCTGGGCAAGGCGCTGAATTTCTATATAGGCTGGACCCTGGAGAGGGGCGTCTACATCGAGACCGACAAGCCTTACGAGGGATAACTGAAACGGCCAAAGCCCCGCGCCGGCAGGCGCGGGGCTTTCGTGACAAGAAATTTGAAATACCCCTTGCTATTTCCTAAAAAATAAGTTACAATAAGGTTACAAAAATGACAAACCGGTAAAAACAGCCGACATCCCACATAAAAAGGAAGGGAACATTCACAGATTTCATATTTACATAAAATCTGATCTGTGATACACTAAAAATTCAGGAAGTCTCAGAGAAATATTGGCTGAGCGAGGAGCAGAGGGCGCGATGATACGGTTCATAGATGTACAGAAAGAGTATGACAACGGTACCAAAGCATTAAAAGGAATTAATATGCGCATCGACGACGGGGAGTTCGTCTTTCTGGTTGGCCCGTCGGGCTCCGGGAAGTCCACCGTCATCAAGCTGATTACGGCGGAGATCGCTCCCACTGAGGGCCGGGTGATGGTCAACGGCTACAATCTGAACACCATCACCCCCCGCCAGGTCCCCCTGATGCGGCGGACGCTGGGTATTATCTTTCAGGATTTCCGTCTCATTGAGAAAAAGACGGTGTATGAGAATCTGGCCTTCTCCATGCGGGCCATCGGTGCGTCCAACCGGGAGCTGCGCCGGCGCATACCCTACGTTCTCCAGCTGGTAGGGCTGGACACCAAGGGGGAGCGCTTCCCGGGACAGCTGTCGGGCGGCGAGCAGCAGCGGGTGGCTATCGCCCGGGCCCTGGTGAACAACCCCAGCATGATTATTGCTGACGAGCCTACGGGCAATCTGGATCCTCAGCGCTCACTGGAGATCATGATGCTGCTGGAGCGCATCAATGAGCTGGGTACCACCGTACTGGTGGTTACCCACGAGAAAGCCCTGGTCAACCGCTTTACCAAGCGGGTGGTGGCCATTGAGAACGGGCGTATCATCAGCGACGGAACAGGTGGTTACTACAATGTCGAGAAGATTTGACGCGGGATATTTTATCAGCGAGGGTGTCCACTCCATCTTTACCCACGGCTTTATGTCCTTTGCCGCCGTGTGCATGATCGTGGCCTGTCTGTTGATTATGGGCTCCTTCACACTGCTGGCGGTGAACCTGGACAACACCCTGGGGGACCTGGAGAATGAGAACGAGATGCTGGTGTACATAGATGACAGCCTCACCGAGGAGCAGGCCCGGGCGCTCCAGCCCAAGCTGGCCCAGGTGGACAACGTGTCCAAGCTCACCTTTGTCACCCGGGAGGCCGCCCTGGCGGAGTACAAGGCAAAGCGGGAGAGCAGCGTGCCCCTGCTGGCCGATTTGCCCGACGACACCCTCCGGCACCGCTACCGGGTCCACGTGGTGGACATCCAGCGGATGGCCGAGACCCAGGCGGCCCTGGAGGCGGTGGAGGGGGTAGGCGAGGGCAACGTCCGCGCCGCCATTGACATCGCCGACGGTTTTGTGATGGTGCGCAATATTGCCACCGGCGTGGCCATGGTCCTGGTGGGTATCCTGCTGGTGATTTCCCTGTTCATCATCGCCAACACCATCAAGCTGGCCACCTTCTACCGCCGGGAGGAGATCGCCATTATGAAGATGTGCGGCGCCACCGACGGCTTTATTGAGTGGCCCTTCGTGGTGGAGGGGATGGTCCTGGGCCTGACGGGCGCGCTGATCGCCTTCTTCGCCCAGTGGGGCCTGTATCAGATGGTGGCCAAGCTGGCCATCCAGGGAAACGGCCTGTCGCTGGTGAGCATTATCAGCTACAGTTCCATGGCACCCAATATCCTGGTTGTGTTCTGCGCCGTGGGGGCGTTTATCGGAGTAGGCGGCTCACTGTTCGCCATCCGGAAGTTTTTGCAGGTATAGGAGGACTTCCCATGAAACGTCAAAAGAGACAGAGAATTTTTATGTCCGTTATGGCCGGATTCCTGGCGCTGCTGATGCTGCTGCCTATTCTGGCCAACATCCTGATGCGGTAGGGGGAGGCCGGCATGAAAAACAGAGGAAGGCTGCTCCGCCGTACCTTGGGCCTGCTGCTGGGGGTGGCTCTGCTGCTCCCGCTGACCGGGCCGGGGATAGTTCTGGAGGCCTCTGCCATCACCAAGGCGGAGATTGACGCCCTGAAGGGGGACGCCAGCGCCCTGGCCAGCCAGCGCAAGGAGATTCAAAACCAGCTGAAGGCTGTCCAGGCGGATAAAAACGCCGCCATTGCGAAAAAAAAGCTGATCGAGCAGCAGATTGACCTGATTCAGCAGGAGATCAACAATATTGACCAGCAGATTGCCATGTATGACCAGCTCATCACCGAGAAGTCGGAGGAGCTGGCCCAGGCGGAGGCGGACGAGAAGGCTCAGTTTGACCTGTTCTGCCGCCGGATGCGGGACATGGAGGAACAGGGGGAGGTCTCCTACTGGGCCATCCTCTTCTCCTCCAGCAGTTTCTCCGATCTGCTGGACAACTACATGATGATTGAGGAGATCATCCAGTACGACAATAAGGTCATCAGCGACCTGGAGGCCCTTCAGACACGGGTGTCGGCGGACAAGGCCGCCCTGGAGGAGGCCCAGGCCGAACAGGAGGCCGCCAGACAGCAGCAGCAGGCGGCCAAGGACGAGCTCAAGGCCCGGGAGGACGAGGTAGACGCCCTCATCAAGGAGATCAGCGCCCAGGAGGACCAGCTGGAGGTCATGGAGAAGGAGCTGGGCCAGGCGGCCAAGAACCTGGACGCCCAGATCAAGAAGGCGGAGGAGGAGTATGCCGCTCAGATTGCCAATGTGCCCAGCGAATCGGGCTTCCTCTGGCCGCTGGCTGGCAACATCAATACCCTGTCCTCCTACTATGGAAGTCGGACGGACCCCTTTACCGGAAAACCGGGCAACCACACCGGCATCGATGTCCCCGCCGCCCGGGGCACCCCCATCTACGCAGCCAAGAGCGGGGTGGTCACCACCTCGGTGCTGGGCAGCGGCGGCAGCTGGGCCTATGGCAACCATGTGGTGGTCTCCCACAGCGACGGCACCAGCACCCTCTACGCCCACATGAACTCCCGGGCGGTGAGCAAGGGACAGACCGTCAAGCAGGGGGACATAGTGGGCTATGTGGGCACTACCGGCCGGTCCACCGGCAACCATCTGCACTATGAGGTGCGGGTCAACGGCAGCCGTACCGATCCGCTGAACTACTACAAGGATAAGGCCCTGTATTACCGGGGCAAGGGCGGAGTTGCGCCGGTCTGGGACTGGATGAAATAACCGGATATAGACGAAAGGCCCCGCCCCGGCGGGGCCTTTTTAAGCCTTTCCCGAAAGGGGAAGGTGGCATTTGCGAAGCAAATGACGGATGAGGCCGTCCCCAGAAATTTTTCTGAAAATAATCATTGCGAAATGGGTGAGAATATAGTACAATATGGTTCAGATTTTGTTCCGTCTCGGCGCGGAGCAAGGCCGCACTAGTCGGGGAGATAGCGGTGCCCTGTACCCGCAATCCGCTGCAGCGGGGATGAATTCCGGCCCCCGGACGTGTGATGTGCCGTCTGCCCTGGATAAGCAGTGATGATAGACCGGTCCCGCGCAACGGGGCTGCCGTGAACCGTGTCAGGCGGGGAACCGAGCAGCACTAAGCGGATGGCCCCGTGTGCCGCGG
>JAAWPF010000106.1 GCA_022799835.1 Lawsonibacter sp. | reverse complement strand
GGACGACCTAAAATATGGAAAAGCCGCCAGGCCCTGGGTTGCAGGAGCCTGACGGCTTTTTTGGTAGACATTTGGTAGGCCGGGGGGTGTTCAAAGCTCCATTCGCTCAGGAAAAGAGTCTTTTCTCAGCAGCCCCCACATCTTGTCAATATAGGCTAGAGTATAAAAATTCTCGTAGTAATGGTAATAAAACGCGCCTTTCAGCGTCATCTCATATACGCCATCCCTCTCTGTGACGAGCCTCAGCAATTTGGCCAGACCCAGCTCGAAGCCATACATTTTTCTAAGGGAGACACCAAAAAAGCGCTGAAAAGCCTTGGCGTCCACCCTGGTACTGTAGGCCGTCCAAAATAGATAGTATACCATACGCTGGCGGAGGGTAAAGCGCAAAGTCAAAGCGGTGGGGAGCGTCCCGCCGTCAATCCGCTTACAGTATTCTTCCACAGAAAAGGTGTTAATTTTAAACTGGTTCCACAGGAGAGTGGTGGCGGAACAGCCAAAGCCCAGAAAATTATCCCGGGTCATGGAGGAATAGCCCGCCGCCGCCTCGCTGGAGAAGGTCCAAATAGAGTTTCTTGTGTATCCCTTTTCCAGGCAGTAGCGGGTAATTTGATCCAGCAAGAGCCGCTTCTTCTCTTTTTCCATAGCCGGGAGGATGCTGGAGGTAAAGGAGAAGTCAATAAAGGGATAGATTGCCACATGATTCGCGCCGCTCTGAAAGGCGGCATCGATGTCTGCGCGCAGGTCTGCAAAGGCCTGCCCGGGCAGAGCAAAGATAAAGTCCATGGAGACTGTCTCAAAGGGCACCTGGGTCAGGGCGGCCGACAGGGCCCCGCTGTCCACTGGGGACCTGCCCAGAACACTCTGATATTTTTCCTGAAAGGACTGCACTCCAATGCTGAGCTTGGTGACTCCGGCATCCCGCAGCATCTGCAGCACCGGAACCGTCACATTGTCCGGGTGCAGTTCTACGCCGATGCCCTGTGTAATAACAAAGTGCTCCTCCAGGGCGGCAATCACTTCTCCCAGCCGCCCGGCGGCCAGAGCGGGCGTCCCGCCGCCGAAATACAGGCTGGTGACCTGCTTCCTCCCGAAGTGCTGTCCTCCCACCAGATGGATTTCCCGGATCAGCGCATCCAGATAGCGGTCACACTTCTCGGGGGAATAGATCTCCCTGCAGTAAGGGCAGAAGCTGCACAACTGCTTGCAAAAGGGGATATGGACATAGAGCCCCAGGTCTCTGCAATCTTCGAAGGGCAGAAGGGAGTCATAATCATTTTGAAAAACAAAAGGCTTCACCGACCGGGTGAGCCACATCCTGGTCAGAGTCGTGATCATACCCATAGCCCGCTCCTATATATATTTGAGGTAGGTTCTCAGCATTTCGGCGATAATCCGCGGCTTCCCTCGGAACAGCAGGGTATACTCAGCAACGAAGAAATAGCCGCACCGCCCGCACAGACCGGGGACCTCAACGCACCGCCCGCAGGTGCTGAGCTTCCCGCCCTCCATCACCACACACTGGTGGCAGGGGGTGGGGAAACGGTTGTGAACAAGATAGGGAAAGGCGCTCTTCAAGTTGAAAACCGGCGCGCCCTCATCCATCATCCCGGCGATGGTCCGGCAGCAGGCCTCTTTCTCCTCTGCCGACAGGGCCAGGTCCTCGGTGTCCGGGTAGGGGGTATGGAAATTGAAGGATACCGCCCGGACGTGCTCGGTGTCCCGGGCCGCGACGCAGACGTCCCGGACCGCGTCCTTGTTGATTTGGTTGATGGCCATGTAGAAGCAGATGTTGTCCGCCGGGGCATGGCGGATATTGTCGAAAATCAGATCGTAGGTGTCCCCCCGGATGGCGTTGTGCCGTTCCCGGTCCCCGTCCAGGCTAAGCAAGATCAGGTCGGCCTCGGGCAGGTCCAGCGGGAACGTGCCGTTGGTGACCGCATTGACGATCAAAAAGCCCATCCCCTTGGCTTCAATCACCAGGTCCCGCAGACACTTTCCACTGTCCGCCCACAGAAAGGTCTCCCCGCCGCAGAAGAAGAGGATGCGCACACCCATGCCGTAGAGCTGGCGCATCTCCGCCTGGATCTGGCGGTAGGGGTGGATGACGGCTGTGATGTTGTTGACGGAACAGTGCTTGCAGCGGAGGTTGCACTTGTCCGTCAAAATGATGGTACCCAGAATTGGCTCCTTTCTCCGAAACAGGACGGTCCGAAGGCCGAAGCGTGCAAAGTATAAAAATGAGGACACTTTCATATCAGTTCTCTCCTGGCCGGCAAGATGAAGGATATATTTGATTATAGCACAGTTCCCCCTCCGGGAACTGACCGATTATCCTCCAAAACCGACCACTTATCCCGGGCCTATGTCAAAACCGGGGGCGGTACCCCGTCCCCGGCCATGGCCTATTCCTCCGGCGCGATACAGTCATGGAGCAGGTTCATCCTGGCAATGGCCGGGATTTCCTCCTGGAGCAGGCGGATAAACCGCCGGATAAACAGCGGATGAGGGACATTCTTGTGGCTCACCAGGTCGATGTGGATATTCTGGTCGAAATGGTTGATGGGAAATGCGTGGAGCTCCCCGTTTCTCTGGCGGGAGTACTGCCGCATGTAGGGGGTGTCCAGCAGCATCTTGGGACAGAGGGCCGCGCAGATCCCGGTGGCGCACAGCTGGATCTGCGTCTTGCTGTCACTGATGTTATAGATGACCTTCAGCCGGATATTGTTGTTGTTCAGATACTCCTCAATGGCGTGGTTTACCTTCCCGGTGCGGAAGCTGAGCGTAAATGGCACATGGGAGAAGTGGTTCAGATTCACGCCGTTGACCATGCCCTGGATTTCGTTCCGGCTGAAATTCCGCATCAGCAGGTCGTCGGAAATGACCAGCATGATCCCCTCTGACGCCAGCGTTTTAATCTCATAGTCCGGGTGTGGGGTTGTGTTGATCCCAATAAACAGGTCGATATCCCCGGCCCGGAGGCGCTCCTCCAAAAGCTGGGTGTCCTCCTCGATAAAGGAGATATTTACTCTGGGAAATTCCTGATAAAACTGGGGCAGCACCCTGGGCAGGATGATGGGGGCACGGGAGGTGCTGATTCCGACGGTAAAGCTGCCCCGGGTCCCCTCCGCCACGCTGCTCAGGTTCCGCTTCATGTTGGACTCCAGGATCAGGATATTCTGCAGACTTTGGAGCATGATTGTTCCCGCCTCTGTCAGCTGAAACTTGGGCTTGCGCTCAAACAGGGTGACCTGAAACTCCCGCTCCAGGCGGCGGATATGGTCGCTGGCGCACTGCTGTGTGACATTCAGCTGCTCCGCCGCTCTGGAGATGCTCAGCTCCCGGGCGACCGTCAGAAATACTTCATAGCCAATTCGCATAAAAACACCTTTCTCTAAAGGAGCGTCTGCCTGTCAAAGGAACGCCTCCAATCTCGCCCAGACGGAAAACGGCGATCCATCCCGAAACAGAATGAACCGCTGCTCTCCTTTTTGTGAATTTGTGCGGACTAATAGCTGTAGCCCATCAGCCTGGGCAGCCAGGTGATGATGCCGGGCACGTAGGCGAAGAGGAACAACAGCAGGATCTCGGTAATCAGGAATGGCAGCGAGCCTTTTACAATCTGCTTGAAATTCAGGCCTGAGATGGATACCGCGGTAAACAGATTATATCCAAAGGGCGGCGTGACAAATCCCACCACCAGGCAGATGCAGAACAGCATACCGATATGGAGCTCGTTGCAGCCCAGCTGAATGCCTACAGGAATCAGGATGGGGGCCAGGATCAGGGTGGCCGCCACGTTGTCCATCAGGCAGCCCACTACCAGCAGCACCAGCACCAGGATCAGCAGATAGAGTGGCTGGCTGCCGCCCACCAGGCTGATAAAGGTCTCAGAGATCACAACGCCGATCTGGGACTTGGACACCACCCAGGAGAAGAGGGAGGCGGCGGCGATGATAAAGTTGACCATGGTGGAGGTCTTGAGGGAGGAGATCAGGATGCGGGGCATGTCCTTGAGCTTCAGCTCTCCCAGGGCAAAGCCCAGAATCAGCGCGTACACGATGCCAATGGCGGCGGACTCTGTGGGGGTAAACACGCCGCCGTAGATGCCGCCCAGGATCAGGACAGGCAGCCCCAGGGCGCCCAGCGCTTTCCAGAACAGCTTGAGGGAGAGCCTGAGGTTAAACTTCATCTCGCTGGCGTGCTCAATGACCTGGGGGTTGCGGTAGGCGAAGGCCACATTGACCAGGGACAGGGCCAGGGCAATCACCAGGCCGGGGGTCACGCCGGCCACAAACATGGCGGGAATGGACAGATTCATGGTGACGCCGTAGATAATCATGGGGATGCTGGGGGGAATGATGGGGCCCAGGGCGCCGGCCGCGGCCACCAGACCCGCGCTGGTCTCCTTGGAGTAGCCCGCTTTCAGCATGGAGGGGAGCATAATGGAGCCGATGGCGGCCACTGTGGCCGGGCCGGAGCCGGTAAGAGCGGCGAAGATGGCGCAGCTGAACACGGTGACGATGCCCAGACCGCCGGGCAGCCAGCCCAGGATGCTCTTGGCCCAGTCGGTCAGCCGCTTGGAGATGCCGCCGAAATCCATCAGGTTGCCCACCAGGATAAACAGGGGGACGGCCAGCAGGGTGAACGAGTTCAGCCCGTAGATCAGGCGCTGGGGGACCACCAGGATGCTGGATCCCGTGGTGGCCAGATAGGTCATACCGGCGGACAGGATGGCAAAGGCCACCGGAACACCCAGCAGCATCAGGCCGAACAGAGCGATAAATACGAGCGTCATACTGTTTCATCCTCCTTTTTCAGCAGGAG
>JAAWPF010000105.1 GCA_022799835.1 Lawsonibacter sp. | reverse complement strand
CGCCCCCGAGAACGCCTACTTCGAGTGCATCCACGAGATGAAGCTCATCATCGACCTGATCAACAAGGGCGGCGTGGCCATGATGAACTACTCCATCTCTGACACCGCCGAGTTCGGCGAGTACGTCTCCGGCCCCCGCATCCTGCCCTATGAGGAGACCAAGAAGAACATGAAGGCCGTCCTCACCGACATCCAGGACGGCGTGTTCGCCGGCCGCTGGATCGCCGAGAACAAGAACGGCCGTACCTTCTTCAACGCCAAGCGGGCCCAGCTGGCCAAGCACCAGATGGAGACCGTGGGCGCCGAGCTGCGCAAGAACATGCTCTGGGGTGACGACACCGACCCCGATACCGCTTCCAACTGACCAAAGACGCGAAGGAGCCCCGGCCTTTCGGCGGGTACCGATAAGGAAGCACCCACCCACCCACAGCCAAGCCCAAAACCGAAAAAACAGGAGGCCGAAACCCGGCCCCCTGTTTTTTTCATGCTGTCCAGCGTCCGCCCGTGGCGGACCGCCCAGCCGCCGTAAGCTCACACGCCACTTTGTCAACAACAATAAAAAAACCGCTTGCGTAAGTGGTCGAAATAGTGTAAAATATGCTTACGAGACAGCAGAAGCATAAAGGCAGGGCGTGAGGGAGTACCAGTCCCCCACACCCCTATGCAGGAGGCCAAGTTAAGCCACAGTCCCACACAGCAGAAATTTTCTGCGCCCAAAGTCCATTATAACGGTTTTCCCGGCGATAATCAATGGGGAAATCAATGGCTTGTGTGCGTAGCTTCGGCGGTGTAGGGCTTTATACCCCTGCGCCGCTTTTGTTGTCTTGATGGGAATGCCTATGGGGGCCGGGAAGTCTCACCCCCAAGGGCTGAACCATTAAGACAGGGGGAGAAAACCCCTATTAAAAACAAAGGAGAGAACATTATGAGCAAAAAATTCCTATCCCTTGCGCTGGCTCTGGTGATGTGCCTGGGCCTGACTGTACCCGCATTTGCGGCTGGTACGGTGAAGGTGGTGGAGAACGAGACGCAGGGCGTTAAAATCACCATGAACGGCTTCCTGCGGGAAGAGACCCACCGCTACAACTGTGATCCTGGAATACTTGCCGACAGTATTGAACTCACGATTTATGTGGTGGCTGACAACTCCACCGTCACCGTAGAGGTGCTGGAGGGCCGGAAATATGCTGACTCCGTTCTCCAGGGCAAAAACAGGTGGGCCAGCATCAGCTTTGCTGCCGATTCGCCGGAACGTATGGCATATCAGGATTTCCTGAATAATAAGGAAAGCTACGCCTACGATAACGGGGAATCTTGGCGTTGGGACACAGAGCTCAAATGCTTCTGGGATGGAAACGGTCCTTGGTGGCCGCTGACGGGGGCAACAACCTATACTGTCTCCCCCACTCCGCCGGAGGAGGCGGAGGAGTTGGGAATCTATCTTGACGAGTGGTATGGTCTCGCCTGGATGTGCGAGAGCGACTACGCCAAGCTGGTGCCCGTGGACGGCGGCCAGCCCACCCAGCCCACCGTGGGCGGCTTCACCGATGTGAAAGCGGACGACTGGTTCGCCGAGCCGGTGAAGTGGGCTGTGGAGGAAAAAATCACCAAGGGGACTTCCACAACCACCTTTTCCCCCGAATCAGACTGTTACACGGCGCAGATTCTGGCCTTCCTGTGGCGATCCAATGGCTCCCCCAAGCCCACGACAGCCAATCCCTTCACCGATGTAAAGAGCGACGACTACTATGCGGACGCCGCCATCTGGGCCTATGAAAAGGGCATAGTTTCCGGCAGCACCTTCGGCGGGGATACCCCTTGTACCCGGAGCATGGCGGTAATGTATATGTGGAAAGCGGCTGGCAGTCCGAAGGCCGGAACATCTGACTTTACCGATGTACCCGCCAACGCGGACTATGCGCAGGCTGTGGCGTGGGCAGTAGAGCAGGAAATCACCAAAGGAACCGGTAATGGGTGCTTTTCGCCCGACGCTATTTGTTCCCGCGCGCACATTGTGAGCTTCCTCTATCGGGGACTGGAGAAGTAAGAAAACAGCGAAGCAGCGGAGCGGCCATGTCTGTAACAGACACGGCCGCTCCATATTTTTGTTAAGGGGGAACGGATTGCGAACTACATGAGGTCCCGGTTTGGCCGGGGCTCCTTTCCGCTTTCCTTACAGCTTTGCTTTGGGCAGATTCCAGCGGTAGTGGGCGGCCAGGCAGCGGATGATGACTACAGCAGCCATCCCCGCCAGCATGGCGTCCATGCTGTCCGCATGGGGCCACATGCCGGCGCACAGTATGGCCCCTACCAGAGAGGCGCAGGCGTAGATATGTTTGACGAAGATGTAGGGTACCTCCTGAGCCAGCAGGTCCCGGACGACGCCGCCGCCCACGCCGGTGATGACTCCCACAAAGACCAGCAGGAAGAGTGTGGGCCGGACAGCCCGGGAGCAGGCCAGCTCCACACCGATGACGGTGAAAGCTCCCAGGCCCAGGGTGTCCATCCAGAACAGCAGCCGGTCGTAGCGGCTCTGGTTGTGCATCAGCAGATGGCGCATCCGACGGGAGAAGAACACCGCCGAGGTGGCCAGGGCCACCATGGCGCAGGTGGGGTCCCGGAAGGCGGAGGGGGGCGTCAGACCCAGGATGAGGTCCCGTATGACCCCGCCGCCGGTGGCGGTGGTCAGCCCCAGGATGCACACCCCGAAGATATCCATATTCTTGCGCAGGCCGATCATGGCCCCGGAGGCGGCGAAGGCCACTGTCCCCAAAATATTCACAATAAAAATAAATGTATCCATGCCCTCATTATATGAAAAAGCCGGCGGTTGTCAACTGATTTCCAAGCCCATCTCGTCCATGGCGTGGCGCATGTGGATGGCCATGGCGTGCTGGGCGCCCTCGGGGTCCCGCCGTTCAAAAAACTCCATCAGCAGGGCGTGGTCCCGGAGGGTGGCCTGGGCCAGCTCCTCCCGCCGGGCGCCCGAGGCGATGGCTGTCTCCACCGCCTGACTGATAATGGGCAGAAGCCGGGCCATAAACTCGTTGTGGGCGGCCCGGATAATGGCCGCGTGGAAGTCACGGTCGGCCCGGGTGCGGTCCTCACCCGCCCGGATACAGGCCGCTGCCCGCTCCCCCTGGGCCAGGATGTCGGACAGCTCGTCCGCGGTGGCCCGGCGGCAGGCCAGGGCGGCGGCCTGGGGCTCAAAAATGGTCCGCAGCTCAAACAGGTCCCGCAGCTGGCCCCGGACCTGCTCCAGAGAGGAGAAGCCGAAGTCGTCAATTTCCTCCACCCGCCGGGACACAAAGGTCCCCAGGCCCCGGCGGACCTCCAGCACGCCCTGAACCGCCAGGGATTGGATGGCCTCCCGGAGAGTGGCCCGGCTCACCCCCAGCTCCTGAGCCAGGTCCAGCTCGTTGGGCAGCTTCTCCCCGGGGACAAATTTCTTCTCCGCCGCAATTAAATTGTACAGCCGCCGGGCCGTCTGCTGGGACAGGTTCGGTTTTTTCATGGTCGGTCAGTCCTTGCTGTAAAATTCTTGCTGAAACAACTTCTTGATTGCTTCAACCTTCCGCATATCAGAAATAATCTCGCTGTCCTCAAAAATAATCTGTTCAATCAGCTCCAGCCGGTGCTTGCTCTCCTCCCGCAGAGCGTCCTGAAAGCCGTTCAGGTCAAGCCCGGTGATCTCCATTTTGACTTTGCTGTCGCGCAGATAGTTCAGCAGCAGCTTTTCAAAGTAGGTCATATCGATCTCTCCTATATACATTTTGCTTGCAACTTGGGATACATAAATCATACCTTAATTGCTTCACAATGTAAAGTACAAGTGTATAGCAGGTGAGAGTATGGCCAGAAAATTTAAGATACCCGCAATTCCACAGACAACACAGAAAAATATTCGATTTCCCAATGACGTAATCGAAGATGTAGAGCGCACAATTCGTGGCAAAGATAGCACGTTTTCCGCGTTTGTCATCGCCGCCACGCGCTGGGCGCTGGAGAACCTGAAAGAGCAGGAGGAAGAGGGTTAGGGCTAAAGCCTCCTTTGCCAAAGGAGCCTTTTTTCGCCTCGGGCGGGACGAGCGTTTTTTCTATTCTACCACATTCCCTCTTGACATGTCCAGTGTTCTGTGATACTCTGATGTCAGACAACAATGGTTTTTCAGACAACTCGGCTTAAGTCCTGCCCCGCCCGGAGGGCGGGGCGCTCAATTAAGATTTGGAGGTAACCGCTATGCGCTCTGACGTGGTAAAAAAAGGAATCCCCGCCGCGCCCAACCGCTCCCTGCTCTACGCCCTGGGCTACACCAAGGAGGAGCTGGAGCGCCCCCTGATTGGCGTGGTCTGCTCCTACAACGAGATCGTCCCCGGACACATGAACCTGGACAAGATCGCCGAGGCGGTGAAGGCCGGCATCCGGGCCGCGGGGGGCACTCCGGTGGAGTTCCCCGCCATCGCCGTGTGCGACGGCATCGCCATGGGCCACGTGGGCATGAAGTACTCCCTGGTGACCCGGGACCTGATCGCCGACTCCACCGAGGCTATGGCCACCGCCCACCAGTTCGACGGTCTGGTGATGATCCCCAACTGTGACAAGAACGTTCCCGGCCTGCTCATGGCCGCCGCCCGGGTAAACGTGCCCACCGTCTTTGTCTCCGGCGGGCCCATGCTGGCCGGAACGCTGAACAATGGCCAGCGCACCTGCCTGAGCCACATGTTTGAGGCGGTGGGCTCCTACTACGCCGGCAAACTGGATGAGGCCGGGGTGGAGGAGTATGAGAACAACGCCTGTCCCACCTGCGGCTCCTGCTCCGGCATGTACACCGCCAACTCCATGAACTGCCTCACCGAGGCCATCGGCATGGCCCTCCGGGGCAACGGCACCATCCCC
>JAAWPF010000104.1 GCA_022799835.1 Lawsonibacter sp. | reverse complement strand
GTTCGGCGCGTTCGTGGAGCTGGCCCCCGGCAAGGACGGCATGGTCCACATCTCCAAGCTGGCCGAGCACCGGGTGGAGAAGGTGGAGGACGTGGTCAACATCGGCGACATGATCTGGGTCAAGGTCACCGAGATTGACGAGAAGGGCCGGGTCAACCTGTCCTACAAGGATGCCCTCCGGGAGATCAAGGCCCGGAAAGAGGCCGGTCAGCCTGTAAAGTAAAGCATATGAAACAAGCGGGACGGTGAGCCGTCCCGCTTGTTTTCGTTTGTCAGGCGGACAAAGTCCGGAGGGAGAGCGGGCAGGAAGCGCCGCGAGAGAGGATCATTTCTCATACAGCTGCTTGAGCTGTTCGTCAGCCCAGATCACCCGGTTCCGCCCCTGCCGTTTGGCATCATAGAGCATAGTGTCCGCAATCTGGAGGAAAAATGCGTAATTGCCGTCCACCGGGGGGATGACGGTTACGCCGCCTATGCTGACCGTGACCCATTCGGAGACGGAGGGATTGTGGGAGATGTGGAGGTCCTCGATCGCCTGCCGGATCTTTTTCACATGTCCAAATATCTTATCGGAGCGGTCTCCAATTATGAGCGCCACAAATTCCTCACCCCCATAGCGGGCCAGAAAGTCCGTGGTGCGCTTTAGATGGGAGGCCGCTGCTTTTGCGACGGCGGAGATCACTTTGTCTCCGGCGGGATGGCCGAAGGTGTCATTATAGATCTTAAAGTGGTCGATATCGAACATACAGATGGAAAAGGGGACCTGCATCCGGGCGGCCTCCCGCCATTTTGCCAGGCTGTAGCGGTCGTATCTGCGCCGGTTGGCGATCCCGGTGAGCTGGTCGGTTGGACTGCCGCTCCGCCTGCTGCCGGTAGTGGTACAGCTTGACGTGGGTATTGACCCTCGCTTTGACAATCATGGGGATGAAGGGTTTGGTGATATAGTCGACCGCCCCCAGTACCAGACCGCGCTGCTCGTTCACCGCGTCGGCGAGGCTGGTAATCAGGATGACCGGGATGCTCTGGGTGACAATCTCCTCCTGCAGCTTTTTCAGCAGGGTGAAGCCGTCCATGCCCGGCATGACCACATCCAGCAGGATCAGGGAGAAGTCCTCGCTGCTGGCTTTGCCCAGCCCGTCCTCCGGTGTCTGCGCAATGGTGATGTCATATTCGTCCGCTAAAATAGCCTTCAGCTGGGCGGCCTGAACCATGCTGTCATCAACAATCAGGATTTTCTCCATTATGATACGCTCCTTGCATCCGGGCTGTTTCGCTCGGCGGCGGACAGCACCGTGTCCGGCAAGCCAGGGGGTGTCCCATAAAGCCCTTTAAATAAATATTTAATTTACTTACCGGGATTAAAACATGCCCCCGGCACGTCTCATTTTTGGCGCGCTTCCGGCTTCAGATAGCTGCTCAGTCCGGTGGACAGCAGCTGAAACGTGGTGTCCTCAGTCTCCTGGTTGTTGGGCAGCGAACCCTCCACCACATATTTGGCGTACATCACTGTGCTGGTCAGCATATGGTGCCAAAGCAGGTCCTGATTGATTTGATCCAGCGCGGGGTAGGCCTTTTTGAAGAGACGGACTATCCGGATGAAGGTGTGAAAATATGTGTAGTCCCGGGCCTTATCATATTTTGGGAAGAAGGCGCTGTCCCGGAAGCGGTGATAAAAGATGGTCTCATCCGGGTGGGAAGTCCAGAAGCGGAAGTAGGGCAGCCACAGGCTTTTCACCGCCTGTGTCGGGTTGGACAGCAAGGTAAGCGGGTTAAATTGCAGCTGGTCAAAAATCTCCGCGGCCTGCTTGTCCACATAGGTGAAGCACTCCACGAGCAGCTGGTCCTTGCCCTCGAAATAGCGGTACAGAGCACCGGGGGAAATCTCCGCCAGCTCGCTGACGTTTTGAATGCGCACGCCCTCCAGACCATAGTGCCGCACAGCCCTCATGGCCGCAAGAATAATTCGCGTTTTGGTGTCCTCCAGAGCAATCACTTCCCCTTTAAAACAACCTGCCGCTTGTCAACCGGAAGCTATATTATACATGATTCTATTTCTGTTGACAATATCCCTTTTCCAAAATTTTAAGGGTTTGTAAGATGGGTTCAAAAACGCCCGGCGGAAGGTTCGGCCGGGCGCGGTGATGCGGTCTATACTGCGCCGAAGCGCTCAATGGGCCACAGGGCCAGGACAGCCCTGCCCAGGATATAGTCAGTATCCACGGGGCCCAGCTGCTCGTCCCGGCTGTCGGTGGAGCCGTTCCGGTTGTCCCCCATGACAAAGACGGAGCCCTCGGGCACCTCCCAATGGGTTTGGGACATGGTGGAGGCGTAGGGCAGATACATCTCTTCCTTGATATAGGGCTCATCCAGCCGCTGGCCGTCTACATAGACCGTCCCGGTGTTGTAATCCACGTCCACTGTCTGGCCCCCGGTGGCGATGACCCGCTTGATGATGGCCCGGGGCTCGTTCCAGCCGGGCAGAACGACAGGGGTCTTGTTCAGCACCACGATATCCCCCTGCTTCGGGATGTAGCCCAGGGACCAGATGAGCATAATTTCGCCGTCCTGAAGGGTGTTATCCATGGAGGAGCCGTCCACCCTGGTGAGCCGGGCCACGCAGTTAAACAGCACCACCGCCGCCACCACACAGCCCAAAAACAGCTGAAGCCACTCGTAAAGCCCGGCCCCCGGCCGGCGGGGCTTCTGCTCCGCCTCTGTCTCTTCCCCGCTCTGGGGCAGGTCGTTATATTCGTCCATTGGGGTACCTCGTTTCTTGGTTGGTGAGTGGTATTATAACCGCTTTCGGGGGAAATTGCAACAGCAAAGGCTCCCTCTACAGTTCAATCCTCGTCACCCCCGGCATACTGCCCAGGACCTCGTCCTCCCGCCTCTGGCAGGTGAACAGGAGCAGCTGCTGCTCGCCGGACAGCTCCCGCAGCAGCTCCAGGGCCAGAGCCAGCCGCTCATCATCGAAGGCGGCCAGGGCGTCGTCCAGCAGGATGGGGGGCTTTTCGGGCAGGCACAGCCGGCACACCGCCAGCCGCGCCGCCAGATAGAGCTGATCCGCCGTCCCCCGGGACAGGAAGAGGGCGCTGCGGGGCAAAACCCCGTCTTCCGCCCGGACAAAGCCCTCCAGCTCCCGGGTCAGGCTTACGGCGGAGTATCTGCCCCCGGTGAGCCGGGCCATATACTCCCCGGCCAGCCGGTTCAGCTCGGGGGAAAACCGCTCCTGGAGCCGGGCGTTGGCCTGGGTGAGGGCGGCGATGGCCGCGGCCAAGGCGTCTGCCTCCAGCCGCTTCCGGGCCAGCCGCCCCTCCAGCTCCTCCGCCTGGGCGGCCAGGGCGGCGGGGTCGCCCATGGCCCGCTGGCTCCCCCTGGCCTGGTTCAGCCGGGCGGAGACCTCCTCCAGCCGGGCGGCGGTCCGGGCCAGGGCCTGGGCGGTCTCCTCGGGGCCCAGCTCCGGGATGGGGAGGCGGTCGGGTCCCGCCTCCGCTTTGGCCCCCTGGGCCTCCAGGTCCTCCAGCCGGCGCAGGCGCTCCTGAGTCCGCTCCCGGGCCAAGGTCAGGTCGTGGTCCATGGTCAGGGCCCGGCTCAGGGCCGCCGAGCAGCCGAACATGTCGGACACCTCCGGGGCGAAGGGGTGGACGAAGTCCAGCAGCCCGGCTTTCAAGGCCTCCCGCTTGTCCTGCCGCTCTTGGACAGCGTTCTTGATGACCTCCGCCTCGTGGGCGGCCTTGTCCGCCGTCTGGCACCGCTCCCGGTAGTTTTGCGCTAGGGCGGTGAGCTCCTCCGGGGTCTGGACGCCATAGCGATTCAAAATTGACTCCGCCTGCTTCATGGCGGCCTTGGAGCGGATCAGCATGAAAGTAGACACAAAGGCCAGCAGCGCATAAAATCCCACACCGACCCAGAGACAAAGGACCGTCGCTTGAGTGATTCCCCGGAACAAGAGAGAAGCAAGCCCCAGCAGTCCCATTAACTGGAGAAGTGAAAACCACTTATTCAGCTTTTTAGCCCTGTCCGCTCCGGACTGATACTCGGCGCGGTGGGAAACGGCCTTTGCCACAGCCTCCTCCCCGGTCATTTCGGGAAAATGCTCGTCCCTCGCGGCCTCCTTGGCCAGGGCGGAGCGCTCCTCGGCCTCGGTCAGGGCGGCGGAGCCCTGCTTGATCTCCTCGTCCAGGACCTTCAGGTATTGCAGCTCCCCCTGGGCCCGCTTCACGTCCTCCCGGCCGGGAATGGGCCGCTGGGCCAGGTTCCACTCCAAATCGGCCATCTGCCGCCGGGCGGCCTGATACTCCTCCTCCGCCCGGGCGTACCGGTCGGACAGCCGCTTTCGGGCCAGGGCCCTGTGGGCCTCCGCGTCCCGGGACAGCCCCTCCCGGCGGCGCTCCAGCTCAGCCCGCTCCCCGTCCAGAGCGGCGGCCTGGGCGGAGACCTCCTCCAGCGCCTCCAGCCGTCCCCGGACCTGGGCCAGTTCCCACTCCAATTTTGGGATATCCCCCACGCTCTTGTTGACCTGGCGGCGGTTTTTCCAATCCTTCAACCGCCCCATGGCCTGGGAGAAGGACACATCCTCCTCCCCGGAGGATACCAAGGCGGCGATTCGCCGCTCCAGCTCGGGGGCGGTGGTGAGGGACAGGTTCCCGTCCCCCAGAAAGGCGGAGCGGGTGAATACCTCCGCCCCCACCCCGGTGAGCAGCTCGCCGCAGTTGGAGGCGGTGAGGCCGGGGACCGGCTCCTGGGTGCCGGTGTAGACGGCGGAAAAGGTCCCAAAGGGGGTGTTCCCGCGGGGCCCCCGGCGGATGGTGATGTCCCGGCCCTCAAATTCCAGGGCGACCTCCCCCTCCATGGGGACGCCCGACCAGGGCTGATAGCGGTTTTTGTCGGCCAGATAGCCCTTTTTGTCCCGGTCACGGGTGTCGATGCCGTAGAG
>JAAWPF010000103.1 GCA_022799835.1 Lawsonibacter sp. | reverse complement strand
GCTTGCTCCGACTTTTTTCAAAAGTCAGAGCGCGCTCATTGCGCTGCTCCTCCTTTCCAAATCGAACCCGCTTCGCTGGGCTTCGATTTGGTTTTGGGCACAATCTCGAAAGAAAATCGATTTTAACCACTCACTCCATAAAATAAGACAGACCGCCAAGAGGTTGGTCTGTCTTATTTTATAAAATCTTTTTGGTTGAATATACGCAAACATGTAACTTTAACGGCTTGTCTCCCTACGTTCTGCTGTATTTTATTTACCAGTCCTTGTCCTGATAGGGGGTGTCCTCCACGCCCTGGGTCCGGAGCTTCCGCACCAGCCGGTCCAGGGGACCTCTCCAGAGGGCCTTGAACCAGGCGGTCTCGCCGAACCGGCGCACCAGAGCGGGGCTGACGGCATAATAAGTACGGATGAAAGCCCGGCCAAGGCAGGAGGCGGCCAGCCGGTCATCCCGGAAGCGGCGAAGGGTCCAGACTTGGGGGCAGTCGTAGGAACCGTAAACCGCCGTGGCCACATAACAGCCGCTTTTTTTCTTGGTGGGCTGGGGGATGTAGTCGTCATCGTCCTCCTTGGGCTTGGGCGCAGCATCGGCTTTCTGAGGTGCTTTTTTCTGCTTTTCCAGGTCCTGAATCAAGCGCAGCTGGGCATCCAGCGGCTCGCCGCAGGAGCCGCAGAAGATCCGGGAGTCGTCGTTGATTTGGCCGCAGTCGGGACAGCGTTTAGACATAATCATACTCCTTTTTTGGGCGGGCCTATGAGAGCGCCCGCATAATAAAGCACCTCGGTCTATACCCGGATTATAACAGAAAACCGCCTCGTTTACAAGAGAAAATCCGTCTATTTTGCCAAATTCTCCTGGAAAAACCGGAGGGCGTTGCGCCACAGGATGCCCTGGGCCTGAACAGTGGAGAGTCCCCGGTACAGAAAATACCGGTACAGCCCGGCGAGCTTTCCGGGATTGTCCAGCCAAGGGGGCAGGTCGGCGCCGTCGGCGTCGGATCCCAAAGCCAAGCAGTCCTCTGCCCCTAAGGACAGAAAGTGCTCCACATGCCGCCACAGGTCGTCCGGCGCGGCAGGCAGGCCGTCCTCCCGAAGAAAAGCGTTATAGAAGTTCAGCCCGATGAGACATCTCCGGCGGATCATCTCCTGAATCTGTTCGTCGGTGAGGTTGCGCTTATGTCCGCACACCGCCCGGGCGTTGGAGTGGCTGGCAGCAAAGGGCCTTCGAGCGGTTTTCAGCAGGTCGTCGAAGCCCCGGTCATTCAGGTGGGATACGTCGATGATAATGCCCTCCCGCTCCAGCTCCCGGACAGCTTCCTTTCCAAAACCGGACAGGCCTCGGCCGGTCACATTCCCGGAGCCAATCTCGTTTTCCCCGTTCCAGGTGAGGGTTATCATCCGCGCCCCGTCCCGGGCCAGGGTTTCGATACGGTCCAGCCGCCCCGCCAGGGCGGAGCCATTTTCCACTGTGAGGACGGCGGCGGTTTTGCCGCAGGCCCAGGCGGCCTTAATGTCCCCGGCGGTGCAGCAGGGGAGGACCTTTTCCGCCAGCTTTTCCATCTGCCGGTGGAAATTACTCCGATGCAGGTCGTAGTAGGCCACGGCCTCATCTCCGAGGAACTCGTCGGGAATGAAGATGGCGCAGCACTGGCACCAGCGCACCTCCTCTGGGATGGCGGACAGGGAGAAGTGCCGGTCGGGAAGATTCAGGGTGTCGTTCCCCCGAGCCCGGTCCGCCAGCACGGCGGCAGCTTTGGCCTTTTTGGGCGGGTCCCGGAGGTCCTTCAGCAGGGGGACGTCCTCCACCGACAGGGCGGTGAGGGTGTCGCAGTGCAGGTCGATGAGGGCGTAGGGCAGCATAGCGGTCTCCTTTCCTGTGATGCTGCAGGGGGCGGCCTCTTTGCCGCCCCGTTTCACGGGGGTGCGGGAGATGGGGGCGGAGACCGCCCCCTATAGAGTGTATGGACCCGGGGTGGGAAAATTACCCCGGTTTCTTCATGGTCAGAGAGATCCGTTTCTTCTTCTCATCCACCTCCACCACCCAGACGGTGACCACGTCTCCCACGCTGAGCAGCTCGGAGGGGTGGCGGACCCGCTGGGGCAGCTTGGAGATGTGGACCAGACCGTCCTGGTGGACGCCGATGTCCACAAACACGCCGAAGTCGATAACATTCCGGACGGTGCCCTGGAGCTCCATGCCGGGCTTTAAGTCCTTGGCCTCCATGACGTCGGTGCGCAGGATGGGGGGCGGCAGCTCATCCCGGGGGTCCCTGCCCGGCTTGGACAGCTCTTTCACGATGTCGGCCAGGGTGGGCGCCCCCGCCCCGCAGGCCTCGGACAGGGCCTCATAGCCGATGGCCTCCGCCTTGGTTTTCAGCTCCGCAATATTCCCCGCCTTCACGTCGGCCAGGGTATAGCCGCACTCCGCCAGCAGCTTCTCCGCCGCGGCGTAGCTCTCCGGGTGGACGCCGGTGTTGTCCAGCACCGACTGGCTCTCGGGGACGCGAATAAAGCCCGCGCACTGTTCAAAGGCCTTCGGCCCCAGCTTGGGCACCTTTAACAGCTGTTTCCGGGTGGTGAACACGCCGTTCTCCTCCCGATACTTCACCAGGTTTTTGGCGGTGGCGGCGGTCAGGCCGGACACCCGCTGGAGCAGGGAGGGAGAGGCGGTGTTGGCGTCCACCCCCACCGCGTTGACGCAGTCCTCCACCACCCCGTCCAGCGTCTCACTGAGCCGGACCTGGGGCATGTCGTGCTGATACTGGCCCACGCCGATGGCCTTGGGGTCGATTTTTACCAGCTCGGCCAGGGGGTCCTGGAGCCGCCGGGCGATGGAGACGGCGGAGCGCAGGTTTACATCGAACTGGGGGAACTCCTCGGCGGCCAGCTTGGAGGCGGAGTAAACTGAGGCCCCCGCCTCGCTGACAATCATGTAGGAGACTCCACCGCCGACTTTCTTAATGAGCTCCACCGCCATCTGCTCGGTCTCCCGGCTGGCGGTGCCGTTGCCGATGGCGATGTGTTCCACGCCGTGCTTCTTGATAAGGGCGGACAAAACGGTGATGCACTCCGCCTTTTTCCGGTCCCCGTGGGTGGGGTAGACCACCGTGGTGTCCAGTACCTTGCCGGTGCCGTCCACCACCGCCACCTTGCAGCCCATGCGGTAGCCCGGGTCCAGGCCCATGGTCACCTTGCCCTTGACAGGGGGCTGCATGAGCAGAGGCTTCAAATTCAGGGCGAACATGTGGATGGCCCCCTCGTTGGCCTGGTCGGTGAGGGTGTTCCGAATCTCCCGCTCCATGGAGGGCTGGATGAGCCGGTCGTAGGCGTCGTCCGCGGCGGAGCGGACAAAGTCCATGGCCGCCCGGTTGGGTACCACCGCCCGGCGGACGGCGATGTGGGCAGTCTCCAGGTCCAGTTCCACCGAGACCTTGAGAATGTCCTCCCGCTCTCCCCGGTTGACAGCCAGCACCTGATAGCCCTGGAGACGGCTGACTGGCTGCTTGAAGTCGTAGTAGAGGCGGTAGACCGAGTCCTCCGGCTCTTTGGCCGCCGCCTTGGACACCAGAACCGCCCGGCGCAGGTACAACTCCCGCAGCTCCTTGCGGATGTCGGCGTCGTCCGAGATGAGCTCGGCAATGATGTCGCTGGCCCCCTGGAGGGCGTCCTCCGCCGTGTCGACGCCCTTTTCCGGGTCGATGTAGTCCCAGGCAAGCTGCTCCATATTGACGGCGGGCCCGAAATCGAAAGCCAGCGCGGCCAGGGGTTCCAGCCCCTTTTCCCGGGCAATGGTGGCCCGGGTGCGCCGCTTCTGCTTGTAGGGGCGGTACAGGTCCTCCACCTCGGCCAGGGTGGCCGCTTCAGCAATGGCGGCGGCGAGCTCCTCGGTGAGCTTGCCCTGATTCTCAATGGAGCCCGTTACCTCCGCTTTTCGGGTGTCCAGATTGCGCAGGTACTGTAAACGGTCGGCCAGTTCCCGGAGCAGCTGGTCGTCCATGGAGCCGTGGAGCTCCTTGCGGTAGCGGGCGATAAAGGGTATGGTGGCCCCTTCGTCAATGAGCTTGACCACGTTATTCACATGTTCTTCGGCACGGCCCAGCTCCCGGGCCAGGGTCTGGATGATTTGCTCCATAGTCGTTCTCCTAAATTCAGGTGGACAGGTCCACATCGTCCCAGGGGCACATGTTGTCGCAGCCGGCCAGCCAGAACAGGGCCCGATGGCGCTCCATGACCACGCCCTCCTCCAGTCCCTGGGGGGCTGGCATCCCCATCACCCGGGCGTCCACGCAGGCCCAGTGCAGGCGATAGATCAGGTCGGCCTGCTCCAGCAGCTCCTTCCGTGGGCGCAGCCTGGCCGCCGCCAGCAGCTTCTCCATAGTCTGACAGTCCTTCAGCAGCCGCACCGTGCCGGGCACATCGCAGATACGGTTGGGCCAGAACAGGTCGTCGGTGAGCCCCAGGGCCCACTCCATCACCCACAGGTTCTCATACTGCCATGCGTACTGGATCTGGGTCTGCTCGGTGGAATCCGGGTCGTCCAGGTACTCCTTCTCCTTGGGGGAGAAAAACTTCTCCGCCCCATAGCTTTCGATGATGGGGTCCACAAACTCCCGGGCCTTCTCATAGGACAGGTGGTCCCCTGCCCGGCATTCGGAGTAGAGAGACACGATGAGCAGGGCCGCCGCCCTGCCGCAGACCTCCTCCGCGGTACGGCCCGGCTCCTCCGCCCGCTCCCACAGCAGGGGCAGCCAGGGGGTGACGTAGATGTGCCTGTCCCGCAGCAGGGCCATCGACTTGTCCCGCCGCTCCACGCTCTCCGCGGGCGCGTCCTTGGCCCAGTCCGCCGGGATGGGGACCTCAGAGGGCATGTAGTACTCCAGATCGCTTTTCCCGTCCTTGCTCAGAATGATTTTCCCCGCCGGATCCACCAGGGCGTCCATCCCCCAGGTCAGCACCCCCTGGAGCGCCGCT
>JAAWPF010000102.1 GCA_022799835.1 Lawsonibacter sp. | reverse complement strand
AAGCGGGTTCGATTTGGAAAGGAGGAGCAGCGCAATGAGCGCGCTCTGACTTTTGAAAAAAGTCGGAGCAAGCGATATGCAGCTTGCTCCGACGTGGTGACCCAGCGGAGATTCGAACTCCGGACACCCTGCTTAAAAGGCAGGTGCTCTGCCAACTGAGCTACTGGGTCGAGTGGATTGGGTTTCAGAGGGGGAGGGCCGCCGCGGACGGCCCCTCCAAATCGGAGCCCAGCGTGGCGGGTCCGATTTGGAAAGGAGGAGCGGCGCAGTGAGCGAACCTGCGGCTTTAGCCGGAAGCGAGGGATATGAAGTTTGCTCCAACGACGTGGCAGGGATGGCTGGACTCGAACCAGCGATGAGGGAGTCAAAGTCCCTTGCCTTGCCGCTTGGCTACACCCCTATGTCGAAAGGGGAAAGCCGGAGCAGAAGCTCCGGCCCTTCCGCCTCAAAGTGTGGGGTGGGTAAAGGGACTCGAACCCTCGACACCCGGAACCACAATCCGGTGCTCTAACCAACTGAGCTACACCCACCATATCACTGATGTCCGGTTACACCTGGAGGTGGCTGGTACGCCTGAAGGGACTCGAACCCCCGGCCCACTGCTTAGAAGGCAGTTGCTCTATCCACCTGAGCTACAGGCGCGTCTGGAGCGGGTGATGGGAATCGAACCCACGCGACCAGCTTGGAAGGCTGGGATTCTACCATTGAACTACACCCGCATGGATGGTGTTCCTGTCACATCAGCCTTTGAATATTATCATATTTTTTTGCGCCTGTCAATGCCTTTCCACAAATTTTTCCCTGTGAAAGCGGAGCTGTCCCAGCGGACAGCCCCGCTCTGGTCAGCCGCCGATGAAAAAGATAGTGTCCCCGTCCTGCTTGCTGACCACCTCCACCTCCTCGGTGAGGGGGATCAGAGCCATATTCCGGTACAGCTGCTTCCCGGTGATCTGCCAGCTGGACATGGTGAAAAGGTAGTTTAAAACATCCTGTACCGGCAGTTTGGGGTCAAAGAAGGCCAACTCCGGCAGGCCGAACTCGGTCAGACCCTGGGTCTGCACGGTGGGCTTTTCCTCCTGGAGTCCCCGGTAGAACCAAAGCCACAGGGGGACGGGGAACCAGTCGGGGTCGTTCCAGCTTCTGCCCTCCATCTGGACGCGATAAGACAGATAATTCTCCCGGCTTACCAGCAGGGCGGTGTTGATCACCGATACCCCCACGGCCCCCTCCAGCTCCAGCAGAGCGGCGCACAGCAGGCTGAAATTCCAGCAGGTCCGGCGCTTGCCCTCCAGGGTCTTCCCGCCCCCCTTCTGGGCGATGACCCAGAAGGACTTGTGATTACAGAAGGCCTCCCGCTCCTCCGGCTTGAGAAACAGGTTGTGCTGGGCCTTGGCGGCGATGTCCTGCTCCTCCCGGGGCACCGGCATGGGCAGGCAGGAGCACCAGAATTCCAGGGCGTCCACCGTGACGGTAAAGGCTGGCACCTGGGGGTGGCTGCGGTCGATATCACTGACCGCACTGTCCCCAAAGGCCTTTTTCAACCGCTCAATGGCCGGGTCGATGTCCTCCAGCACCCGGTCCATCAGCAGCAGGGCCATAGTGTCCTCCCTGGGGGGCTTGGGCCACTCCGGGGCAGGCTCAGGCGCTTTTTTCTTAAATCGGTCAAACAGTCCCATTATGCTCCCTCCTCAAAGGGCTCCGCGAACCGGAACCCCTCCGCTTCCATTGCGGCATAGTGCTCCTCCAGCATCTCTCCCATGCCGTAGAACATCTCGCAGTCCTCCAAAGATTCCTGCATCTGGCCGTCGTCGTTGTTGTCGTTGAAGCCGCAGGCCCTGTTGCCAATCATGTACACCCGCATATCGTCGTCAGCAATCATCCATTTGCGGTAGTCACAGGTGGTGGATACCACGAAGCAGTACCGGGCCTGTCCGTCCGCCAGGTGGTCGCAGTTGATTTCAAGCTGGATCTGGTAATAGGGGCTTTCAAAATCAATCTGCTCCACAAAAAACTCCTGTACGGTGTGCTCCGCCGTCCTGCCGTACACATCCACCTTGCAGAGATGGCGGTAGAGCGCAGCCCAGCCCGTCTCAAACAGCTTGTTGAAGTTGTCCAGCACATAGCGGACCACCCGCTCTGTCCGGTCCATGTTTTCCTCGGTCAGATTCCAGATGATCACGTCCAGGTTGAAGTCCCGCTTCAAATAGGGGGTGTCCAGGAAAAACCGAACCTTGACCAGGGGGCCGCCGTCCTCCTCCTGGAGGGGGATGAAGTCCCGAATATTCAACTCCTCCAGGGCGATGGGCTGCTTGTCTTGCGAGTACATGACAATTTCCTCCTTTAGATTCTACTCCAGCGTCCCGTCGCAGAACGCGCAGCAGTCCTTGCCGCCTACCTTCTTTACCAGAGGGGGCAGGTAGGGCTGGGTCTGGGTAATGCACCGGGGGTTGCGGCAGACCGGCTTTGCCCCAATCTCCACCGCCTCCGTCCGCTCCAGCCGGGACTGGTTGGCCAGGTCGGCCAGCAGGGCCATTCGGGCGAACATGCCGTACCGGGCCTGTTCAAAGTACACCGCCCGGGGGTCGTCGTCCACATCCACCGTAATCTCATCCACCCGGGGCAGGGGGTGCATCACCAGCATGTGCTCCTTGGCCCGGTCCAGCTTACGGCGGGTGAGGATATAGACCCCCTTGCACCGCTCATACTCCAGCGGGTCCACGAACCGCTCCCGCTGGATGCGGGTCATGTACAGCACGTCCAGCTGGGGGATGACCGCCTCCAGGCCGGTGACCTCAGTAAAGCGCATGTCGTTTTCCTGCATGAAGGTGCGCATGTAGTCGGGAATGGCCAGTTCCCGGGGGGAGATAAGGAAAAAGCGGATGTCCTGAAATTTGGCCAGGGCCTTGATGAGGGAGTGGACGGTGCGGCCGTTTTTCAGGTCGCCGCACAGGCCGATGGACAGCCCGTCCACCTTGCCCAGCCGGCGGGTGATGGTGGTCAGGTCGGCGGTGGTCTGGGTGGGGTGCATGTGCCCGCCGTCTCCGGCGTTGACCACCGGCACATGGGAGTACAGTGCCGCCGCCTTGGCCGCCCCCTCCCAGGGGGTGCGCATGACCACCACGTCAGCGTAGCCGGAGACCATCTTGACGGTGTCTTTCAATGTCTCGCCCTTGGCCACCGAGGAGGAATTGGGGTCGGCAAAGCCGAACACCGTCCCGCCCAGGCGGAGCATGGCGGTCTGGAAGGAGAAGTTGGTGCGGGTGGAGGGCTCATAGAACAGGGAGGCCATGACCTTGCCCCGGCAGACGTCCAAAAAGCGCTGGGGATCGTCTATGATCTGGCTGGCCCGGGCGTACAGCTCGTCCCACTCCTGCCGGGACAGGTCTCCGAAATCGATTAAATGGCGCATAAGCCTCTTCCTCTCCTCAGTACTCCCGCTATCCTACCATAAAGACCCTTGTTTCGCAAGGGCCGTAACTCACAAATATTCAGTATAGATTTCTCCTGTTTACGCATCCTAACGGTGAGGAACGGAGGGGTTTTCTTGATATGGCTCTGGAGCTTTATCGCCTATAGCTTTTCGGGGTTTCTGTTGGAGATGGCTTTCGGGTTGGCAGTGGGCGGACGGCAGGACCGAAAGGGGCTGTGGGTCCTGCCCCTGTGTCCGGTATACGGGGTGGGAGCCTGCTTTATTGTGCTGTTCACCGGCCAGGAGGCCGCGTACCCCCCGGCAGTGTTTGTCCTGGGCGGGCTGACCGCGACGGTTGTGGAATACTGCGCCGCGCTGTACCACGAGAGGGTGCTGGGGGTGTCCTTTTGGAGCTATGAGGACCTGCCGGGAAATATTCAGGGGAAAATCTGCATACCCTTCTCTCTGGCCTGGGGGGTGCTGTCCCTGGGGCTGGTATATTGGGTCCACCCGGCGCTGGTCCCCTGGCTGGCCCGGATTCCCGATCCGGTGAGCTTTCTGGCCATGGCTACCGTGTCCACCGACGGGCTGCTCACCGCCGCCCTCCTGCGGCGCGGCGGGGACACCGCCAGCCTGCGGTGGTACGAACAGAAAAGCGGACCGCCGGCCTGATGGCCGGCGGTCAAGCGTTTACTCCTCGTAGTCGTCGTACTCGTCGATGTGGGCAGAGCGCTGCAGTTTTCCCTTCGCGCCATCGTAGAGATCGGTCAAACCGTCCCAGTAGGCGATCACAGCGCACACCGCAGCGGCAGCGGCCAGAGACAGGGCTACGATTTTCAGTACCATGCGGGCGACTTTCATATCAAATACCTCCCAAGCAAAACGGTTGCTTCCAGTTTACACGATTGCGGGAGAAAATACAATCGTTTTTGGAAAAAATTTTATTTTTCTGCGGGTGGGAGCCTGCGGTACCGGCCCCCTGCCTCTGGGACCACCCCCCGGGCCTGCATCAGCTGTTCCACCGTGACAAAGCAGAACCCCCTGTCCAGCAGGGCGTCCACCACCTGCAGGGCCGCCTCCTCCGAGCTGGCGAACAGGTCGTGCATGAGGATGATGTCTCCGTCGGACACATGATCCAACACGGCGGCGGTAATCCGGTCGATGTTGTCGTCTTTCCAGTCCTCCGGGTCCACCGACCACAGGATAATGGGCCCGCCGCACCAGTTCTCCGCGGCTTTGTCGATGAGTCCGTAAGGCGGGCGGAGCCAGTAGCTGCCCTCCCCCAGCAGGCCGGTGAGCAGGGCCCGGGTCTTGCCCACCTGAAAGTCGAACTCCCGGCGGGACAGCCCCTTCAGCTCCACATGGTCATAGGTGTGGACGCCAATCTGGTGCCCCTCGGCAGCCATGCGCCGGACCAGCTCCTCGTTGCCCGGGATGCGGCTGCCCACCAGGAAGAAGGTGGCGGGTACCTCCCGCAGCTCCAGGCCGTCCAGCAGGGGGCCGGTGGTGGAGGACCGGGGGCCGTCGTCAAAGGTGAGGGCCACCAGAGGCGGGTCCTCCACCGTC
>JAAWPF010000101.1 GCA_022799835.1 Lawsonibacter sp. | reverse complement strand
CCGGCCTGACTGCACCGTGGCCCAGTTCGCCCAGGCGGTGGGGGCGGTGTACTATGGCTGTCTGGGACTGAGCTGAGCAGAAAGCCGGACCGGTACGTCTGTACCGGTCCGGCTGTTTTCACGCGAAGTCAGGGCTCCAGGGGGATGGCCATCAGGTCGGCCATAGCTTTTCGGGCGGCCTCGTCCAGAGGCTTGAAGGGGGCGCGGCAGAAGCCGCAGTCCACCCCTCGCAGGGTCCAGCCGTACTTCATGGCGTTGAAGATGCCCACCTTGACGGTGGCCTCAACCCGCATATTGATGGTCCGCTGCCAGCGCAGAGCCTCATCCATGTCCCCGGCCTGGAAGGCGGCGCGCGCCCTGGTGAACAGAGGGGCGAAGAGGTTGACGGTGGTGCCGATGGTGGCGCAGCTCCCCATGGAGAGGGCTGCCAGCAGCTGCTCGTCGAAGCCGTTGATCAGCGCCTTGTCCGGGAAGGCCTGGCCCATGCGCTCCAGGCTGTACAGGTTGGCGGAGGTGTGCTTGATGCCCACGATGTTCTCGTTGGCCAGCAGCCGGCCGGCGTTGTCCTTGGAGAACTCCACCCCGGTGAACTGGGGGATGTTGTAGACAATGGCGGGCACATCGGGCAGGGCGCGGATCACGTCTTCGTAGTAGGTCATGATCTCGTCCATAGAGAATTTATAGTAGTAGGGCGGGATCATGGATACCGCCAGGGCCCCGGCGGACATGGCGTGTTGGGCCAGGCTGATGACATCTTTGGTGCGGATGGTGCCTACATGGGAGATGACGGGCACCCGGCCGTCGGCGGCCTTGAGCACATGCTCCAGCACCTGCTTGCGCTCCTCCAGGGTGAGGAGCAGGCCCTCGCCGGAGGAGCCGCAGCAGTAAAAGCCCTCGACCCCGTCCCTGATCTGGAGGTCCACAATGCGCTCCAGCGCCTCGTAGTTGACGCTCTCGTCCTCCCGGGTGGGGGTAATCAGCGCGGACCAGATGCGGGTGAACTGCTCCTTTTTCACATTTACCATCGTTCAAATCCTCCTTATATATCCAGGCGGTCAGTCCGCCAAGTGGTATGATGTCCGATGTCTAATTTTACCCGAGAAGCCCGCCGCTGTCAAGATGAATCCGAAATATCCCCCAAAAATATTTTGCCTATTGCATCTCATTTCAATGTTTACTATAATAGTTGACGCAGACGCGGACCAGCCAAGCCCGGCTGAAGGGCCGGGTTTTCCGCTGCGAATTTCAACTGAGAGAGGAGCTTTTCTATGCTGAAAGGAAAACTGATTCACCCCGATATCATGGCCGCTCTGGCCCTGTGCGGCCACGGCGACAAGGTGCTCATCGCCGACGGCAACTACCCCCTGGACTCCAAGACGGGGGATGCCGAGACCGTCTATCTGGGCCTGACTCCCGGCCTGCCCACCGTCACCGATGTGCTGGCCGCCATCCAGAGCGCGGTGAACATCGAGAAGGCCGAGGTCATGGACCCCGCCGACGGCACAACGCCGGAGATTTTCGGCCAGTTCCAGACCATGCTGGGCGGCATGGAGCTGGCCAAGCTGGGGCGCTATGAGTTCTATGACGCCTGCTGCCTGCCCGGCGTCCGCCTGGCTGTCTCCACCGGAGAGCAGCGGACTTTCGCCAATCTGCTCATCACCATCGGCGTGGCCTGAGCGGTATGGAGTATCTGAAACAAGCCGCCCCCCGGACCGCCGGGGAGGAGGAGGCCGTGCGGGAGCGGGTGGCGGACATCATCCGGAATGTCCGGGAGCGGGGGGACCAGGCCCTGGCGGAGTACAGCGCCCGCTTTGACGGCTCTGCCCGGACCGCCCTGCGGGTGAGCCGGGAGGAGATCAACGCCGCCCGGGCCAAACTTACCACCCAGGAGCTGGACGACCTGGAGCGGGCCGCCGCCAACATCCACTCCTTCGCCCTGGCCCAGAAGGGATGTCTGTCCGGCCTGGAGGGTGTCTCCAACGCGGAGGGGGCGACTCTGGGCCACCGGGTCATCCCCGCCGGCTCCTGCGGCTGCTACGTTCCAGGCGGCTCCTACCCTCTGTTCTCCACCGCACTGATGCTCATTATCCCCGCCAAAGCGGCGGGGGTGAGGCGGGTGGCGGCCTGTGCCCCGGCGGTGAAGGGGACGGACCGCATCCACTATAAGACCCTGGCCGCCATGGATATCGCCGGGGCGGATGAGATCTACGCCGTGGGCGGGGCCCAGGCCATCGCCGCTCTGGCCTATGGCACGGAGCAGATCGCCCCGGTGGACATCATCGTGGGACCGGGCAACCAGTACGTGGCCGAGGCCAAGCGCCAGTGCTGCGGCCGGGTGGGTATCGACTTTGTAGCCGGGCCCAGCGAGGTGATGGCCATTGCCGATGACAGCGCCGACCCCCGCATCCTGGCCGCCGACATGCTGGCCCAGTCGGAGCACGACCGGCTGGCCCAGGGCATCCTGGTCACCACCAGCCGCGGCTTGGGCGAGGCCGTCCTCCAGGAGGTGGAGCGCCAGCTGGAGGGGGTGGAGACAGCGGAGATCGCCCGGGCCTCCTGGGAGACCTACGGGGAGGTCGTCCTGGCCGACAGCCTGGAGGAGGCCGCGGAGATCGCCAACCGCCGGGCCCCGGAGCACCTGGAGGTCATTGTCCAGGATGAGCGTGTTCTGCCCAGGCTGGTCAACTTTGGCTCCCTGTTCATCGGCCAGGAGGCCGGCGAGGTGCTGGGGGACTATACCTCCGGGCCCAACCACACCCTGCCCACCATGGGGGCCGCCCGGTACACCGGGGGCCTGTGGGTAGGTACCTTCCTGAAAGTCTGCACGTTCCAGCGCTACAGCCGGGACGCCATGGGACAGGCCGCCCCGCTGGCCGCCCGGATGGCCCATGGGGAGGGGCTGGCAGCCCACGCCCGGGCCGCCGAGCTCCGTCTGGAGCTGCTGTGACGGGGAATATCTGAATTATCTTCCGCAAATTTATAAAAAACGTACAAATCAGCCCTTTTTATGCCAAAACGGAATTGCGTATTGCACAAATACGTGGTACAATTCCTCTGCTGTCATCTCCGTATATGGAAATTCAATCAAGGAAAAGGAGAGATCACTGTGAACAGATTTGGCATCAACGTGGAGCTGAAACACGTCCCCGCGCTGGACCCGGACTTTATTCCTTTGATGCGTTTTAACCGCGCTTTTTTGGAGAGCGCAAAAAAGCCCGTCTCCATCGCCGTGGAGCGGGCAGACGGGCAGATAGCTGTCCGCCGTACTTTCATCCATGGCACCCCTGAGATGGCCCAGGCCGACCTGTACTATGTGGAGCGGCTGATTAAGACCATGCTCTGGATGTACGGCGGCTACTGTGTCCAGATCACGGACCAGGACCTGTGCCAACAGCTGAACCAGCTCTATGGGCCGGAGGGTCCCCAATGGTTCGATGTCCAGTTCATGCACAATGTATTTGAGGCTCCTTTTATGATAATCTGCGTGGACGAGGTCCCCGAGGAAAAGAACAGCCCCAAATCCATGGGCGGCCATCTGGAGGGCTGCCGCGTCGGCTTCGATGCCGGCGGGAGCGACCGGAAGGTGTCCGCCGTCATCGACGGCGAGACCGTATTCTCCGAGGAGGTGGTCTGGTTCCCCAAGACCAACGCCGACCCAGACTACCACTATGAGGGTATCGTATCCGCCCTCAAGTCCGCCGCGGCCCACATGCCCCGGGTGGACGCGGTGGGGGTGTCCTCCGCGGGCATCTATATCAACGACCGGGCCATGGTGGCTTCCCTGTTCCTGAAGGTCCCCGACGACCTGTATGAGAAGAAGGTCAAGGACATCTACATCCGGGCCATCACCGACACCTTTGGCGCCGTCCCCTACGCCGTCATCAACGACGGCGATGTCTCCGCCCTGGCCGGGGCCATGAGCCTGGAGGACAACAACGTCCTGGGTATCGCCATGGGCACCAGCGAGGCGGTGGGCTATGTGGACGAGGAGGGCCGGATCACCGGCTGGCTCAACGAGCTGGCCTTTGTGCCGGTGGACGCCAACCCGAAGGCCATGCGGGACGAGTGGAGCGGCGACATCGGCTGCGGCGTGAAGTATTTCTCCCAGGACGGCGTTATCAAGCTGGCCCCGCGGGCGGGCATCCAGCTGGACGAAAGCGCCTCCCCCGCTGAAAAGCTGAAGGCTGTCCAAAAGCTGATGGAGGCGGACGACCCCCGGGCCGCCCAGGTGTATGAGTCCATCGGCGTCTACCTGGGCCACACCCTGGCCTATTACTACGAGATGTACAGCTGCCGGCATGTGCTGCTGCTGGGCCGGGTGATGAGCGGCAAAGGGGGCGACCTGGTCCTGGACACCGCCAGGAAGGTGCTGGCCGATGAGTATCCGGAGCTGGAGGGCAGGCTGATCCCGGAGCTGCCCGACGAGAAGTTCCGCCGGGTGGGCCAGTCCATGGCCGCGGCCAGTCTGCCGGAGATCAAATAGACGCCGCGGGCTCCTCTATTTGCCGGAGAGCTCCGCCAGCTTGGATATGGCAATGAGAACCGCCCAGGGCAGATTGCCCTGGGCGGTTTTGGATATTTCAGATCGTTATTTATGGTTCGCTTCCTGCGGGGGTCAGCACTTCTCAAAGATGGTGGCAACGCCCATGCCGCCGCCGATGCACAGGGTGGCCAGGCCCTTCTTGGCATCGCCCCGCTTCTGCATCTCGTGGAGCAGGGTGACGATGATCCGCGCGCCGGAGGCGCCCACGGGGTGGCCCAGGGCGATGGCGCCGCCGTTGACGTTGACCTTGCTCATGTCGAAGTTCAGCTCGCGGGCCACGGCGATGGACTGGGCGGCAAAGGCCTCGTTGGCCTCCACCAGGTCCATGTCCTCGATCTTCAGGCCGGCCTTGTCCAGGGCCTGACGGGAGGCGGGCACGGGGCCCACGCCCATGATCTTGGGGTCCACGCCGCCCTGGCCCCAGCTGACCAGCTTGGCCATGGGCTTCAGG
>JAAWPF010000100.1 GCA_022799835.1 Lawsonibacter sp. | reverse complement strand
ACCGCGACATTCAGACACCCACATTCGAATTTTTTGATGTTTTTTCCAGGGAAGTGGGCACCACGCCTTCGAAGGAACTTTATACCGCCAACTGTTCCTGCGTCAACTCACGTCTGCGTCGATAGTAAGCAACGTTCAGTCCTAATAACTTGTATTTCTCGATCTGGGCAGCATCCATAAAATCACCACAAATAGTATATGGTCATTTTATATTTTTCTAAACGCTCTGTATTTACTCATATGGTAATTGATATTCATCTTTTTTGCTTTATAATATATCATGAGGTGATAATATGGACCTGTCAGAGGAAATTCTGCTCCACCTGCTGGAGCGGCGGGAGGCCAAAATCGAGGTCACATTTCCCGGCCTGAATTTCACCGCCGCCGAACTGGTGGAATCGGCCGCGTACTGTGCCCTGGCTCAAATCAAAAAAATCCTGGAGGACGACAGTCTCCAGGACGAGGAGTGCTTTGGCAAAATTGAAGCCGTCGTCCGGGAATTTGAGCGCCTTGGCAGCGGCTGCGGAAACCGGCATGACTTTGGATAAAAGAGTCCCGCCCCAGTGGGGCGGGACTTGAAATTTTTATTCCTCCTGCATGGCCTTGGCGGCGGCGATGGCCTTCTCCTGGGCGGCGGGGGGGCAGTCCTCATAGCGAATGAAGTGGAACACATAAGACCCACGGCTCTGGGTCATGGCCCGCAGGTCGATGGCGTAGGAGGTCATCTCAGCCATAGGCACCTCGGCCTCAATGACCTGGTCGCCATCGCCGGTGGGGTTCATGCCCATGACGCGGCCCCGGCGCTTGTTCAGGTCGCCGATGACGTCGCCCATGTAGCTGTCGGGCACGGTGACCTTCAACTCACCCACAGGCTCCAGCAGCACGGGGTTGGCCTCGGGCATGGCGGCCTTGTAGGCCAGCTGGGCGGCGGTCTTGAAGGCGATTTCGGAGGAGTCCACCGGGTGGTAGCTTCCGTCGTACAGCACGGCCTTCAAATTCACCACGGGGTAGCCGGCCAGCGGGCCGTGGATGCAGGCCTCCCGCAGGCCCTTCTCCACCGCGGGGAAGAAGTTCTTGGGCACAGAGCCGCCAAAGACCTCCTCGGCGAATACCATCTGCTCCTCATCGGGGTTGGGCTCGAAGCGGATCCATACATCGCCAAACTGGCCGGAGCCGCCGGTCTGCTTCTTGTGCCGGCCCTGCTTCTCCACCTTTTTGCGGATCTTCTCCCGGTAGGCCACCCGGGTCTCGCTGAGGACGGCCTCCACGTTGAAGCGGCTTTTCAGCTTGGCCACCAGCACATCCACCTGGATGTCACCGGAGCCGGTGAGCACCATCTGGTGGGTCTCGGCGTTGTTGGTCAGGGTGAAGGAGGGGTCCTCCTCGTTGAGGCGGTTCAGGCCCTGGGCTACCTTGTCCTCCTGGCCCCGGGTCTTGGGGGCGATGGCCACGGAGTAGCAGGGCTCGGCAAAGGGAATCTGCTTCAGGGAGACCACCTTGCGGCTGTCGCACAGGGTGTCGCCCGTCTTGACCTTGTCCATCTTGCCGATGGCGCCGATGTCGCCGCAGGTCAGCTCCTTGACCTCCTCGGCCTTCTTGCCCCGCATCACATACAGCCGGCCCAGCTTCTCGTTGTTGCCGGTGCGGGCGTTGACCAGGGTCAGGTCGGAGGTGATGACGCCGGAGAGCACCTTGATGAAGGAGTACTTGCCGTACTGGTCGGAGACGGTCTTAAACACGAAGGCGGTGGGCACGCCGCCGGGGGAGACCACGAACTCCTCGGTCTCGCCGTCCTGACGGGTGGCCTTGTGGTAGTTGCCCTCGGCGGGGGTGGGCAGCAGCTCCACGATGTAGTCCATCAGCATCAGGGAGCCCAGGCAGTTGACAGCGGAGCCGCACAGTACGGGGAACAGGCTGAGCTCCCGCACCCCCTGGCGCAGGCCCTGGATCATCTCGGCGTAGGTGAAGTCCTCGCCGCCGAAGAATTTCTCCATAAACTCCTCGCTGGTCTCGGCCACAGACTCCTTCAGGGCGTCGTTGAACTCAGTGATGACGTCCTCCTTGCCGGCGGGGATCTCGATCTCCACCCGCTGGAGCTTCTGCATCTCATAGGCCCGCTTGTTGAGCACGTCGATGATGCCGGTGACCTTCTTGGACTCATCCCAGATGGGGACCACCACAGGCGCGATCTTGTTGCCGTACTTCTCCCGCAGGGCCTCGAAGGTGGCGTTGTAGTCGGAGTTGTCCTCGTCGGTCTTGGAGATATAGATAAAGCGGGGCATGTTCCGCTCCTCGCAGAACTTCCAGGCCTTCTCCAGACCCACCGAGACGCCGTCCTTGGCGGAGCAGACAATAATGGCGGCGTCGGCGGCCCGGAGGGCCTCCATCACCTCGCCGGAGAAATCAAAGCCGCCCGGAGTGTCCAGCACATTGATCTTGCAGCCCTTATATTCGATGGGGGCCACGGCCAGAGAGATGGAAATCTGGCGCTTGACCTCCTCTGGATCATAGTCGCATACAGTGTTGCCGTCGGCGGCCTTGCCCATGCGGTCGATGGCCTTGGTCATGTACAGCAGGCTCTCCGCCAGGGCGGTCTTGCCGCTGCCGCCATGTCCAATGAGGGCCACGTTGCGGATGTTTTGTACAGAATAGCTCATAGTTGGTTCCACTCCTTATCGTTTGAGTATCGCCCCGGACGCCTCGTCCCGCATGCAAAAGGGCGTTACACGCTGTTTGTCATTATACACTAAAATCTGCTCCGTGACAACTGTTTTTTTGAGGGATTTTGGCTGAGGACGAAAAAGGCCCTCCGCACCGGGCGGAGAGCCGTTTTCGTTTCATCCCCTCCGCACAATCAGAGCGCACCGCGCCCCAGTCGGAGAGGGAAAAATCTCAGTAGTTCCAGCAATCATACCCTGCTCGAAGGCCAGCTTCTCAATCGCGGCCAGCTCCTCCGTGGTAAGCCAAGTGTAGACGTCTCCGCCAGCCTCCTCATCATAAATCACTGCGGCGTCCGGGGGGAGCACCTCCTCCGCGCCCTGGGGCAGGCGGTCCAAAATCAGGGTGACCTCCGCATCGGCCCAATCGCTGGAAAGGCCATCTGCGGCGGGATTGGGAGCAGCCTTCTGCATCTCATTGTCCTCCGGGGCGGCGTAGGCGGCGATCTGGGGGGCATCCTCCAGTTCTCCGGACGCAGCATCCCGGATGAAGCCGCGGACTGTCACATCCATTATCTCTCCCTTGTCCAAATTCCGGGGCCGGGATGCGCCATACAGCCCCGCCACCAGCACCAGACAGGCGGCCAGCCCGGCCAGGGCCCGGACCTGGGGCCGCTTGAACAGAGGGATGACTTTCTTTTCCGATTCCACCACACGGACGCGTTCCATCACCCCCTGGGCGAAGCCCTCGGGGGCCTCCACATCCTCCAAGCTGGCAAAGGTCTCTCTCAACTCCTCCAGTTGGGACCCCAGAATCCGGCACCTGCCGCAGCCGGCGCGGTGCAGCTCCACCTCCTCCGCCTCCTCCCGGGTCAGCTCCCGGTCCAGACGGGCGGAGAGCAGTTCAAAATATCGGTCACAGGTCATGGCCTTCCCCCCTTTTTTTGTCCTTTGCTGGTTTAGACGGCTTTTCCCAAAAAAAGTTCCCGTCCTCCAGCAAAATTTTTCGCAGGCTCAGCCGGGCCCTGGCAATGCGGGATTTGACCGTTCCAATGTCCAGACTCAGGGCCTGTCCGATCTCCTGATAACTCAGCCCGGACAGTTCCCGGAGTACCAGCACCTGCCGCTGCCAGTCGGGCAGCTTTTCCAGCCCCCGGGCCAGGGCCTCCCCCCGCTCTGAGCGCTCCAACAGCCGCTGGGGGTCCCGCTCCCAGGTGGATGGCTCCGCCCAGCCGCTGTCCGGGTCGTCCAGCGACACCACCGGCTCCACCGCCTCCCGCCGCTTTTTCTTCCGAAGGTAGTCGATGCACACATTGGTAGTCAGCCGGTAGACCCAGGTGGCGAAGCTGCTCCCCCCCTGAAACTGCTCCAGGCCCTGCCATGCCCGGACAAAAGCCTCCTGGGCCAGGTCCGCCGCCTCTTCCCGATCCCCTATCAGTCGCAGTGCCAGGGAGTACGCCCGATTTTGATTTTCCAGCACCAGCTGCTCAAAGGCGGACTGGTCGCCCTGTTTCGCTTTCTCCACCAGTTCCCGGTCGGTCACAACGGCTCCCCCCTTTTCTAGCACAAATCCCGCTTGATGCCCTCCGTCACCCGGTAGACATCCTCCAGGGTCGTGATTTTTACAATCTGCTCCTTATAATACCCCGCGTGGGGAACCCCCTTGAGATACCAGGCGTACTGCTTCCGGGCCTCCAGGCAGGCAATTTTTTCCCCTTTATTCTTCGCGGCCATCTCGAACTGCCGCACGGCGGTGTCGCACCGCTCCGCCAGCGGCGGCAGGTCGGGGATAGACTCCCCGTTCAGGGCGGCCCTGCACTGGGCGAACAGCCAGGGGTTGCCGAACACTCCCCGGCCAATCATGGCCATATCCGCCCCGGTGTACTTCAAAATTCGGGGGGCGTCAGTCCCCTTGAACACGTCGCCGTTGGCGATGACGGGAATTTTTACCGCCTTCTTCACCTCCCGAATCCAATCCCAGTTGGCGGTCCCGGAGTACATCTGCACCTTGGTCCGGCCGTGGACCGCCACCGCCGCCACACCGGCCTCCTCCATGGCCTGAGCGAACTCCACGCAGTTGATGGAGCCCTTGTCCCAGCCCAGGCGGAATTTTACCGTCACCGGACACCTGGCCCCCCGGATGACGGCCTCGGCCACTTTCACCGCCAAATCCGGATTCCGCATCAGGCCGGAGCCGTCCCCGGAGTTGGCCACCTTGGGGACCGGACAGCCCATGTTGATGTCGATGATGTCCGCCCCAGAGACCTCATGGGCAATGGCGGCTCCCTCCTCCATGCACTTGGGGTCACTGCCGAAAATCTGGGCGGCGGCGGGGGTCTCATTTTCTCCCATCTGTAAAAGGGGGATGGATTTTTTATCCTGGTAGCACAGGGCCTTGGCGCTGACCATCTCGGTGCAGGTCAGCCCCGCCCCCTGCTCCCGGCAGATGGTGCGGAAGGCCATGTCCGTCACCCCAGCCATGGGA
>JAAWPF010000099.1 GCA_022799835.1 Lawsonibacter sp. | reverse complement strand
TCTGCTCCAGCTCATAGCTCACCGGCATCCGGGCCGGGGAGTGCTGGCCGTAGAAGGAGTCCTTGCACTGGACCACCCCGGCGTGCCAGGGGTAGCCCAATTCCTTGCAGGCCTCCACCAGGGCGGAGGCCACCGTGAAGTCGGGGACGGCGGGCCACTCGACGGGGGCGTACTCCCGGCTGGTCCCCTCCATGCGCACCGCCCCGGTGGCCACCACCACATCGCCGCTCTGGACGGACAGGTCAATCCCCCCGCAGGTGCCCACCCGGACAAAGGTGTGGACCCCCAGGTTGGCCAGCTCCTCCATGGCGATGGCGGCGGAGGGCCCGCCGATTCCGGTGGAGACAACGCTCACCTTCTCCCCCAGCAGGGAGCCGGTATAGGTGACATACTCCCGGTTGGTCCGAACGTGGACCGGGTCGTCAAAGTGCCGGGCGATGGCCTCGCACCGGCCCGGATCCCCGGGGAGGATGCAGTAGCCCCCTACCTCCCCCTGGGCGCACTGAATATGGAACTGTCTCTCCCGCGTCTGCTCATTCATGAAAAAACCTCCTTTTTCTTCCACTCGGATGACAAAATTATACCACGAATCCGGGCCTGATTCAAGAACCCCGCCGCCGCGGGAGCCGCCGGGGAGAAGGTCTTTTGCCGGGCTCCGCCGCAGCCGTTTCAGGCGCCAAAACATGCCAGTCCTATCAGCAAAATAGACAAATTTTTTCTTTTATATTCCCCGCACATTTGTTCTCCTTGCATCTTTCCCCAATTTGAGCTATAATGTATCAACTGACAGGTCTTTCCTCACCGTCCCGCCATATTAAGGAGGAACCGTATTTGAAACGTTTTTTAATATTCCCCTGCGTTGTCTGTCTGGTCTTTGGACTGCTGGTAGGCATCCTGCTGCCCATCGACCTGTGGGGTGAGAACGCTCCTCCCGTCATGGGCATGGCCAATACCTTCCCTCCACCCCCCAGCGATAGCTCCTCCTCGGTCTCCAGCCCCGCCTCGTCCTCTCAGGCCGCCCCGTTGGACCCGGCGGAGAACTTCCCCCTGCTGGCCGCCGCCTGTTCTGTCAACCGCTGCTTTCAGCAGCAGAACTGGTCCGGACTGGCCGACTACGTCCACCCGGACCTTGGCGTCACCTTCACCCCCTACTCCACCGTGGAGCGGGACAGCGACCTCACCTTCACCGCCGACCAGATCAAGGGCCTGGCCCAGGACCAGACGGTCTATACCTGGGGCTTTGAGGACGGCCGGGGCGACCCCATTCAGATGACCGTTATGCAGTATTTTGAGCGGTATGTCTACAACCGGGACTACACCCAGGCCCCGGAGATCGGGGTGGACCGCATCATCACCGGCGGAAACGCCCTGGAAAATCTGGCCGAGGCCTACCCCGGCTGCCGCTTTGTGGACTTCAGCTTCCCCAGCGCCGACCCGGTGAACGACGGCATGGATTGGAGCTCTTTAAAGCTGGTGTTCCAGCCCGCGGAGACCCGCTGGTATCTGGTGGGCGTCGTCCACGGGGAATGGACCATCTAACACGAAACGGGCGGCGCTGCCGCCTGTTCCCTTGGAAAGGATACTTGAACGATGAATATTGTTGTGGTAGGCTGCGGCAAGGTGGGCTTTACCTTGGCCAAGCAGCTGGTAAAGGAAGAGCACAATGTTACCATTGTAGACACCATTGAGGAGGAGCTGCGCCGGGCCTCCGACCAGCTGGACATCATGACGGTACGGGGCAACGGCGTCTCCGCCGCCGCCCTCCGGGAGGCGGGGGCGGACAGCGCCGACCTGCTGGTGGCCGCCACCAACTCCGACGAGGTGAATATGGTCTGCTCCCTCACCGCCAAGAGCATGGGCACCAAATACACCATCGCCCGCATCCGCAACCAGGAGTACACCAGCAGCGTGGCCGATCTGCGCCGGGACTTGAAAATCGACATGGTCATCAATCCGGAGAACACCACCGCCGTGGAAATTTCCCGGCTGCTGCGCTTCCCCTCCGCCGCCAACATCGAAACCTTCTGCCGGGGGCTGGTGGAACTGATGGGCTTCCGCCTCCAGGAGGGGGACTTTCTGGTGGGCGCCCCTCTTTATAACCTGCCTGGACAAATCAAAAAGCTGTCTTTGCTGTTCTGCGCCGTGGACCGCAACGGCGAGGTCTCCATCCCCAACGGCTCCTTCGTGCCCCAGGCGGGAGACAAACTGTATCTCATCGGCCGGCCGGACAGCCTGGACCAGTTCTTCCGCCAGCTGGGCCGGTACGCCCCCAAGGTGAAGCAGGTCTTTCTGGTGGGGGGCGGCAAAATCTCCATGTATCTGGCCAATATCCTGGACCGGATGGGCATCCGCCTGAAAATCATTGAGCACAGTGAGGAGCGCTGCCGCCTCATCAGCGAACGGTTCCCCCGGGTCACCGTCATCTGCGGCGACGGCACTGACTCCGAGCTGCTGGAGTCGGAGAACCTCACTGCCAGCGACGCCTTTATCTCCCTTACCGACCGGGACGAGGAGAACCTCATCATCTCCCTGTACGCCATGCAGCAGGGTCTGGGCAAAGTCATCACCAAATGCAACCGCCAGAGCTACGCGGGCATCGTCCGCTCCCTGGGTCTGGACAGCGTTATCTCCCCAAAATTCGTCACCGCCTCCCACATTCTCCATGTGGTGCGGGGGATGCAGAACTCCCAGGGCAGCGTGATGAATTCCCTCCACCGCATTGCCGATGGCGGGGCGGAGGCCATGGAGTTCACCGTGGGCCCGGGCACCCGCAGCCTGAACGTCCCCCTGAAGGAGCTGAAGCTGCGGCCCGGCGTTCTGCTGGCCGTCATCGTCCGGGGCAAGGACATCATCATCCCTGAGGGCTCCTCCTTCCTCCGGGAGGGGGACCAGGTCATCATCATCGCCCGGGACGGCGGAGTTCTGGACCTGAATGACATCTACGCCGCCGAGCCCAACATCCCGGGAGGAAGCGCCAAATGAACATCAAGCTTGTCCTGAAGCTGGTGGGCAGAATCCTGCTCCTTGAGGCCGCCGCCATGGTCATCCCCATGGCCGTCGCCCTGCTCTACCGGGAGAGCCCCCTCCCCTTTTTATACGCCATCCTCATTATGGCCGCCTGCGGCTTCGGCCTGTCCGCCCTGCCCGCCAAGCAGCAGTTCTTTACCCGGGAGGGCTTCGCGGCTGTGGGGCTGATCTGGATCTTCACCGGACTGGCCGGGGCGCTGCCCTTCATTTTCTGCGGCTGGTTCGCCACCCCTATGGACGCCATCTTCGAGTCCTGCTCCGGCTTTACCACCACCGGCTCCACCATTTTGACCGAAATCGAGTCCCTGCCCAAGGGCATCCTCTTCTGGCGGGCCTTTACCCACTGGATGGGGGGCATGGGGGTGCTGGTGCTGGCCACCGCCATCGTGCCCAAGCTGGGCATCCGCTCCCACTACCTGACCCAGGCGGAGACACCGGGACCGGTGTTCTCCAAGCTGGTGCCCAAGCAGTCCCAGACCTCCAAGATCCTCTATCAGATGTACTTCGCCCTCACCGCCCTGGAGGTGGTCTGCCTCAAGCTGGCGGGGATGCCCCTGTACGACTCCCTCATCCACGCCTTCTCCACCGCGGGCACCGGCGGCTTTTCCAACCGGAACGCCAGCGTGGGGGCCTATGACAGCGTGCCCATCGACATCATCATCACGGTGTTCATGCTGCTGTTCTCCATCAATTTCGCCATCTATTTCCTCCTGCTCACCAAAAAGTGGCGGGAGGCGCTGCAAAGTGATGAGCTGCGGTTTTTCCTGGGGGTTGTGTTCGGCGCCATCGCCATCATCACCCTGGCCAATCTGGAGGTCTACCGCAGCATCTGGCAGAGCCTGCGGTATGCCGCCTTCCAGGTGGCCGCCATCGTCTCCACCACCGGCTTTGGCACAGCGGACTTTGTCCTCTGGCCCCAGTTCTCCCAGCTAATCATCGTTCTGCTTATGTTCTGCGGGGCCAGCGCCGGCTCCACCGGCGGCGGCATGAAGTGTTCCCGGGTGCTGCTCCTCCTGCGCTCCATCCGCCGGGAGATCCACCGGGTCACCCACCCCCGGTCGGTAGAGGTGGTCAAGCTGGACGGCAAGCTGGTCAGCGAGTCCACCCTCCACTCCCTGCTGGTCTTTCTGGGCGCCTATGTGACCACTATCTTTGCCGCCGCCCTCATCATCTCGCTGGACGGTTTCTCTTTCTCCGTCTCCTTCAGCGCCGCCCTCACCTGCGTCAGCAATGTGGGCCCCGGCCTGGAGATGATCGGCCCCAGCGGCAACTTCGCCGCCTTCTCCGGGCTGTCCAAGGCCGTCATGTCCCTGTGCATGATTATCGGCCGGCTGGAGATCCTCCCCATTCTGGTCCTGTTCTGCCCCTCCACCTGGAGAAGGACCTGAAAATTTCCCCGGCGCGGTTGTCAAAGGGGAAAAACTGTGGTAGAATATTTATAACCATCGGCAAAACTGGAAACAGGAGTGGTATCGCATGAGTGACAGCAAGGATTACGTCTCCCGCTCTGACGAGCTGGGCAACATCCATATCTCCGAGGAGGTGCTGGCCGCCATCTCCGCCGCCGCCGCTCTGGAGGTGGAGGGGGTCAGCAGTTTGACCAATCCCAGCAAGAAAAACGCCACCAAGGGCATCCACATCAAGCTGGAGGACGAGAAGGTTGTGGTAAATATGTCCGTCCTCATGGCCTACGGCCACACCATCCCCGAGATGGGCAAGGCCGTCCAGGAGGCCGTGAAGAACGCCATTGAGTCCATGAGCGGCCTGGAGGTTTCCGCCGTCAACGTCAGCGTGGGCGGGATCGTGTTCCCCCAGAAAGAGCAGTAAAATAATTCCCCGGCGGCTGTCGGGGAATTTTTTTTGCTGATTCGGCTTCCCTGAAAAATCGAAAAAAACTGTTGCTTTCCCTGGCAAGCTGTGGTATACTACCAAGGCATTATGCGTGGGAGTGCGGATCACCCGCCCGGTGCCCGACCAAGCCGGGTTGGCGGGGGATATGATGCCCCCAGAAGAATAACTGAAAAGCAGGAGGAAAAAACTATGGCAGTCGTATCTATGAAGCAGCTGCTGGAGGCCGGCGTTCACTTCGGCCACCAGACCCGCCGGTGGAACCCCAAAATGGCCACCTACATCTACA
>JAAWPF010000098.1 GCA_022799835.1 Lawsonibacter sp. | reverse complement strand
CGACTTCCAGCTGGGGGCCATCCACCAGCCGGGGGAGCAGGGCGGGCCAGGGGCCATCAGCCACCTCTATACCCGAATCAAAGAAAAAGCGGACTTCCCCTATTATCAGGAGAAGCTCGCTGGAAACTATTTATATGTCTGCTGTCGCGGCCACTGGGATATTTCGGCAGCTTACGTCACGCTGGAAGCGTATATTCGGGAGCGGGGGCTGAAGATTGAGGGGCCGTTCTACGCCTGTGACCTGGCTGGGTTCATCCTTAACTCGGTGGAGAAAAACGCGGCGTCTATGATCTCTGTGCGGCTGTCTGATGGCCCTGCCACCAACAAATACTTTTTCCGGAAAACCATCTGACAATCTTGTAATTCCTGACTTGGTGAAACACTGCGGTCTTGTTTCAAAAAGTTCTGATTTGCCTTTAAATAAAGTGAAATATACCTAAATTTATATTGTTTATTTCCGGAAAATGAAAAAATAAATACAAATTATTGACGCCGCCGAGTACAAATGCTATACTGGCATCAGTGTTAACCCTTGGACAAATTTTAGAAAGCCTGCTGGTGGTGCTCAGCCTGAACACCATCAAGCGTATGGTCTCCTCTCCGGGTTTTGTGAAGAGGCCTGGTGGCCTAACATCACTGTGGCTGCCATGCTCTGCCAGTTCCTGGTGATTCGGAGCGTGGTTCTGCTTCGCGGAAACAAAAAAATAAGGAGGGGAAAAGATGAACACCTGTTTAGGAATTGAATTGGGCTCCACCCGTATTAAGGCCGTCACCATTGACGGCGGCTTCAAGCCGGTCTCCTCCGGGGATTACACTTGGGCCTCCCGGTATGAGAACGGGGTGTGGACCTACCCTCTGGAGGAGGTATGGACCGGGCTGAAGTCCGCCCTGTCCCAGGTGGAAAACCGGGACGGCATCGCCGCCGCCGGGGTGTCCGCCATGATGCACGGCTATCTGGCCTTTGACAAGGACTGGAGGCTGCTCACCCCCTTCCGCACCTGGCAGAACACCATCACCGGTCAGGCTGCGGCGGAGCTGACCCAGCTCTTCGGCTTCAACATCCCCCAGCGGTGGTCCATCGCCCACCTGTATCAGGCGGTTTTGAACGGGGAGTACCACGTTTCCCAAATCGCCCACATCACCACCCTGGCGGGGTACATCCACTATAAGCTCACCGGGATCAACGCCGTGGGCGTGGGCGAGGCCAGCGGCATGTTCCCCATTGACAGCGCCGTTATGGACTACGACGCCGGGATGATCGGGAAGTTCGACGCTCTGGTGGAGAACCGTGCACTGCCCTGGACGCTGGAGGATATTCTTCCTGACGTCCTCCCCGCGGGCGCGGACGCGGGCAGGCTGACGGAAGCCGGCTCCAGGATGCTGGACGGTCTGCTCCCCGCCGGGATCCCCTTCGCCCCCGCCGAGGGGGACGCGGGCACCGGCATGACCGCCACCAACGCCGTGGCCCCCCGGACAGGCAATGTGTCCGCCGGGACCTCTATCTTCTCCATGGTGGTGCTGGAAAAACCTCTGGAGAAGGTCTACGAGGAGATCGACCTGGTCACCACCCCCACCGGGGCGCCGGTGGCCATGGTCCACTGCAACAACTGCACCAACGACACCAACGCCTGGGTGAACGTCCTGGGGGAGACCGCCAGGCTCTTCGGGGCGGAGCCCTCCACCGGGGAGCTGTATACCAGGCTCTATGAGAAGAGCCTGGAGGGGGACCCGGACTGCGGCGGCGTGCTGGTGTGCAACTACCTGGCCGGGGAGGGGGTCACCCATATGGACGCCGGCCGTCCCCTGATGGCCCGCGCCCCGGAGACCAGATTCACCCTGGCCAACTTCTTCCGCTCCCAGCTCTACTCCACCATGGCCACGCTGAAGATCGGCATGGATATCCTGGCGGAGGAGGGGGTGGCCATCGACTCTCTCACCGGCCACGGCGGACTGTTCAAGACCCCCGTGGTAGGCCAGAGCTATATGGCCGCCGCCTGCGGTGCCCCGGTCACCTGCATGGAGACCGCCGGAGAGGGCGGACCCTACGGCATGGCCCTGCTGGCCTCCTTTCTGCTGTACAGGGAGGGCGGGGAGAGTCTGGAGGACTTCCTGGCCAAGAAGGTCTTTGCCGGTACAACCGGATCCACCATCCAGCCAGATCCCGCCTGCGTGGCAGGTTTCAACACCTACATCCAGCGGTATAAGGCCCTCTTAGAGGTGGAAAAAACCGCTGTGGAAAAACTGTAAGGAAGAATTTTATGGTGATAATATGAGGGAGGTGGGGGAGAACGGAAACGGCCGCTCCCTGTTTATGGAGGACTACACCTATAACCTGGAGCCGGGGGAGGAATCAATCAAAAGGGGGAACCTGTATGTTAGAACAACTCAAGCAAGAAGTTCTTGAGGCCAATCTGCTCCTGCCCAAATACGGCCTGGTCACCTTTACCTGGGGCAATGTGTCCGGCATTGACCGGGACAAAGGCCTGATGGTCATCAAGCCTTCCGGGGTGGAGTACGACGGCATGACCGCGGAGGACATGGTGGTGGTGGAGCTGGAGACCGGTAAGGTGGTGGAGGGCAGGTGGAAGCCCTCCAGCGACACTAAGACCCACCAGGAACTGTACAAGGCCTTTCCCGGCGTCGGCGGCATCGTCCACACCCACAGCCCCCACGCCGTGGCCTGGGCTCAGGCGGGGGAGGACATCCCCTGCTTTGGCACCACCCACGCCGACTACTTCTACGGCTCCGTCCCCTGCGCCCGCCACCTGACCCAGGGGGAGCTGGAGGAGGACTATGAGAGGAACACCGGCAGAATTATCGTGGAGACCTTTGCGGAGCGGTGCATCGAGCCTACTGCTGTCCCCGCTGTGGTCTGCGCCAGCCATGGCCCCTTCACCTGGGGGAAGGACGCTGCTCAGGCGGTGTACCACGCAGTGGTGCTGGAAGAGGTAGCAAAAATGGCTATCCTCTCCCGACAGGTCCGGTCCTCCGCGGGCCCTGCCCCCCAGCGTTATCAGGACAAGCACTACTTCCGCAAGCACGGCCCCGGCGCCTATTACGGCCAGGACTGAAATGTGTTCCAGGCATCCTCCTCTTCTACTGCGGCAGCTTCAAAAGACTTTCCGGAAGGGAGAGGTAACGTAAGAAAGTTACCTCTCCCTTATTTTTTGCGGTCAGCCGAGTGTGATTGAATTGCGGGGAATATTAATGCGAATCAGGAGCTTGAACAAGAGCTTGGCGAGAGCGGCAGCGATGCGGCCGGAGATATGAGAAAGCAGGCCCGATAAGGAGCGGACCAAGGAGGCGGACTGTATATCAGTCAAGCGATTGAGGCAGTTGAAAAGGCACTCAATAGGCTGACGGAGCGAACCGACAGATGTTTCAGGATGAACCCCTGCCTACTCAAAGTCCCGCCTTCACTTCTGGCGGCGGGTACATACTTGCGTTGCGCGGATTGTGGCGCTATACTATCGTTAAGTATTGGTGAAATGAGGTTTACAAATGTGCGATGTAATTGTTGTCGGTGCTGGCCCTGCCGGGAGTACCGCCGCAAAGGTACTGGCGGAAAGAGGGCTTCATGTCCTGCTGGTGGAGCGGCACAGACTCCCCCGCTATAAATCATGCTCCGGCGTCCTGATCCAGAAGTCAATGGATTTGGTGCGGCGCTGCTATGGACAGGATGTACCGCTGTCCGCAACGTGTACCCCCGTGGAAAATCGGGGCATGATCTTCACAGATGATAAAGGCCGGGAGTTCCGCTTTGAACAGGGCGGCTTGAACGTGTGGCGCGGTTCCTTTGATAACTGGCTGGCGGAACAGGCGGCAGCGTCCGGCGCGGAAGTCCGGGACAACACCAGCGCCGTTTCCTGTGAGGAACAGCCTGATTTGATTTCCGTCACGCTGCGGGGGGAATCCTCCTGCATAGAACAGGCCAGATACGTCGTTGACTGTGAAGGCGTCACCGGCGTATTAAAGCGGCAGTTACTTGGAAACAGCCGGGATTATATCACGACTTTCCAGACGTTTAACCGGGGGACAATCCAGTTAGACCCGCACTATTTCTACGCCTACTTACAGCCGGAGCTGTCCGAGTATGACGCGTGGTTCAATGTGAAGGATGAAATGCTGGTGCTGGGTGTTTCGGTCAAGGACACCAGCAGGATCGGGCAGTTTTATCAGCGGTTCATCTCCTATATGGAAACCCGCCACGGCTTGCGGGTCGGACAGCAGGTCAAGGCGGAAAAATGGCTGATGCCCCATATCCGGCCCGGCTGCCCCGTCACCTACGGGCAGGGCCGGGTACTGTTCGCCGGTGAGATCGCCGGGTTCCTCAATCCGATGGGCGAGGGGATTTCGGCGGGGATGGAGAGCGGCTACTGCGTGGCCCAGGCCATAGCAAAGCACTTTGACGCTTTGGATATGATTTATACATGCTACCGGCGAGACATCCAGCAGCTAAAGTCCTATATGGAACGACAGTGGAACTTTGTCGGGCGGATGGCTGATACATTTTCAGAAATGATTCACTAAAATGAAGATATTTTACAAGCCAGCACAATCCCCTGCTGTTATAATGGGACGGACAAGGAGGGGCTGCGGATGAAAAAAGAAGTGCGAACAATGGTCTACGATGATGAGCTGCACATTGAGGCTTACCGTTTTGAGGGCATTGTACAGCCTTTTCCGAACCATTTTCACGAATACTTTGTGATTGGTTTCATGGAAGATGGGGAGCGTGTCCTGTCCTGCAAAAATCAGGAGTACACCATCAAAAGGGGCGATGTTCTCCTGTTCAACCCAGGGGACAACCACGCCTGTGTTCAGAATGACGGCGGTACGCTGGATTATCGGGGCTTCAACATCACCACGGAGGTCATGCTGGATTTGGCGGAGGAAGTTACCGGCCAACGGGAACTGCCCGGGTTTTCCCAAAACGTAATTTTTGATGAAGAAGTCATCTGCTATCTGCACCCGCTCCATGAGCTGGTGATGAAAGGCTCCCATGAATTTGGAAAAGAGGAAAATCTGCTGTTCCTGATTTCTCTGCTGATCCAGCAATACGGCCAGCCCTTTGAACGCTGTATCCCGGAGTGCCGGGAGGAAATTGAAAAAGCCTGTGCCTTTATGGAGCGGCACTATGCCGAACGGATTTATCTGGATCAGATCTGCCGCTGTGCCGGATTGAGCAAATCCACTCTGCTCCGGGCCTTTGCGCAGGAGAAGGGCGTCACACCGCACAGCTATCTGGAAAATATTCGTATCGGCAAGGCCAAAAAGCTGCTGGAACAGGGCGTTTCCCCCGTTGAGGCGGCGCTGCAAACCGGCTTTTCCGATCAGAGCCATTTCACCAATTATTTCAACCGATTTATTGGTCTGGCCCCCGGTGTTTATCGGGACATATTCAGAGATACGGAGGAATCAACCCATGAAGGGTAAACGCACATTGGGAAT
>JAAWPF010000097.1 GCA_022799835.1 Lawsonibacter sp. | reverse complement strand
CCTGGTGAACACCGGCTGGAACGGCACCGGCAAGCGCATCTCCATCAAGGACACCCGCGGCATCATCGACGCCATCCTGGACGGCTCCATCCTCAAGGCTGAGACCAAGACCATCCCCTACTTCGGCCTGGAGGTGCCCACCGCCCTGCCCGGCGTGGACCCCGCCATCCTGGACCCCCGGGACACCTACGGCGACCCCGCCGAGTGGGACACCAAGGCCAAGGATCTGGCCGGCCGCTTCGTGAAGAACTTTGTCAAGTACACCGGCAACGACGCCGGCAAGGCCCTGGTGGCCGCCGGCCCCAAGGTGGACTGATTGTAATCTAAAAAACAGGGCGCTTCCGCGCCCTGTTTTTCGTTATGGAAAGGAGAAAACCCTCATGGGACTGTTCAAGAAAAAGAAACAGCCGGAGCGCGCCCCTGAGCCGGAGAAAAAATCCCCCCTGGACGAGATGGACCCCACCGTCCGTCCGGGCGGGGTGTTCATGGTCCAGCTGCTGATGAAGGAGAAGTGCGAAATGCCCTCTCTGGAGCGGATGACCCAGGTGCTGGAGCGCCACATCGGCAAGGTGGACGCGGCAAAGCCCACCGATGACATGTCCGACTCCATGAAGGGCATCGCCCTCTTCGCCGCTCTGGACCACATCGCCAAGTTCAGCAACGGCCAGGGCCCGGTGCAGGTGTCCGTCATGCCCTGCGACACCTTCCACCCGGAGACCATCGACGAGATGAAGCGCAGCCAGATGTGGGACTGCCTCCAGGACCGGGACCGCATCCTGTCCGAGTGCAAATACTGCGTCTTCGCCAACGACATGCTCACCGGCGCGCTGGACCCTCTGGAACGGGCGGACCTCGACATGGACTACCTGGAGGCCCTGGTGGAGCTCTTTCCCACCTGTGAGGCGGTGTATTCCCTGAACACCGGCAAGCTGATTCTGGCCGACACCATCCGCAAACAGACCTACACCGGCCTGGACCGGTTCATCCACTACATCGTCAACGTCCGGTTCTTCAACATCCAGGATACCAACGACAGCCTGGTGGACACCCTGGGCATGACCTTGCTCTATTTGGAGGATTTACAGTACCACTACCACGATATGGACCCCAACTGGGTGGTGCGCCACGCCTACTCCATCGCCTCCTACTGCCTGGAAAACCGCCGCCCCATCAAGGACGGCGACACGGTGGACGGCGTGGACGGCGAGGGCAGTCTGGATCAGAGTATCCAGTGGAAATGCCACTATGAGGACGCCATAGTCAAGCCGGACCGCCCAGTGCTGGACATCCACATGGGCCAATACGCCGCAGGGCGGTAACACGCAAAGGGCGGGGGAGTCCCCCGCCCTATCTCTTTTCTTTCCGCGCCACGGTAAACACCGGGCACCCCTCCGCCGCAGGGGAGGCGGCACACTGGGGCAGAGAGACCTCCACCCCCTCCTCGGTGAGGCACCAGTCCCGGAGGGGCCGGGCTTTTTTCGCCTTTTGCCGCCAATCCCCGTCCAGAAAACAGTCCCCCGCCTGGCGGCGCTCCTCCCCCTGCCGGATCACCTCCCGCCACAGCCGCTTTCTCCAGCTCCGCGCCTTGGGAAACAGGCTTCCCAGAGGCTTGGGCGCCCCCTCCGGTACATTCCAGACGTCCCCCCAGCGCACCCGGGCGGGTTTACCGTCCCCCCGGACCTCAGCGCCCCGAAAGCGCAGGCTGAGAACGCCGTCCTTCAGCAGGGCGGTCTCTCCCGCCAGCTCCCCCGTCCAGGGGGTAAAGAGCCTGGAGGCCTCCCGCCGGGCGGCCAGCTCCAGGCAGGCGGCCCAGTAGACCTCCCGCTCCCAGCGCTGCCGCCAGCTCTTTGCCAAACAGGCGTAGTACCGGCTGATCCACCGTCCGCCCAGCCCCGCCCCCTCTACTTGGGGCCAGGACAGGGTGTAAGTCAGCACCGGCTCCCCTTCCAGCGTTAGGGTACGTTTCTCCTCCTGCCAGTCAACCTTGGTCTCCATCCTTCCGCGCCTCCCCTCCTGTTTCTCTATCCTATGTTTAGTCGGGAAATCTGTGCTTTTCGGGTTTACTTTTTTACGCCACCGTGCTAAAATACTGAAAAACAAGAGAAGCGGGTGGGACCATCATGTCAAAATTTTTAGACAAGCAGAACAGCGACGCTCTCTACCGTGCCATCGTCAGCATCCGGGACGAGGAGGAGTGCCGCGCATTCCTGGAGGACCTGTGCACCGTGTCCGAGCTGAAAGCCCTGGCCCAGCGGATGGACGTGGCCCTGCTGCTGGACCGGGGGCTGATCTACAGCGAGATTTTGGAAAAGACCGGGGCCTCCAGCGCCACCATCAGCCGGGTCAACCGCTGCCTGCACTACGGCGCGGGGGGCTATCAGATGGTAGTGGCCCGCCTGCGGGATGAGGAGCAATGAGCAGCTATGATTTTCTGGCCGGCTGCTACGACCAGCTGACCTACGACGTGGACTACCCCGCCTGGGCGGACTACCTGGAGAAGCACTTCGCCAAAAACGCCCTGCCTATCCGGACCGTGCTGGACCTGGCCTGCGGCACCGGCTCCCTCACCCGGGAGCTGGCCCTCCGGGGCTATGAGACGATCGGCGCCGACCAGTCCCCCGAGATGCTGTCCCAGGCGGCGGAGAAAAATCGCGGCGTCTCCCCCATCGAGCCCATTTTCCTGTGCCAAAGCATGGAGAATCTGGACCTTTACGGTACCATTGACGCCTGCGTGTGCTGTCTGGACAGCGTCAACTATGTCACCAACCCCAGAAAACTCCAAAGGGCTTTTCAGCGGGTCCACCTGTTTCTCATGCCGGGGGGCCTGTTCCTCTTCGACATCAACTCCCCCGAGAAGCTGGAGGGGCTGGACGGCCAAGTCTTTTTGGACGAGACCGAGGACGCTTACTGCGTATGGAGGACAGAGTTCTCCCGAAGGAGTCGCATCTGCTCTTACTTTATGGATATTTTCCGCCTGGACAGCGGGACCGGCCAGTGGCACCGCGGGGAGGAGCTCCACCGGGAGCGGGCCTACACCATCGCTGAGCTGACCGCTATGCTGGAGCGGGCCGGCTTCCGAGAGATCAAAACCTATGGCGAATTAAAAATGCGTCCTCCAAAGCCGGGGGAGCGGCGCGTCTTTTTTACCGCAAGGAAGGACGATTGAGATATGACCGACGAAATTGTAAGGGCCATCACCGGCGACGGGCTGGTAAAAGCCGTCGCCATCACCGGCCGGGATATTGTAGAGCGGGCCCGGAACATCCACAAGCTTCTCCCCATGGGCACCGCCGCCCTGGGCCGGACTTTGATGGGCTGCTCCATGATGGGGGACATGCTCAAGGAGGAGAAGGGGGCCCTCACCCTCCAGATCAAGGGGAGCGGCCCGCTGGGCACCATTCTGGCCGTCTCCGACTGCGAGGGCAACGTCCGGGGCTATGTCCAGAACCCCCAGGTGGAGCTGATGGAGCAGCGCCCCGGCAAGCTGGATGTGGGGGCCGCCGTAGGGACGGACGGCACCCTGACCGTCATCAAGGACATCGGTTTGAAGGAGCCCTATGTGGGGTCCATCGGCCTGTTCTCCGGAGAGATTGCAGACGACCTGGCCATGTACTTTGTGGAGAGCGAACAGATTCCCACCGCCTGCGCCCTGGGGGTGCTGGTGGGGCTGGACCAGAGCGTCACCGCCGCCGGGGGCTATCTCATCCAGCTGCTGCCCGGGGCCAGTGAGGACATGATCGCCAAAATCGAGGCGGGGGTCCATGCCATGGGCCCGGTCAGCTCCGCCCTGGCCGGCGGGCTGGACGGAGAGGGTCTGCTGCGGGCGGTGCTCAAGGACTTCGACCTGGAAATTCTGGAAAAGCACCCGGTGGAGTACCGGTGCTACTGCTCCCGGGAGCGGGTAAGCCGGGCCCTTATCAGCATGGGAAAAAAGGACCTGACCGAGCTCATTCAGGAGCAGGGCCAGGCCGAGCTGACGTGCCAATTCTGCGACGCGGTATACCGCTTCTCCAGGGAGGAACTGGAACAGCTTCTGAACGACATGTAGGGGCGGAGCATATCCACCCTTGCTGGGACACACAGGAAACGCCCGGACAGCAAACTGTCCGGGCGTTCGTTTCGCCTTATCAGAGGTTGAGCGCTCCGCCGTTGGTCACAGCCTCCAGCACAGCGTAGAGGCTCATGTCGAACTCCTTGGTCATGGTCAGGGCCTCCTCCATGTCCAGGTCGGTCAGATGGCCTCTCTGTACCGCGATGACCCGGTTGCCCTTCCCCTCTATCAGGGTATTCACCGCCATATAACCCATGCGGCTGGCTGTCTCCCGGTCCCGGGCACTGGGCGCGCCGCCCCGCTGGATGTGTCCGGGGACGGTAACCCGGGGATCGATCCCGATTTCCTCATGGATGCGGTCGGCGATTTCAAAGGCGCTGCCCGCCCCCTCGGCCACCACCACCATGTAGTGGGTAGTGCCCGCCAGCCGGGCCCGGCGTATTTTCTCCACCACATCCCGCTCAAAGTCCACCGGACGCTCAGGAATCAGCACAGCGGTGGCGCCCACGGCGGTGCCTACATACAGGGCCAAATAGCCGGCGTGACGGCCCATGACCTCCACCACAGAGCAGCGCTCGTGGGACTGCATGGTGTCCCGCAGCTTGTCAATACACTCAATGGCTGTGTTGCAGGCGGTATCAAAGCCGATGGTATAGTAGGAGCAGCCGATATCGTTGTCGATGGTGGCGGGGATACCGATTACGTCCAGTTTGTGGCCGCTCTGGGCAATCTGGCGGGACAGGGCCAGCGCTCCCCGGAATGTGCCGTCGCCGCCGATGGCCACGATGCCGTCCAGCCCCAGCAGCTTGCAGGTCCCGATGGCTTTCTCCCGGCCCGCCTCATCCATGAACTCCTTGCTGCGGGCCGTATAGAGGATGGTGCCGCCCCGGTTGATGATGTGGCTGACACTGCCGCCGTCCAGCCGGACAAAGTCACTGGAGATCAGCCCGCTCCACCCCCGGCGGATACCGATACACTCAATCCCCCGGCCAATCGCCGTGCGGACCACAGCCCGAACTGCCGCATTCATGCCCGGCGCATCGCCGCCGCTGGTCAACACACCGATCCGCTTGATTTTATTGCCCATAATAAGACCTCCTCATATTTCCACAGCCGCCGCTCCCGCGGCCAGTCTTTTTTCTTTTCGACTCCATTATGTCATCATTCAAATGGAATGTCAAGGAATCGAGGAAACAGAAGCATTGTAGCTCCTTCCAATTTTCCGCTCTTGGGAACAAAAATTTTTGCGGCAAAAAATCTCAATTTCCTGTTGACAAGCGGGAAATGTTCTTGTATAATGAGTAAGCTGTCGTAAGAACGAGAGCGAACCGGGGAGCATAGCTCAGCTGGTAGAGCACATGCCTTACAAGCATGGGGTCACAGGTTCGAGCCCTGTTGTTCCCACCATTTGACC
>JAAWPF010000096.1 GCA_022799835.1 Lawsonibacter sp. | reverse complement strand
TTTCGCCGGAATACTGGGTGTATTTCAAGAAAATTTAACGCAGCATGGCGGCAAAAGACCCGCCAGCTGGCGTGTTGAGAGATGTTAAACAGGCTCTTAATCCTCATTCCGGTAGGGGTCCAGCACAATATACACCACGGAGCAGAGGATGCCGCCCACGGCGAATACCCACCAGGCAGTGCGCCACAGATCCAGGGCCAGCCCCAGGCCCACATAGAGGGCGGTAACCAGCGTCATCAGAGCGCCGCAGACGGTGTTGATAAGCCCCTTGCGCTTCTTTACCTCCGGAGTAGGGTTGTTGTCCCGGTTATACTTCCAGATCTTGTACTTGTCCTCCTGGATGCCGGCGTAGACAAAGGCGGTCACCGCCCCGGCCACGATGAACAGGAAGATGGACATGGCGTAGGACTCGAAGGGCTCCTCCTCGGGGAATTTGGCGAAGAACAGCAACAGCAGTGCCACATCGAAGAGGATGGCTCCCACCCCTCCGGAGATAAACCAGACAAATTTCTGCCGGAAGGTCTGCTTCTGTTCCTCTGTATAGAAGTCGGCAAGGACAGGGTGGGCCTTGCGGAAGTTGTCGTTTTGCAGACAGCTTGCCACAATCACCACGACGCACACAGCGACAATCAGCAGCAGGACAGCGAAGATCAGGTATTCAGAGATCCCCTTGGCGTCCAGCAGGCCGCACAGGGCCACCCCGGCGATGATGCCCCCCACGGAGAAAGCGATCCGCCTGGCAAAGCTACTCATAAACTTATCATACTGTGCGGTGTCCTCCACCAGGCTGTCCTCCACGCTGCCCCGCATGAGGGTGTCCAGATCCACGCGGTATAGGTCGCAGATGCGGAGAATGGTGTCCATCTCAGGGTAGCTTGCGGCGCTCTCCCACTTGCTCACACTCTGGCGGGAGACCTCCAGTATTTCGGCCAGCTGCTCCTGGGTCTGGCCCTGGCGGGCGCGGAGAAATTGCAGGTTGTCAGAAAATGCCATTTTGCGGGTACCTCCTTGTGTTTTGGATGACCTGAGCATACCCTGACACCTCCTGCAACTCCACCGATTTTCTGTTGCGTTTGAAGATTTTTCTGTCAATTTTCGGTTGCGCGGGGGGGTTAATCCCCCTTGTTTCCCTTTTTCCACAGCACAAAAGCCAAAATCAGGCCGGTAAGGAACCAGAGAATGCCGAGGATAAGAATTAGGTTGGTGATACCAAGAAAGACCCCCTGCATGCCGGAAAGGGGGGAGGGCTGGGGAGCGATGCCCAAGGCGTCCATCACCGCCCCCTCCAGCTCCGGGGGGCCGCTGTAGGTCCAGCCGCCGCCCAGACCAAAACCGTCCATTCCGCCCATCAGCTGGTTCTGGGTACGGAACATGCTTCCGAAGCCCCACCGGGCGATCAAGCCCACCAGCGTCACCCCCGCCCCCTGGAGGGCGATGTAGACTCCGGCCAGCCAGCCCCACCGGCGGGCCATCTTGCCGATGAAGCCGGGGAGGTTGGAAAACTGCCCCTGTCCGGACACCGTGTTCGGGGGCGGCGGGGGTACGGGAGTCTCCCGGGGCTGAGCGGGGGGCGCGGACCGCTCCAACTCCTCGTCCTCGTTGAGCAGATGGTCGGTGGTGACGCCAAAGGCCTGGGCCAGAGCCAGCAGCTTGTGGATGTCGGGGGACGCCTCGCCCAGCTCCCATTTGCTGACAGCCTGGCGGGACACCCCCGCCAGGGCGGCCAGCTCCTCCTGGGACAGCTTCCGCTCCCGGCGGTACCAGGCAATCTTTTCATGTAATTTCATAGGTTGTGCCTCCTTTCCTGTCAGTCCAGTTTATCAAAAAAGGCGGTTGCGATCCACCAAGGAGGGCTGGAAGTTTCCGCAACTGTTGGTTGCGCCTGGACGCCTACTGCTTTTGGATGATGCACACACCCATTTTGACGAACATCTCCTTGACGCCGGGCAGCTTGGCCAGAGGTGCCATCCAGCCGCGCAGGGGCACCTCCCGCCAGTAGGCCGGTTTGATGTTCAGGCTGGCAAGAATCCGCTTGAACTTTTTCAGCGTCATCTTGTTGATATAGCCGAAGTACTCCCTGCCGGTCCCGTCTTTGGAAATGCGCAGCTCCAGCCGCTCCTGCTCATCGGGCAGTCCTTTCACCAACTCCTTATAGGCCTCCACCAGCATCCTTTCCGTAAAGAAGAGGTGCACCCAGGGCATGTTGATCACGTCGCTGAGGTGGGCGCCGGTGGGATGGTAGTAGGGCGGGAAGTTGATATAGATGGCCCCCGTGGGCCGGATGAGGCGCAGGGCCTCCTTCAGGGTCCGGGCGGGGTCGGAGACATGCTCCATAAAATCGTTCATGATAATGGTGTCAAAGGAGTTGTCCGGGAAAGGCAGTTCAAAGGCGGAGGCGCAGATAAACTCAAACTTGTCCGCGAAGCCCAGCTCCTGAGCCAGGGCGTTGGCCTCCCGCTCATAGTGGGCGACGATTTCCACGCCGGTGACCTTCTCCGCCCCCAGGGAACAGTAGTACAAGCTCTTCCCCGCCGCCCCGCAGCCCATGTCCAGCACCTGCTTGCCCTGGAACATCTCCTCCGCCGTCCGGGCCTCCAGGAAGAACTTGATGGTATCCTGGCCCTTCCGGTACTGCCACTGGGCGTAGGTCTCCGTCCCTTGGTTCTGGAGGTTGAAGGGGTGGACCACTTTGGGAAAAATCTTGTTGGTGAATTTGATAATTGCCGTGGAAACTGCCATGACGCTCTCCTTTCGCGGACCCGGTGTCCGCTTCATTATTTGTCCCCAGTCCGGTTTTCCCGGACTTAGGGCATGATCCACCAGAGGGGGCCCTGGCCGCTCCAGGACGGCCAGTCGGTAAGGCAGATATTCAGGTCCACATTGCCTTCAATACCGTCCACGCGGCCGGTGCTGGAATACTGCCACATGTTGTAGTGATAGCGGAAGCTGGTGGGGGCGGTATCTTTCGTGTAGTGGGCCAGCCAGAAGGCGGGGTAGTCTTGAAGGCGGTCCAGCAGCAGCCGCTCCCCATAGACCTTGCTGGGGCTGCCGTAGGTCATGGGAATGTAGCCGGCCTCGGAGATGACCCTGCAGAAGGCCAGGGCGCAGGCGGTGACGGTGTTCCCGCCGGCCCCTTGGGTTCTGGAGTTGTCATAGTCCTGTCGCTCCCAGTCAAAGACGACGGGGTAGGTGACAGGATAGCCCTGAATCCACTCCAAAAGGATGCGGGCCTCCTCCTCCGCCTCCGCCGGGGTGATGGCCTGGGAGAAGAAGTAGACTCCTACCTGCATCCCGTTGTTCAGGGCGCCCCGCATGTTGGCGTCAAAATACTCATCCTTTACAATGGTACCCTTTGTATAGCCCCGGTAACCCGCCCGGATCATGGCAAAGTCCATCCCCACCGCACCCACGCGGACCCAATCGATCTCCTTCTGGTGGGCGGACACATCAATGCCCCGGGAGCAGGGGGTGCCTCCCAGGTAAGAGAGGTAGCCATTTTCGTCCAAAACAAAGTTTTCACTGTTGTATGTATTGGCGGGAACCGCCCGGGCCTCGGGCAGGGGGTAGCCGGCCTCCACGCCGCACAGCCCCTGGGCATAGTTCTTCACCAGAGTAGCCCCGTCCGCCCGGCTGGCATTGCCCAGAGGATTGAACAGATTGTCATTGGAGCCCACCATCACGGTGGAGCTCCGGGCCCAGTTTACCGCCTCCCGGGCCCACTCGGTGATATCAGCGCCGTCCGCGTAGGCCTCCGCCGCCGGAGCCGCGGGCTGGCCCTGGGCGTTCCAGAGCAGCGCGGCGATCTGCTCCCGGGTGATGGGGTCCTCCGGGCCAAAGGTGCCGTCCGGATAGCCGTTGACCACCTGGTTTTGGAGCGCCCAGAGGATGGCGTTCCAGTTGGGATGGCCGGGCTCCACATCGGAGAAGGGCATCTCCGCCCCCTCCTCCAGAGCCGGCCGGCCGGCCAGACGGTAGAGGGCCTCGGCCAGGGTGGCCCGGGTCATCAGTACATCGGGCTCGAAGGTGTTATAGGATTTGCCGTCCATCAGGCCGTGCTGCTGGCAAAATTCCACCGCGGAAGCGTACCACAGCTTATGGTCCACATCAAGGTAGGTGGTTGCCGCCGCCTGGGCCGGCGTCAGGGATGCGATCAGCGTCAGGGCCATCAGCCCGGCCGCAAGTCTCTTTTTGATCTGTTTCACTGTCATTGCTGTCCTCACTCTCTGTTTATTCTGCAGGTTTTTGCCGTACTGTGTCAGTATAACATGGATGGCGCCTCCGGCTCAACAGTATTTTTCCGGCCCGCCCCAAAAATTTGAATGAAAATTTTTCCCGCGGGGCCGGCCAGCGGCACTCCGCGGGAAATCAACAGCCACAGCCTATGGCTTCAATTCACCACATTGATGGGGCGGCCCTCCAGGTAGGCCCTGGCGTTGGCCGCGGCGCAGTCCATGATCCGCTGGCGGCTCTCCCTGGGCGCCCAGGAGATGTGGGGGGTAATGATGCAGTTTTTTGCGGACAGGAGGGGATTATCCGCCCGAATCGGCTCGGTGTAGACCACATCCAGGCCGGCCGCCCCCAGCTTTCCGCTGTTCAGCGCCGCCGCCACGTCCTCCTCGTTGATGAGCTGGCCCCTGGCGTTGTTGATCAGGATGGCGCCGTCCTTCATCTTCGCGATGGTGTCCGTGTTAATCATACCGGTATTCTCCGGGGTCAGGTTGCAGTGCAGGGAGATGACATCGGCCCGCGCGTACAGGGTATCCAGGTCCACATACGTCCCGATGGCCCTGCCGCTGTCGCAGGGGTAGAGGTCATAGGCCAGCACCTCCATCCCCATGGCCTTGGCGATGCGGCCCTCCGCCTGGCCGATGCGGCCAAAGCCGATGATCCCCATCGTCTTGCCCTCCAGCTCAATCAGCGGGTAGTCCCAGTAGCACCAGTCCGCGCAGCCGGCCCAGTTTCCGGCATGGACAGAGGCGTCATGGTGGCCGATGTGGTGGCAGATCTCCAGCAGGAGGGCAATGGAAAATTGGCTGACTGAGGCGGTGCCATAGGAGGGGACGTTGGTCACAGGGATCCCCTTCTCCCGGGCGTGGGCGCAGTCCACCACATTATAGCCGGTGGCCAGCACCGAGATAAATTTCAGAGCGGGGCAGCCGTCAATCACCTTTTTGGTGATGGGGGTCTTGTTGGTGTAGACAATCTCCGCGTCCCCGATCCGGCGGATGATCTCCTCCTCGTCCCCCAGAGGCGTCCGGTCATAGACCGTCAGCTCCCCCAGCTCCTCCAACTGGCCCCAGCTCAGATCGCCGGGGTTCTCCGTGTAGCCATCCAACACCACAATTTTCATATTAGCCCTCCGTTCCGCAATTATTCGCCTGAATCAGGCCTTTTTTATATTACTTCCCCTCCCCGCCGATGTCAAGTCTGAAAGCTGCCCTCCGCTTTTACCCGCACTTCCCCCTCATTTCCATAAAATGTATGGAAACGTCCCACTTCTGCCCTCTCCCCGCCAGGGGTGAAAGGAGGCATGAAACATGCCAAGCAGTCAAACACCCAACTACAACCTGAACCAGTGGTCGAAGGACGACCGGGTCCTGATGGAGGACTT
>JAAWPF010000095.1 GCA_022799835.1 Lawsonibacter sp. | reverse complement strand
GGGTCGTAGGGCTCCATCTGGCTGAAGGTGTGGCCGCAGGGCTCCAGGGTCTCGGTATCCTCAAAGCCGCACACCCCCACCAGCCACTTGCCCAGCAGGGATTTTTTGTATTTCAGGATGTAATAATGGCAGTCGTGGAGGTCGAACTCCCCCGCGATTTCAAGCTTGGCCGGGGCCTTGCCCAGCTCCTGGGGGTGGGCAAGCCACTCCTGCATAGCGGCCAGGGCCGCCTCCTGCTGTTTGTTCATAGTTTATTCCTCCTTAATGGCCTGAATGGTCTGTTTCTCTATGTCCTGGGTTTGGGCAAAAATTTTCTCCATCAGCTCCACGATGCCGGGCCGGTCCTCCGCCTCCAGATGGGTCACGGTGATGACGAAGAGGGAGGGGCCGGTGATGACCTCGGCCCGGACCTGATAGACCGTCTGACCGCCCTCATCGCATTCCCGCCAGCCGTATCGGATGGCGCCCCCCTTGATCTCGTGCTCGGTCAGGTCGTTGTCGTCCGCAAGCACCGGCGTAAAGGCGGCGGCCCCGCTGTTCATCTTGTAGCCGTTCACCCGCCAGATGGGGCTGAGGCTGGTCTCGTCGCACCACATGTCGCAGCCCTTTCCCCCTTCCCACTGCTCCCGCTCATAGCGGTAGAGGCCGGGAATAGTGAGGCGCAGAGGGCCGATGGAGTAGGTGACCAGCCCCTTTCGATAGCCGGGCTCAAATTCCGCCTCCAGCTCGGGACCGTCGGGCAGGGCGGGCTGACGGCCCGCCAGTTCACACACCTCCTTGTAGGCCTTTCGGGGCAGGGGGAGGGAGGGGTCCAGCTTAGCCGCCATCTCCAGATTGTCGCAGATTGTCTTGTTCATGCTGGCGTCCTCCTCGTGGCGGGAGGAGGGGGCGAAATAACACAGCTCCCACAGCAGATTCAGAGCGACCTGCCGGTCGTAGAGGGCGTCCCGCTTGCCGGGGTGATACCAGAGGAAAAACCGCTCAGCCATCGCCTCCACCCCCTGAGTCTCCGCGATCTCTCTCAGCCGCTGGGCGGAGAAGCGGCCCACCGGAGTGACCACCGTGCCGGGGACGTCCTCGGGCATGTAGGAATCCAGGTCCCAGCACAGGCACATCTGGGCACAGTCCCCCTCCGAAATCTTTTGGCAGGACATCTCCACCAGGGTTTTCAGCCAGGGGTGGAAGTGCTCCCGGAGCATCCGGTCAAAGTCCCGGTGCTGGAAGTACTCCGTCTCGTCCTCCACGGCCAGCTTCTGGATGCCCAGGCCGTCCAGCGCCTCCACCGCCGCCTTGTGCAGCCCCGGCCCAGCGGGGGTGGAGTAGCAGCAGCCCTCCACCGCCCACTGGCCGAACAGGCCGCCCTCCTTCCTCCAGGACATCTGAATCAGGCCGCCCAGAGGACAGAGGCTGATGTTCAGAGCGTTCTCCTTCATAGGGTCCCAGCTGCTCAGACCGTAGCGCCGCTCCTCCGCCAGCTTTTTCGCGGAGGCGACCAGGGCCTCCGGCTTTTTCACCTTGCCGGTAAAGGTAAATCCAATGCTCATATACCGTCTCCTTTATTTTATTGGACCGCCCTTTTGGGCGGTGGCCTTCACTTCTGTGCCTGGACCGTCTCCTTTCGGGCGGCGGTGCTGACCACCTGGATGCGCCCGATCAGGCCGGCCACGGCGCCCAGGTCGGCGGGAGCGGTACAGGTTGCGGTGACCAGGAAGAGGGCGGGGCCGGTGATGACCTCGCACTCAGCCAGGAACAGGCGCTGTCCCTCCTCACGGACCTCCCGCCAGCCCCAGCGCAGGGCGCCTCCCTTCAATTCCCTGTCCTCTGCGCCGTTCAGGGCGCTCAGATTGTCGGTAAAGCCGGCCTCCCCCTCCCGAACTTGGTAGGGGACCACCCGCCAGACCGGGTCGTCCGGGGTCAGACCGCCCCACAGGTGGACGCTCTCCGACTCCCGCTCATAGCGGTACACCCCTGGCAGGGTGAGGCGCAGGGCGCCCAGGCTGTGTGTGACCGCGCCCTTGCGGTAGCCGGGGGAGAATGCCTCCTCCAGCACCGGGCCGTCAGGCAGGGCCGGTGTCCGGTCCGCCAGGGCGCACACCTCCTCATAGGACGCCCGGGGCAGGGGAAGGGCGGGGTCCAGCTTGGCGGCCCGCTCCAGGTCGTCCAGAATGGCGGCGTTGACGGCGGTATCCTCCAGGCTGCGGGTGGAGGGAGCAAAGTAGCACTTCTCCCAGAGGGCGTTGATGGCCCGGTTGCGGTAGAAACGGGCGTCCTGGGTCCGGCCGTCCCACAGGAAAAACCGGTCCGCCAGGGCCTGGATGCCCCCCGCCTCCACGATGTCCGCCAGCTCGTCCAGACGGAAGCGGCCCATGGGGGTGACCACTGTGTCGAGGATGTCTTCCGGGGCGTACTGTTCCAGGTCCCAGCACAGCTGCATCCCGGATACCCCCTTCCCCTGTTCCTGGCGGCACACGTCCACCAGGGTCCTCAGCCAGGGGTAGAAGTGCTCTTCCTTCATCCGCCGGAAGTCCCGGACGCGGTAAAAGCCGGTCTCGTCCTCCACTGTCAGATCCCGGATGGGCAGGCTCTCCAGCAGCTCCACCGCCGCCCGGTGCAGTCCGGCCCCGGCGGGGGTGGACAGGCAGGCGCCCCGCGCCAGCCAGGGGCCTGTCGGCTCCCCGACAGGCCGCCAGAACAGATTCAGCTCCCCGCCCAGGGGGCACATGGCCACCCGCAGACCGGCCGTGCCGCCTCCCACAAGATAGCCCCGCTGGTCCGCCAGGATCTTCACCGCCTCTGCCAGCGCGGAGGGGCTTTCGATCCGCCCGGCGAATGTTAAGCCAATGCTCATTGCGTATCCTCCTCTGCGTGTGCTTTTCTTTGGGAAAAACTGCGGCGTTCCTCTTCTTATGACAGGCTGCCTAAATAGGCTGCCGGCCCGCTCTCATAGAGGTCGCCGCCGCAGGTGTCCAGAATGACGGTGAGGGGCATGTCCTCCACCTCCAGGCGGCGCACCGCCTCACAGCCCAGGTCCTCCCAGCAGAGAACCTCCAGCTTCTTCACGCTGGCCGCCATCAGGGCCCCCGCGCCCCCCAGAGCAGCCAGGTAGACGGCGCCGTTGCGGACCACCGCCGCCTTGACGGCGGCGTTCCGGGCCCCCTTGCCAATCATGACGGTCTGGCCCAGGTCCAGCAGCCGGGGGGAATAGGCGTCCATCCGGCCGCTGGTGGTGGGGCCGGCGGAACCAATCACCTCCCCTGGCCGCTCCGGGGTGGGGCCCACATAGTACACGGCGGAGTCCCCGATGGGGAAGGGCGGCTCCTCTCCCCGGTCCAGCAGTTCCATCAGCCGCTTGTGGGCGGCGTCCCGGGCGGTGTACACCACCCCGGACAGCAGAACGGTGTCCCCCGCCTTGAGGAGAGCTAGGTCCTCCCAGGTGACGGGAGTGGTCAGTTTATATTGCATGGTAAATCCTCCCTTACCGGAATAAATCCTCGAAAATCTCCAGCGTCTCCTCGCTCATCCGCCGGGTGGCGGTGAGGCTGCTGGACAACACACTGCCGTTAGGTGTGAACTTTAACGGTTTCTCCTTGCTTTTGGGATAGCCAAAGCGCAGCTCGGGCAGGACCTGGTCGGGGAGCTGGCGGGGCTCGATGGAGGAGCCCTCCTCCCCCCACACCGCCCACTGTGAGCAGCAGTTGAAGGGATTTTGGTGTTCCAGATGGGGTTTTTCCTCCTGGGTAACGACCTGAAGTCCCTCTGGAACGGCCTCAGCGCAGTTGTAGCTTTTACAGTCCCAGCTCCAATAAAAGGTCTCGGTCTGCTTTACCACAATGCCCTCGGGGATGAGGGCGCCGTGCTGGCTTCCCAGCTCCCGCATACAGTAATCAAAGGCGCGCTCCCGGTGGGTGACAGGCAGACGGGCCAGCACATACAGGTGCTTCTGCATGTAAGTAACCGGAAACACCACGTCCCCCACCTTGACGGAGGCGATGGTGGGCATCCTGGCGTGGATACTGCCATAGACCACCTTGATGGGGCCGGCGTCCCCCGCCTTTTTTATTTCCTTCCACCGGTCCTGGGGCCAGCAGACCATGTATCCGGCCATCTCACAGCACCTCCGTCGCCCTTCTGGTGACGTGACAGCTCACGTTTACCGCCACAGGCAGGCCGGCCACGTGGGTGGGGGCGGTCTCGATAGCCAGCCCCAGGCAGGTGGTCCTGCCGCCGAAGCCCTGGGGGCCGATGCCCAGGGCGTTGATCTCCTCCAGCAGCTCCGCCTCCAGGGCGGCGTAGAAGGGGTCGGGGTTCTTCTCGTCCAGGGGGCGGAGCAGGGCGTGCTTGGCCAGAGCGGCCACCTTGTCGAAGGAGCCGCCGATGCCGATGCCCAGCACGGTGGGCGGGCAGGGGTTGGACCCGGCCAGACCCATGGTCTCCACCACAAATTTCTTCACGCCCTCTACCCCGTCGGCGGGCTTGAGCATCCCAAGACGGCTCATGTTCTCCGAGCCGAAGCCCTTGGGGGCCACGGTAATTTTGCATGTGTCCCCAGGGACAATACGAACCGTAATCGCGGCTGGAGTATTATCCTCGGTGTTGACCCGGCGCAGGGGGTCGCCCACAATGGATTTGCGCAGGTAGCCCTCGCCGTAGCCCTGGCGGACCCCCTCATGAACGGCCTGCTCAAAGCCTCCCTCGATGTGGATGTCCTGGCCCAGCTCCACAAAGACGCAGGCCATGCCGGTGTCCTGGCAGATGGGCAGGTTCCGCTCTCTGGCCAGGTCCAAATTGTCCCGGAGCAGGCCCAGTGTCTCCCGGGCCAGGGGCCAGGGCTCGGAGGCCCGGCAGGTCTCCAGGGCGGCGGCCACGTCGGCGGGCAGGACGGTGTTGGCCCGGATACACAGCCGGGCCACGGCGGCGGTGATTTCAGCGGCGGAAATGGTCCTCATAGCGGGACCTCCTTTACAAAATCAGATGCCACTATTTTACCACACGGTCCCTCCTCTTTCAACAAAAAGAGAGCCCGCTTTCAGAAAGAAAGCGGGCTTTTTCACAAGGAATGCTGGATGGGCTCACTGCTCCGCCTGGTAGGCCTGGATAGCGCTGGCGGTCTGGAGATAATCCGCCTCAATCTTGGGGAAGAGCTGAACAGCCAGATCGTAATTTTTGGTGCGCAGGGCCTCGGTGATTTCATTGCTTGACTGGTAGAGCTTAGTAAAGCTCAGGTTTTGGGTCACGCCTTTCAGGGTGTGGGCGGCGCGGAAGGCCTCCTCATAATCTCCGGCCTTCAGGGTGCTCTCCAGGAGCTGAAAGGACTGATCGGCCAAAAACTTACCCACAAATTTTTTTACCAGCGCCTCGCTGTACAGCCGGCCCAGCACTTCCTCATAGCTGCCCTCCAGGGCGGCATAGCACTCTTGAATGGTCAAAGGGCTCCCTCCTTCTCATCTAGGGGCGTAATCTTGCCGATCGCGCCGATATATTGGGGCGTCTCATCCATGGACCACATAGCCTGGCTGATGATATGGACCGGCCGGCTCTGCCCGTCCAGCCGGACGCTGCAGTCGTACTCCACCACCGGCGCCTCGTGGGTGGTGTTCCGGAGCAGCCTGGACAGCTTCGTCAGGTGCTCCGAGCCGATAATCTCCAGCAGCTTCTCGTTGTGGTAGGGATCCAAGGTGTTTTCCGGCACCCCCAGCCGCTGGGC
>JAAWPF010000094.1 GCA_022799835.1 Lawsonibacter sp. | reverse complement strand
ACTGAACGCCAGCAGGCCCCAAAAGAGCTTGTTTTTCCTCAAGCGCAGAAAGTTTGCCGCCAGCAGATTCCTCATGCCGCCCACCTACTTCAAGTCCTTGCGCTGGAACAGCGCCGCCCCCGCCCCGGTGAACGCCGCGAATATCACAGCAGCCAGCCCCATCAGCCGCGAAGGATTGGTGAAGTTCACGTTGCTGTACTGAATGCCCTGGCCCGTGGGCATCAGGTCGTAGAAAAATTGGTAGACCTCCCGCTTCATCCCGGTGAGGTAGGCGGGGTTGGGCTCCGGCTTGGTGTCCACAATCTGCCCGTCTATGCTCATCACGTAGCCCTGGATGAACTCTGGCGCGTCCAACATGGAAAGAGTCATAATTGCCGCTATGAGGAGGAGAAACACGCCCAGCAGGCACACCACTGCGGAGGTGGCTTTTTTGGAGCAGTTCATAGTAATGAAGGTGGAGATGGCGCAGTATGCGGCCGTCATCAGCAGGGAGCCCAGCAGGGCGGCGGCGGTGAGGGGGGCGGGCAGGTCGAGGCCGCCGATGAGAGGGACGCCCACCACAATACAGGCCAGCAGATAGGCGGCGAAGCACACAACGGCCACCCCCAAGCTGGTGATGAGGTTGGCAAAATAGACGGCAATGCGGGAGTGCCCCACTGTGAGCTTGTTGCGGATGGCTCCGTCGCTGTACTCTGTGCCGAAGAATAGGGGGATGAACGCGGCCATGACCACGCCCACGACCATGGCGTAGCCGAAAAATACGGAGCTTAGCGACACTTCAAAGCTGTAGTTCAGGTGTTCCAGGAACCGCGTGACGCACATGAACGCCCCGAAGCCAAAGCTGAGAACCACCGTCCCCCAGAACAGATGGCTTTTTCTTAACCGCAGAAGATTCGCGCTCAGCAGCTTAGTCATGGGAAGCACCCCCCACCAGATTGACGAAGTAGCTCTCCAGGCTCTCGTCCCGCTCCTGGGCGGACAGCAGCTCGCACCTCTCTGCGTCCAATGCCCTGCTGAGCTGGGAGATGTTGAGATGGGCGAACACATCGGCCTGCCCGTCGGACAAAATTTTGTACTCCACGCCCATGCCGTCCAGAACGCGGGCCAGGATGCGGGTATCGGTGACTTCAATACGCAGGCATTTGCGGCAGGCGGTCTCCAGCTCCCGGGCGGACAGCTCCTTGACGATGCGGCCGCTGTCGATAAAGCCGTAGTAGGTGGCCAGCTTGGACAGCTCGTCCAGAATGTGGGAGGAGATGAGCACGGTGATGCGCCGCTCCCGGTTGAGCTTCAGGATGAGCTCCCGAATCTCGATGATGCCCTGGGGATCCAGGCCGTTCACCGGTTCGTCCAGCACCAAAAGGTCCGGGTTCCCGGCCAGGGCCACGGCGATGCCTAAGCGCTGCTTCATGCCCAGGGAGAAGTTGCGGGCCTTTTTCTTCCCCGTAGCCTCCAGGCCCACCAGCTTTAACAGCTCCGGGATGCCGTCATCGGAGGGAACCCCCAGCACCCGGAACTGCTCCTTCAAATTGTCCTGGGCGGTGAGGTCCAGGTAGATGGACGGGGTCTCCACCACCGCGCCCATGCGGCGGCGGATTTTGGAGAGCTCCTTTTGGGTGTTGTCCACGCCATAGAGGGAGTAGCTGCCCGACGTGGGGACCTGAAGGCCGCAGATGAGCCGGATGAGGGTGGTTTTGCCGGCGCCGTTGCGCCCCACAAAGCCGTAAATAGAGCCTTTGGGCACGTGCATGGTGAGATTATCCAGGGCCTTGAAGTCCTTGTAATGCTTGGACAGACCCTGTGTGGTAAGCACATATTCCATAAGATTGCCTCCATTTCCTTGGATGAGGCCATCATAGCAGGGAAGGGTCAAGAAAGCGGTGAAGAAAACGGTTCAGATTTCGTCCAGATTTCGACGCCGCTCATTTGAGCTGATCGCTGAACCGTTTCAGCTCCCGCCTTTTGTCTGCGGAGAGGCTGTTGAACTCGACGCCCTGAATGGCCCCCTCAAGGGCGTACAGGTGAACCAGGCACACCTGGGGGAATACCGTTTTCAGGCGAAAAAACGCCTCTTTGGAGCCTGCCGCGAGCAATTCTTCCGGGGAGCGGATGCCCACGGCGGCCAGCTTCCGGGCCATCTCTTTGCCAATATTCCTCATGGATGTGAGGTTTGTCATGACAATTCCTCCTGTTCAGTGCGCATTTTGAAGCCAATGCCCCACACCGATTGGATGCAGTCTCCCGCCCCCGCGTCCCGCAGCTTGCGGCGCAGGTTGCTCATATGGGTTTTCAGGGAGCTCTCGGTGCAATCCGGGGTATCCTGGGCGATCTCGTCCAGCAGCCGGGACTTGGTGACGACCTGGTCAGGGTTGTGCATGAGCAGTTTCAGAATGGCGTATTCCGTCCGGGTGAGCCGCGCTTCCCTCCCCTCCACCGATACCGAGCGGGCGTCGGGTTCCAGCTGCAGGGGGCCAAAGGCGAGCGTTTCCCCCGCCAGAGCGGGGCTCTCCCGCAGGCGAATGGTGATTCTTGCCAGCAGCTCCCTGGGGTGGAAGGGCTTGGTGATATAGTCCGCAGCGCCGCTGAGCAGGAGGCTGACCTTGTCCTCCACCCCCGCCTTGGCGCTGAGGACGATCACCGGAACCCCGGAGATGTGGGAGAGCACCTCCTCCCCGGACAGGCCGGGCATCATCAGGTCCAGGAGGATCAAATCGGGGCGCTGCCGCTCCAAAAGGAGGACCGCCTCCGTGCCCGAGTAGGCCCGCAGGACGGCGTAGCCCTCCTGGGTCAGCAGCTCCTCCAGCATATTGCCGATGTGGATATCGTCGTCGATGACTGCGATGGTTTTCATGGCGGGCCTCCCGGTGAATCAAGATGGTGTGTCCATATTGTACCCCAAACAGTCAGAAGACGCAAGCAGGGGGATGTTTGGACTGGAAATTCACCGGCGCGTGTGCTATAGTATCTTAAAATAACACAGCGGGGAGGAGGGCGCGATATGGGATATCGTCTGGCGGTGTGCGATGATGAGCAATCGTACTCCGACTATGTGGCCGATTTGGCGGGCCGCTGGGCGGAGCTGGCCGGAACTCAGGTGGAGGTGGAGCGCTTCCCCTCAGCGGAGGCGTTTTTGTTCCGCTATGAGGAGCGAAAGGACTTCGATGTCCTTCTACTGGACATTGAGATGACGGGGATGGACGGGGTGGAGCTGGCCAAGCGGGTCCGTCAGGAGAGCGAGGACGTTCAAATCGTGTTCATCACCGGCTATACCGACTATATCGCCGAGGGCTATGAGGTGTCGGCCCTGCACTACCTAACCAAGCCGGTAAACGAGGAAAAGCTGTTTCAGGTGCTCACCAAGGCTGTGGGCCGTCTGGCCCGGAACGAGCGCGCCCTCACCCTGGAGCTGCCGGGGGAGACGGTGCGCATTGTGCTGAGCAGAGTGCGGTACATGGATGTGCTGCACAATTACGTCACCGTTCACGCAGACCGGGACTACGCGGTGAAGCGGCCGTTGGGAGAGCTGGAAAAGGAGCTGGACGGGCGTTTTTTCCGGGTGGGCCGTTCCTGTGTGCTGAATCTGGCGTACGTTCAGCGGGTGACGCGCACCGAGGTGGAGCTGACCTCCGGCGAGCGCATTGCGCTGCCCCGGGGGCAGTATGAGAAGCTGAACCGGGCCATTGTCCAGAGAATGTGAGGAGGGAATTGTGATGCGGCTGCTGTCCAGGCTGGTTGACAGGCGCATTGCCGCCTATCAGCGGGAGCTCATCGAAATCCACTATGCCGAGGTGGAGAATATGTACCGCCAGATGCGGGGCTGGCGGCACGATTACCACAACCATATCCAGCTGCTGAAGGCCTATGCCGCTCAGGGGGAGTGGGACGCCGTGCTGGCCTATCTGGATGAGGTGGAAACTGACCTGGCCACGGTGGATACGGTGGTCAAAACGGGCAACGCCATGGCGGACGCCATCCTCAACAGCAAGATTTCCCTGGCCCGTGCCAAGCAGATCGAGGTGCGGGTGGACGCCAGCATTCCCGTGGAGCTGGCGCTGTCCGAGCTGGACTTGTGCGTCATCCTGGGCAATCTGTTCGACAACGCCATCGAGGCCAGTCTGGCCCTGCCCAGGGAGGAGCGGCTCATCCGGGTGTATCTGGACATGAAGGGGACGCAGCTCTATATCTCCTTTACCAACTTTGCCGCTGGGGGCAAACGGAGCAAGTCCGGCGGGCGTTTTACCTCGACCAAGGGAGACGGGCATGGGTTCGGCTTGGTGCGCGTTGATACCATTGTGGAGCGCTTGGGAGGCTGGCTCAGCCGCAACAGCGAGGACGGGGCGTTTACCACCGAGATTTTGCTGCCCATCCCCGAGCGTAAAAATCCCCCGTCCGCCCCGCAGGGCATCACGTGAGTGGCATACAGGCTTTCGCCAGAGGGCCGGTGTGCTGTTCAGCCCCTGAGAAATACAGTTCAGCCCCCGGTTTACACAGCCGGGGGCTTTTGTGCTAAGATGCGCTTGAGGTGAGAGACATGGAAAAACCGAAAATTGACAAGCAAAAGCCCGCCTACGGCATGGTCTCCAACTGTGCGTTTATGATTGGCCGGGCGTGGCATAGCTGCAAGGGCGTGCTCAGCGTGTGCGCGGGCATCGTCTTTTGCGGCGTGGCCGCCAGCCTGCTGGAGCTGTTCGTGGTCCCCGCCATCCTGACGGCGCTGGAGCGCGGCGTGAGCACGGGAGAGCTGGTTTGGCTCATCGCCTGGTTCACCCTGGGGATGGTGGGGGTGCGCGCCCTGCGGGAGTATCTGGACACCAACGCCATCTTCGGGCGCATCCTGGTGCGCAGCGGCCTGTGCCTGGACCTGCACATGACCTTCTGCCGCACGTCCTTCCCTCACATTGAGGACCCGGACTATATCAAGCGGATTAAAAAGGCCAGCAGGTGCCTGGACGGCAATGATGACGCCGGAGAGGCCATCTGGAAGACCATGACCGAGCTGCTGACCAACCTGATCAGCTTCGCCGTCTACCTGTTGCTGCTGTGCCGGGTGGGGCCGTGGGTGGCGCTGCTGTGCGCCGCGCTGTCCGCTGTCAGCTATTTCGCCGGGGAGCGCATCCGCGCCTGGCGCTACCGCCGCCGGGAGGAGGAGGCTGCCCTCCTGCACAAGATGGACTACGTGATTTTTCGCAGCCGGGACATGAAGCTGGCCAAGGACATCCGCATTTTCGGCATCGGCCCCTGGCTGTCGGACCTGTACGACAAATACGCCCGGCTGTTTCAGGACTTCTACGCCAAAAGTATGCGCGTCTATCTGTGGGCCGATCTGCTGGACATGGGGCTGGCCCTTCTGCGCAACGGCGCGGCTTACGGTCTGCTGATAGCCATGGCCCTGCGGGGGGAGCTGGGGGCGGCTGAATTTGTGCTCTATTTTACAGCGGTGAGCGGCTTCAACCAGTGGGTGACGGGCATCTTCTCCGGCCTGGGGCAGCTCCACCGGCAGAGCCTGGAGCTGTCCGTTCTGCGGGAGGTGGCGGACACGCCGGAGCCCTTCCAATTCGCCGGCGGCAAGCCGCTGCCGGTGAAGGAAAAGCACCTCTATCAGCTGGAGCTGCGGGACGTGTCCTTCCGCTACCCCGGCGCGGAGCAGGATACCCTGTCCCACGTGAACCTGACCATCCGCCCCGGGGAGAAGCTGGCGGTGGTGGGCAAAAACGGCGCGGGCAAGACCACCCTCATCAAGCTGCTGTGCGGC